>NZ_RYYA01000004.1:0-157739 GCF_004378835.1 Campylobacter sp. CH246
TGAATAGCATTCATATCAGAACCTACTCTAGCTTGTAAAACATCAAGAAGTTTATTTAGAACATTTTTAAGTTCAATCAGTTGTGGGTTTCTTGGATTAGCAGTAATTCTTGCTGTTAGATTACCACCTTCTACAACTGATACGGTTTGAACTGATTCTTTAACGGCTTGATTGTCTTGTTCTAAACCTCTTTTAGTAGCAAGAATGTTTTCATTGATAATTTTACCCATTTTGCCCAATTCATCATTAGCTTTAATTTCAATTGTCTGAACTTCTATTTTTTCATGATTTAAAAAGCGAAAGAAATTTTCCAAAGACTTAAGTATAAGAGGAATTCTAGAGCCTATGATTTTTCTTATAAAAAAGTACACAACAGCCAAAATAGCAATTAGTGCTATTATAGCAACACTAATAATAATATATTGTAGTTTATATAAAGGGGCTAAAACTGATTTTTTAGGAGCTGTTACAATTACACTCCAATGACTAGAATTACCTAAAGTGCTAAATGAAGAGATACTAGCATAACTAAGATCTCCTGTTGAGGCAATATAATTATCTAAGATTTCATCTTTATGGTTTTTAACTGCCTCAACAATTAATTGAGCAGATTGATCTTTGTTAATATCAAATAAAGTTTTTAAAATTGCATTTTTATTTTTATGAATAGCAATAATACCCTGATCGTTCATTAAGAATCTTAGATCCCCTTCAAAAAAGTCGAATTTTGGATCCAATATAGTCTCGGAAATTTCTAGTAAATCTATAGTATATCCTATAACTCCAATAAATTTGCCCTTATTGTTAAAAATAGGCATACCGAAATTTATACCTAAAAATTCATTATTATCATAATTAAGTTTTCTAGGAGAACCTACAAAAACAGAGTCTTTATCTCCATATTTTGCATTTTGTTCGATATTTTGTATTAGATTTAATTGAGAGAAATTGTTTGGAGTTGAAATAGTAGTTATTCCACCAGATTTTTCTGCTATTTGATCAAAAAATATCATAGAAAAAGTTTTTCCATCTGGGCTAATATATTTTTTATCTACATTCTGCATATCACTTAATACAGTAGTATCTTTTAAATAGAGAAATGTATATGCTGCATAGTGACTACTATCAAAAGTATTTTTTATAAGACTTTCAATTAAATCGATATTTACATGATCATTATTTTGAAACATTTCATTTAACGATGTAGCAACTCCTTTGGTTAGTGTGACTTCTTCATTTAAAATACCTTGTATATAATTCACATATCTTTTTGAAGATAATAAAATAGTATCTTTGGCTTCTTTTTCTGAATATGAAGCAACTTGAAAAGAAACAATAGCAATCATAAGAGCTATAGCTAAAATAACACTAATAGCAACTGATAATAAGAGTTTTGAACTAACGCTCGATAGTCTAAACATGAAAAACCTCACATAAATTTTTTACTAAAAATAAAGCTCGTTAGCATATCAAAAAAAAATAAAATTAATATAAAATTATTTTTTATAGATGTTTTAAAACTATTTAACAATATCAAATACATTTTAAGGTGTGATAAAATTCAGGATTATTAAAAGTTGGAGGAAAAGGAACGCTAGCTCTAAATTCTTTATAGGTATTACCCGGGAGTGTGTCTATGATTTCTATAGTATAAGAAACACTTGTATTTTGCATTTTAGCGTTACGGATATTTTTATCATTGAAAATTTCACCTCCTACTTGTTGTTGGTTTAATATGCTAAGTATCAAATAGCATTTTTTGATTTCAAATTTAGTAAGATTTTGAACTTTTCCGTTTACTATAACGCTTTCATGTCTTAGATCTCTTGTATAGGTTAGTTTGCTAAGATCGGCTTGAGTGGTGAATTGATTGATTGTCAGAAAAATAGAATATATCAAAAGTGCGGTAAAAATAGTAGCTATGGTATAAGAAATCAAAGCCATTTCTTTCTGTTTGACTTTTAGAAAGATTAAAATACAAATCAAGGCAAAGCAAATAAGTAAAATGATAAAAGCTATAATATGAAAAATTGTAAAATGCATTAAAAACACTCCGAAACTAAGCGTATGGTATAGTTATTTTCATAGTTAAAATTTTCAAAAGCAATTCTTTGAAATTGGGTTGCGTTTTTCTTTAGATCTTTAATTTCTCTACTTTTTTGTCTAAAAGGGATAAATTTCTTTTTATATTCTTCTATGATATTATCATTAGGTATTTTATCTGCAAAAATTTTAGCTGTAATTTTACATTCTTTAAAATTATTTTTTGAATTATTTGTAATGTTAAAATCAACAATTAAATCATTTGAGCTTTGTATCATTTTTTGATCTGTAATAGCGGTTTTTCGAGTTCTTACTTCATTGTCTATTAGTTTATACCCATAGATATAAACTAAAAAACAAATAATAATATCAAATGCAATAATAAAAAGTGCTGCTATAGGTCTATGGCGTAAAAATACGCAAAGAAGTAAAACACAAGTGAAGAGAAAAAAAACTAATAAAATCAGCATATAATCTACTAAATATAAATGAGTAGTGTAAAAAAGCACAATTTCTCTTAGTTTCTCCACTTGCGTATCCTTTTAGTTTATGTTGGCAGAACTTTGCTTTTTAGCATCTTTGGTATCAACCCAAATGTTTGGCACTGCTCCACCTGGAGTTAAGAAAATTTTAGCATCTTGATTGACTTTTAAGGCTTCATTAAATTCTTTTTGAGTTTCAATTTGCTTTAAATTTAATAAAGGAGTGTTTAGGCTGTTTGCGATTTCTTTATTAGAATAAGCTTGCGCATCTGCTTCTATTTTAACAGCCATAGCTTTACCTTTGGCGCTGATTATGGTTGCGTTTGCTTCCCCTTCAGCTAAGGCAGCTTTTTTTAAGGCTTCTTGATTAGCTCTTTCTACTTCATATTTGGTTCTTTCAGCCTCTTGTTTTGCAATTTGCACGCGTTCGATTTGTTCTTTTACTTTTGAAGGTAAAATAATTTCTCTAAGTTGTACAGCGCGAAGTTCTACAGGTTCGTTTGGTTGGGCTTCTATGGTTTTTCTTATACCTTCTTCTATTTGAGCGGCTATTGTATTACGATTAGTAGGAAGTTCTTCGGCTGTATATTTTCCTACAACACTTCGCACTACATCACGAACAACTGGATCGATAATTTTATTTTCCCAATTTAAGCTCCAAGTAGCTATAGTTTGAGGAACTTGCAGAGGATTTAAGCGGTATTGTACTGTAACATCAATAGATACAGGCAATCCACGAGAGTCAAGTACAGAAATACTATTTTTATTAATAACACCTGAACCTGAAGATAAATTTTCATTACTTCCCTCTATAGAAGCATAGTTGATTTGTCTTACTCTAGTATCGATTATGGTTATTTTTTGTACAAAAGGTAAGAAAAAGTGAAGTCCTGGTTCTAATGGATTTGGGTCATATTTACCTGTTGTTGATTTAATCCCCATTTCTCCAGAATTTATTACCATAAAAGGTTTTGCAACGATTAAAAATAAGATAATAATAATCACCCCATAAACAAATGGAGAGAATTTCCCAAAACCTTTAAAATTAAATTCTGGTGCTTTGAAATTGAAATTTTGACGGTTGTTGTTTCCGTTATTGTTAGAATTTCCATTTTTTTTATTGAAATAATCATTCAAATCAGCTGGCATTTATTTCCTTTTTTAAATATAAGTTAGCATAGATGCGTATTTTTCATTGCGTCCATAAACTACATCAAAATAAGCATCTTGAAGTTTTTTAGTTACAGATCCTCTTAAACCATTTCCTATTATTCTTGCATCAATATTGTTAATAGGTGTGATTTCAGCGGCTGTTCCGGTAAAAAATGCTTCATCAGCAGTATAAACTTCATCTCTTGAAATTCTTTGGCGAAGCACAGTGATACCAAGATCATGAGCTATTTTAAGCACTGTATTTTGAGTAATGCTTTTTAAAGAAAAATCATTTGGAGGTGTGATTAAAACCCCGTCTTTTACAATAAAGAAACATTCTCCTGTTCCTTCTGCGATAAAACCTTCTTCATCAAGCATTAAAGCTTCTTCATAGCCTGCTTCAATAGCTTCAAATTTTGCAATTTGAGAGTTAAGATAATTTGCACTTGCTTTAGCTTTTCCCATGCATGATTTAACACTATTTCTTGCAAAAGACGAAATTTTTACTTTTATGCCTTTTTCTAAACCTTCTTCTCCAAGGTAAGCACCCCATTCCCAAGCTGCAATTCCAACTCTTACAGGAGCTTTTATATGATAAAGTCCCATAACTCCATCGCCTAAGAAAATCAAAGGGCGGATATAGACATTGCTTTTAAAATTGTTTGCTTTTAAGAGTTCAATTTGTGCATTTTCAAGCTCTTTTTGAGAAAAAGGACAATTTAAAAGAGTAATTTTTGCAGACTCTAAAAGTCTTTTGGTGTGATCTTCAAGTCTGAAAATTGCTAAGCCTTTATCTGTTTTATAGGCTCTAGTTCCTTCAAAAACAGCATTGCCATAATGCAAAGAATGGGTTAAAAAGTGCAAAGTTGCATCTTTAAAATCAACTAATTTTCCATCCATCCAAATTTTATCTGCTGAGATCATTTTTTTACCTTTTATAGTTGTTTATTTCTTAAAAAATATTATTTTAAGAATAAATCGGGATTTTATCAAAAATATACTAACAATAAGCTTTTATTAAATTAAGGTTTTTTGTTAAAAAAAATATTAGGTATTTTTTGAAATAATTATGAAAAATTATCGTTAAAAAAGGAGAAATTATGCCATTGGTAAATATTAAATTAGCAAAGCCGTCTTTAAGCAAGGAACAAAAAGCGGAGCTTATAGCTGATATTACCAAACTTTTAAGCACGAAATATAATAAAAGTAAAGAAAGAGTTGTGGTGGTTTTAGAAGATGTAGAAAATTATGACATAGGCTTTGGCGGAGAAAGCGTTGAAGCTATCAAAGCAAAGGCAAGTAAATGAGTTTAAACATAGGAGATAAAGCACCTCAGTTTGAGCTTTTAAATCAAGATGGGGTAAAAATAGCATTAAAAGATTTTATTGGCAAAAAGGTGATTTTGTATTTTTATCCAAAAGATAATACTCCAGGTTGCACTACAGAGGCTTGTGATTTTAGTTTAAATTATGATAAATTTGGTGGTAAAAATGCAGTGATTATTGGTATCAGTCCTGATAGCGTGGCAAGTCATGAAAAATTTATCTCTAAATTTGATTTAAAACATATTTTACTTAGCGATAGTGAAAAAGAAGTTGCTAAAGCTTATGGAGCTTGGGGGCTTAAAAAAAATTACGGAAAAGAATACGAAGGTCTTATTCGCTCTACTTTTGTTATTGATGAAATAGGTAAGATTGCTCAAATTTATAGTAATGTTCGTGTAAAAGATCATGCTTTAAAAGTGCTTGAAAGTCTTTAATGTTAGTGCATATTTGTTGCAGTGTGGATAGTCATTATTTTATTGAAGAACTTAGAAAGACTTATCCTGATGAAAAAATTATAGGATACTTTTATGATCCAAATATCCATCCCTTAAGCGAATACGAACTAAGATTTTTAGATGTAAAAAGATCTTGTGATAAACTTGGTATTAAGCTTTATAAAGGTGAGTATGAGTATGAAAAATGGCTTAATGCTGTGCGTGGTTATGAAGATGAGCCTGAAAAGGGTGCAAGGTGTGAAATTTGCTTTGATGTAAGAATGGGATCTAGTGTTAAATTTGCTGCTAAAATAGGAGAAAAAAAGCTTACTACTACGCTTTTAACCAGCCCTAAAAAAGATTTAGAACAGTTAAAAAATGCTTTACAAAAAGAATGTGAGCCTTATGGAGTAGAGTTTTTAGCTCCTGATTTTCGTAAAAATGGCGGTACTCAAAGACAGTTTGCTTTAGCAAAAAAGGAAATGCTTTATCATCAAAACTATTGCGGCTGCATTTATGGGCTTAAAAAACAAAAACAAGATAAGAATTTTATTGATGAATTAATGTCTCCTGTAAATAAGCAAATTTTACCTGCAAGTATAGAAGCAAGAATAGCTCTTTATAAAAAAGTAGTTTTATGGGAAAAAAAAGGTATAAAATTTGAAATTTTAAGAGAGAAATTTTTAAATTATCGTCTTTTAAGTGCTTTGATAAAATTAGATAAAAAGCCCGTTAAATCTCATATTTTATTTTATTCGCATTTTAAAAACGCTTATACAAGATTTTCTTTGGATGAGGAAAATTTAAAACAAAATTTAAAAGAAGGCTTTTATAGAAGTACTAAAGATGAAATAGTTTTAGTGGAATTTTGGCGTTTTAATGCATTTTTTAAAAACAAATGGAAAAATTTTGAAGATTTTTTAAAAAAACCTTTAAGTGTTCAAGCAGAAATTAAATGGCGTAATAAATTGTTTGGAACTTATAATCTTAGTCCTATTATCATCCTCGAAAATATTTTACCTTCAAGATATGAAGTGATAGCAAAAAGTGAAATTTATCATGATAATCAAGAGGTGCTTGTAAAAATTTAAGAAATTTATTAAGAAAAACTTTTTTTGTTAATATAATTTTTAATGATTTTTTTATATAATAAAATTTTTAATTGTTTTCAAGGTTAATTTAATAATGATAGATGTAATGCAAATTCAAGAAATCTTACCACACCGTTATCCTTTTTTACTGGTAGATAAAATTACAGAATTAAAAGTTAAAGAAGTGGTGCTAGGATATAAAAACATCAGTATAAGTGATCATGTTTTTATGGGACATTTTCCAGGGCATCCTATTTATCCTGGAGTTTTGATTTTAGAAGGTATGGCTCAAACAGGTGGAGTTTTAGCTTTTGAAAGTATGGAAGATAAAGTGGATCCAAAAAGTAAAGTAGTTTATTTCACAGGCATAGATGGAGCAAAATTTAGAAATCCTGTGCGTCCTGGAGATAGGCTTGATTATGAAATGAGCGTGGTTAAAAATCGTGGTAATATGTGGATTTTTAAAGGGCAAGCTTTTGTAGATGGAAATTTAGTTGCAGAGGCCGAGCTTAAAGCTATGATAGTGGATAAATAATGAAAAAAATTCATCCAAGTGCGGTGATTGAAGAGGGTGCACAACTTGGTGACGATGTTGTAGTAGAAGCTTATGCTTATGTAAGCAAAGATGCTAAAATAGGTAATAATGTTGTCATCAAACAAGGTGCTCGAATTCTTTCAGATACAACTATAGGTGATCATTCTCGTGTATTTTCTTATGCTATAGTAGGCGATATTCCTCAGGACATATCTTATAAAGAAGAGCAAAAAAGCGGTGTTGTTATAGGGAAAAATGCAACTATTAGAGAATTTGCAACGATAAATTCAGGTACAGCTAAAGGAGATGGTTTTACTCGTATAGGCGATAATGCTTTTATTATGGCTTATTGTCATATTGCTCATGATTGTCTTTTAGGTAATAATATTATTTTAGCTAATAATGCAACTTTGGCAGGACATGTAGAGCTTGGAGATTTTACGGTTGTAGGCGGGCTTACACCTATTCATCAATTTGTCAAAGTAGGTGAGGGTTGTATGATAGCAGGAGCAAGTGCACTTTCTCAGGATATAGTACCGTTTTGTTTAGCAGAAGGAAATCGTGCAAGTATTAGAAGTTTAAATTTAGTAGGTACTCGTCGTCGTTTTGATAAAGATGAAGTAGATAGACTTAGTAGAGCTTTTAAAACTTTATTTAGACAAGGAGATTTAAAAGAAAATGCTAAAAATTTGCTTGAAAATCAAGAAAGTGAAAATGTTAAAAAAATGTGCCATTTTATATTAGAAACAAAGCGTGGAATTCCTGTCTATAGGGGTAAAAATAATGCCTAGAAAATGTAGTTTTTGCAATGAAGTGGAGAATCCACAAAGAAGAATTTTAGCAAATGAAAATGATGATGCTTTTATTTGTGAATATTGCGTTGAAGGTGCTTATAGTATTATTTATGGAGAAGAAAAAGAATTTAAAGAACCTAAACAAAGTTATAATACAGAATTTAAAGATATCACTCCAAAAGAATTAAAAGCTTATTTAGATCGTTATGTCATAGGACAAGATAGAGCTAAAAAAGTTTTTAGTGTTGGAGTATACAATCATTATAAAAGACTTTTTAAAGCTGAACTTCAAGATGATGATACAGAGCTTTTTAAGTCAAATATTTTACTTGTTGGGCCAACAGGAAGTGGAAAAACTTTATTGGCGCAAACTTTAGCTAAATTTTTAGATGTACCTATAGCAATTTGTGATGCAACTTCTTTAACTGAAGCAGGATATGTAGGTGAGGATGTAGAAAATATTTTAACACGTCTTTTACAAGCTGCAGATGGAGATGTGCAAAGAGCTCAAAAAGGTATAGTTTTTATTGATGAGATTGATAAAATTGCCAGAATGAGTGAAAATCGTTCTATTACTCGTGATGTAAGTGGAGAGGGTGTGCAACAAGCTTTACTTAAGATTATCGAAGGAAGTTTGGTAAATATTCCACCAAAAGGGGGGAGAAAACATCCAAATCAAGAGTTTATACAAATTGACACTTCAAATATTTTATTTGTTTGTGGTGGAGCTTTTGATGGTTTGGAAACTATCTTAAAAAGAAAACTTGGAGATAAAGTTGTAGGTTTTTTTGATGATGCAAAAGAAGAAAATAAAGCTTTACTTGAGAAAATTGAACCTGATGATTTGGTTCATTTTGGTTTGATTCCTGAGCTTATAGGTCGTTTGCATGTGATTGCATCTTTAAATGAGCTTAATGAAGAAGATATGGTAAGAATTTTAACTGAACCTAAAAATGCCATTATTAAGCAATATCAAAAGCTTTTTGCTATTGATGGGGTAAATTTAAAATTTGAAGAAGATGCTCTAAGAGCTATCGCACAGCTTGCATTGGAGAGAAAAACAGGGGCTAGGGGGCTTAGAAGTATTATAGAAGAAATGATGGTAGATTTAATGTTTGAGTTACCAGAGTATAAAAACTATGATATTGTAATAACCAAAGAAGTTGTTAAAGACAATGCAAAGGCATTATTAATAAAAAGAAAAATAAGTTAAAAAGGATAGAAATGATATTAGATCAACTTATAGGATTTTTTTCTAGTGATATGGGGATTGATTTAGGAACAGCTAATACGCTAGTTTTGGTAAAAGATAAGGGTATAGTGATAAATGAGCCTTCTGTTGTGGCAGTTGAAAGAGAAAGGTATGGTTCCAAAGCAAAAATTTTAGCCGTAGGTAAAGAAGCTAAAGATATGGTGGGAAAAACTCCAGGCAATATCGAAGCTATTCGTCCTATGAAAGATGGCGTGATTGCAGATTTTGATATGACTGAAAAAATGATCCGCTATTTTATAGAAAAAACACACCGTAGAAAAAGTTTTTTACGTCCTAGAATTATCATTTCTGTTCCTTATGGTTTAACTCAAGTAGAAAGAAAAGCGGTAAGAGAAAGTGCTTTAAGCGCAGGTGCAAGAGAGGTATTTTTGATTGAAGAGCCTATGGCAGCAGCTATTGGTGCAAGTTTACCTATACAAGAGCCTAAAGGAAATTTGGTAGTAGATATAGGGGGTGGAACTACTGAGATTGGAGTGATTTCTTTGGGTGGACTTGTGATTTCAAAGTCTATTCGTACGGCTGGAGATAAGCTTGATATGAGTATAGTTAATTATGTAAAAGAAAAATACAATCTTATCATAGGTGAAAGAACAGGCGAAGAGATCAAAATCACTATAGGTTCAGCAATACAACTTCCAAAAGAACTTTCTATGGTGGTAAAAGGACGCGATCAAGTAAGTGGACTTTTAAGTCGTATTGAACTTACAAGTGAAGATGTAAGAGAAGCAATGCGTGAGTATTTAAAAGAAATTGCTGATGCTTTAAAAATGGTTCTTGAAATGATGCCGCCTGATTTAGCAAGTGATATAGTAGAAAATGGTGTAGTTTTAACAGGTGGTGGAGCATTGATTCGTGGTTTTGATAAATACTTAAGTGAAATTGTACGTTTGCCAGTTTATATCGCAGATGAACCGCTTTTAGCTGTAGCAAAAGGAACGGGTAAAGCTTTAGAGGAAATTTCATTATTGCAACAATTAACCAATGAAGAATAAGATTTTTTATGTTCTTGTCTTGGCCTTTTTGGTTTTTATATCTTTTTATTATGGAGGACTTATCAAGCAAAATGTTCTCCGTGTTAATGATTTTGTTATAGGTAATTTTTATAATATTAAAGATTATTTGGGAAAAAAAATTTCAGAACACTTTAATCAAGCAAATCAAATTCAGCAACTAAAAGCTAGAAATAAAGAATTAGAAGATATTGCTGTAAAGGTAACTAGTTTTGCAAATCAATTAAATCGTATTTTAGAAGATCAAAATTCTACAAAATATTTACCTCAAGTTTCTTTAACTAGAGTTATTTCTTATGTTCAATTGAATGATTATAAAAAATTATGGTTAGATTGGAGTAAAATTCCCGTTGGTAAAAATCGTGGTTTGATATATCAAGGATATACCGCAGGTATAGCTATTAATAAAAATGGTAGAGCAATGGCTCTTTTACAAGGTGATGATCAGTGTGTTTTTTCTGTTTATATAGGAAAATCCAAAGCTCCAGGTTTAATCCAAGGTGAAGATGGCAGGATTGTGGTTAAATTTATTCCAAAATGGGCAAAAATTAATATCGGAGATGAAATTTTAACAAGTGGACTTGATAATATTTTCTTTTCAGATATACCTGTCGGTATTGTGAATAGAGTTAATGATGAAGATATGTATCAAAGTGTAGAAGTAAAGCCTTATGTTAAGATTAGTATTCCTGCTTATTTATATGTAGTAGATAATTTATAAGTCAAGGATTAGACTTTTTAAAAATTTTCTATATTTTTGCTAATTATTATAACTTTGTTTAATGCTAAAAATTTTGTTAAATTATCAAATAAATTTTTATAATCGAATGAGAATTTTATAAAAAATCTTAAATTTATTTATGTATTATTTCCTAGATTAAAAGCAGAGTGTTTATTTTTTAAATTATATCGATAATTTCAAAGTTTATAAAACTAATTTTTGTTATAATCAGCCCAAATTTATGCTCTTAGGAAAATTTATGCCAAAACGAACAGATATTAAAAGCATTTTACTTATAGGAAGTGGTCCTATCGTGATAGGACAAGCTTGTGAATTTGATTATTCTGGAACTCAAGCCGCAAAGACTTTAAAAGAATTAGGATATCGTGTAGTATTAATCAACTCAAATCCTGCAACCATCATGACAGATCCCGAATTTGCAGATGCGACTTATATAGAACCCATAACAAAAGAAAGTATTTTAAGTATTATTAAAAAAGAAAAAATTGATGCAATTTTGCCAACTATGGGTGGACAAGTAGCGTTAAATGTTGCTATGGAAGTTTATGAAAGCGGACTTTTAGGAGATGTGAAATTTTTAGGCGCAAATCCTGAGGCGATTAAAAAAGGCGAAGATCGTCAGGTTTTTAAAGAATGTATGAAAAAAATTGGCATGGATTTGCCAAAATCGATGTATGCGTATAATTATGACGAAGCTTTAAAAGCCGTAGATGAAATCGGCTTTCCTTTGATGATCCGTGCTTCTTATACTTTAGGGGGTGCTGGAAGTGGCGTGGTTTACAATATGGACGAATTTAAAGAACTTGCCAATACTGCTTTAGCTTTATCACCTATTCATGAAATTTTGATTGAAGAAAGTTTGTTAGGTTGGAAAGAATATGAAATGGAAGTTATACGCGATAGAGCGGATAATTGTATCATAGTTTGTAGCATAGAAAATATCGATCCTATGGGAGTTCATACAGGAGATAGTATTACAATAGCTCCAGCATTAACTTTGACGGATAAAGAATATCAAGTTATGCGTAATGCTTCTTTTGCTATTTTGCGTGAAATTGGTGTAGATACAGGCGGAAGTAATGTGCAATTTGCTATCAACCCAAAAAATGGAAGAATGATAGTTATAGAAATGAATCCAAGAGTTTCAAGATCAAGTGCTTTAGCTTCTAAGGCAACGGGTTATCCTATAGCAAAGGTTGCGACACTTTTGGCGGTAGGTTTTAGTTTAGATGAGATTAAAAATGATATTACAGGAACTCCTGCATCTTTCGAGCCTGTGATTGATTATATTGTAACAAAAATTCCTCGCTTTACCTTTGAAAAATTTCCAGGAGCAAATACAACTTTAGGTACAGCTATGAAAAGTGTGGGTGAGGTAATGGCTATAGGACGCACTTTTAAAGAAAGTATACAAAAAGCACTTTGTTCGCTTGAGCGTTCTTTAAGTGGTTTTGATAGGGTAAAATTTGAAGATAGAAATGATCTTGTTTTTAAAATTCGCAATGCCAATGAAAAGCGTTTACTTTATGTTGCTCAAGCTTTTAGGGAAGGTTTTAGCGTAGAAGAACTTTATGAGCTTTGTAAAATAGATCCTTGGTTTTTAACACAGATTAAAGAAATTGTAGATTTTGAAGAACAAATTGATATGGATATTTTAAACAATAAGGCTCTTTTGAGAAAAGCAAAAACTATGGGCTTTTCAGATAAAATGATAGCCTTGCTTGTAAATTTGAAAGATAATTTAGAATTAAGCCAAAATGATATTTATTATGCAAGAATGAAGCAAAAAATCATCGCAGAATTTAGTGAAGTGGATACTTGTGCGGGTGAATTTGAAGCCTTAACTCCTTATCTTTATTCAAGTATCAATGTAAGCGAACTCACTCAAAGTAAAAACGATGCTAAGGATAAAAAAGAAAAAAAAGTGATGATTATAGGTGGGGGGCCAAACCGTATAGGACAAGGTATAGAATTTGACTATGCTTGCGTACATGCTTCTTTTGCGCTTAAAGATATGGGTATTAAAACTATTATGTATAATTGTAATCCTGAAACCGTTTCGACTGACTATGATACAAGTGATATTTTGTATTTCGAGCCTATTGATTTCGAACATTTAAGAGCGGTGATTGAGCGTGAAAAACCTGATGGAGTGATTGTGCATTTTGGTGGACAAACTCCTTTGAAATTTGCTAAGCGTTTAAGTGCTTTTGGAGCTAAGATTATAGGTACTAGCGCAAGAGTAATTGATATGGCAGAAGATAGAAAGAAATTTGCCGAATTTATTACAAAGCTAGGTATCAATCAGCCAAAAAATTCTACTGCAACAAGCGTAGAAGAAGCAGTGCTTAAGGCTAGTGATATAGGGTATCCTGTGCTTGTAAGACCAAGTTATGTTTTAGGTGGGCGTGCGATGCGCGTGGTAAATGATGAGGCTGAACTTAGACTCTATATGCAAGAAGCTGTGGATGTAAGCGATAAAAGCCCTGTTTTGATCGATCAGTTTTTAGACAATGCTACAGAAATTGATGTTGATGCGATTTGTGATGGCAAAGATGTTTATGTTGCAGGAATTATGGAGCACATAGAAGAAGCAGGAATTCATTCAGGTGACAGTGCTTGTTCTTTGCCGCCTTGCAATATCGATGAAAAAATGCAAGAATTTATTGCACAAAAAACCGCAGATATTGCTTTAAATTTGGGAGTTGTAGGGCTTTTAAATATACAATTTGCTTTACATAATAATGAGCTTTATATGATAGAGGTAAATCCTAGAGCTAGTCGTACCGTACCTTTTGTTAGTAAAGCTACGGGTATTCCTTTAGCAAAAGTGGCAACGCGTGTGATGTGGCAAGGAAATTTAAAAGAAGCTTTAAAATTTTATGATACTTTTAAAGTGGTTAATTTTGATACTAAAATTTTACGCCCTAAAACTCCAAAATATATGAGTGTAAAAGAAGCAGTATTTCCATTTGCAAAACTTAGTGGAAGTGATTTAGAATTAGGCCCTGAAATGCGTTCAACAGGTGAAGTTATGGGTATAAGTAAGGATTTTGCAAATTCTTACGCAAAAAGTCAAATCGCATCGTTTAATCATCTTCCAGAGCAAGGCGTGGTATTTATCTCCTTAAAAGATAAGGATAAAAAATATACCAAAAAAATCGCTGCAGAATATGTAAAGCTTGGCTTTAAGCTTATGGCAACAGGGGGAACTTGTAAGGAAATTTTAGAAAGTGGTTTTGAGTGCGAACTTGTACATAAAATTTCAGAAGGACGCCCCAATGTTGAAGATAAATTGAAAAATGGGGAAATTCACTTAGTTATCAATACAAGCGATAGTCACAGTTTTAAAGGTGATACGAAAAAAATTCGTGAAAATATTATTCGTTTTAAAATACCTTATTTTACAAATTTACGATCAGCTTTAGCAGGTGCAAAATCAATTAAAGCTATACAGAGTAAATCTTGCCTAGATGTAAAGAGTTTGCAAGAGTGGCTTAAATCTTGATTTATTTAGCTCAAACAGATACTACGGTAGGATTTTTAAGTAAAAATTTAGAAGAGATTAATGCTTTAAAAGGTAGGGATAAAAACCAACCTTGCTTAATCACTTCTGCGAAATTTTGCGAGTTAAAAAGTTTAGCAAGAATTCCAAAATCTTTTAAAAATTTAGTACGTCGTTCTAAAAAAACAACTTTTATTTATCCAAATAATCAGGCCATTCGTATTGTGAAAGAGTGTAAACATGCGAATTTTTTAAGTAAAAATGGCTATTTTTATTCATCTTCGGCAAACAAGCATGGAAAAGAATTTGATGAAGAATGGGCTAGAAGTGTTGCTGATATAATACTTGATGAGAAATTTTTCGAAAATATCCCATCAAAAATATTAAAACTTTCAAAGAATAAAATGATAAAAATACGTTAATTAAAGAGCTTTTAAAATATCTTCAAAAGCAATACAAAATTGCTCTAGGCCATCACTTAATAAATCATTGCAAGCTTTTTCTCGTTCACTTTGAGAAATGATTTGATTAAGTTCTGTATAAATTTCAAAATTCATTAAAGGTTTTTTAAAATCCATTTTTCCTTTAAATGCCTCTATTGCATCAAGAGGAGCAGTATTAACAGAATTTTCAAAAAGAAGTTCTTTAATATAATAGTCTTTTGGCAGATCATCTCCTTTAACTCCAGTGCTTGCAAACAAGGCGCGAATATTAGGTTCATTTTTTGAGTAGATATTGTTATAAGCTAAATTTGCATTTAAAATTCCAATACGATTTTGCTCTTTGGCTTTAGGATTTAAAAGTCTATCAAAACGACTTACAAAAATACTTACAACAGCTTGTGGTGTTCTAGTATTTTGTTCTTTTAAGGCTATATTGTTTTTTCTAAATTCGACTAAACCTGCATTTAAAGCTTCAAAACATTTTTGACTTTGTTCAAGAGAAAAAATTAAGGTAGCATTGACGCTAATACCATTTTTCATAAGTTCATACATTACTTCATAAGAAGCTTTTGTAGCTGGAATTTTAATCATTACATTTTCTTTGCTAATAGCACTATAAAGTCTTTTAGCTTCGCCTAAACTAAGAGTCGTGTTATCATGAAGTCTTGGATCTATTTCAATACTTATAAATCCATCGTTTTTTTGATAAAAAAGAGGAGCTAATTTATCAGCTGCTTTTTGAATATCAGAAATTGCTAATTCTTCATAAATATCTTTTGTTTTTTTTCCTTTTAATTTAAGAATTTTATCTTTATAAATTGGAGAATTTAAAATAGCATTTTTAAAAATAGCAGGATTTGAAGTAGCGCCATTAATTCCATGTGATAATAAATTTAAAAATTCATTATCTAAAAAACTATTTTCTATAAAATCACACCAAAGAGAAAAATTTTTCATTATATTACCTTTATTATTTCTTTTAAGTCTTTTATATCTATGCAAATATCAGCTTGAGAACGTAAAATTTCTTTAGCACAAAATGCAATCTTTAATCCACTTTCGTTAAACATTGCCAAATCATTTGCCCCATCGCCAACACACATCACTTCATCTGTTTTCAAATTTAAAAAGCTTTTTAATCGTTGTAGCATTAAGCCTTTTGAATTTGAAAACATCATTTCCCCACCAACTAGCCCTGTTAAAATGTCATTTTTATGATGCAGATAATTTGCAAAACCGAGGTTAATTCCAAGTTTTTGCATAGCAGGATTTATGCCTTCATGAAAACCACCGCTAAAAATAACAATTTGTATATTTTTAGATTTTAAATATTGGATAAGTTCATGTGCTCCATGCATTAGTGGAAGTGTGCTACCTAATTCTAAAACTTTTTTATAAGACATACCTTTTAAAAGGCTTACTCGTTTTTGAAGACTTTCGAAAAAATCAAGCTCTCCAGCCATGGCATGGCGGGTAATTTCGCTTGTTTGATTACCCTTGCCATGCGCTGTAGCTAAAATATCGATGGTTTCACCATCCATTAAAGTAGCGTCAAAGTCAAAAACACAAAGTTTAATCATTAAAATTCGCGCTTAAGTAAAGCTTCTACTTTGAGTATAGTTAAGATATTTTCATCTCTTTTTCCTATACCATAAATCATACCTTTGTCTTTAACTAAAGTTTCAGGTGGTGGATCGATTCTGTTTCTGTGAATTTTAATTGCTTCAGTTAATCTATCTATAACAAAACCAGCATTTCCTCCAACTCCAGTTCCATTTGTCTCACCTCTTAAAACAATATATCTTGTTTGAGGTGTCATTTTAGAACTTCCTAAATGAAAGCGTTGAGCTAGATCAATGAGTGGCATAACATTACCACGCATATTAAAAACCCCTAGAACATAATCAGGTACACTAGGAACTCTAGTATATTCTATAGGTTTGATGATTTCTTGTATATTAAGAATTGGAATCGCATATTCCTCATCTCCAACTACAAAGCCGACAAGTTGGATGATATCATCTTCTCTTTGATCGACATCAGGACCAGCCATCTGAGTTTGCTGTTTTTGCAAAATTTGCTCTAATTTTTCATTACTCATATTCTTATCCTAGTTTCAAATTTTTTCTAACCACATTTTCCAAGTATTCTGGAGAATAAGGTTTAGTGATATATTCAGTCATACCCACTTCAACACCTCTTAAGCGGTCAGTTTTACTTGTTCTTGAAGTAACTGCAATGAGTGGTAAGTTACGATATTTAGAATACTTTCTAATTTCACCAGCTAAGGTGTATCCATCCATTCTTGGCATTTCGATATCTATAAGCATTGCATCAATATCATGTTCGCCAGATTTTATAATATTCAATGCTTCAACACCATTTGTTGCTTCAACTAAACTAACTCCTAGTGGTTCTAAAGCTTTTTGCATTAAAGTTCTATCCATTTTAGAATCATCTACAATTAAGACTTTATAATCACTTGGTTGTTCTTTAGGTTTTTTCGCACTTGATTCTAATTGCGCTTTAATATCAACTTTAATTTCTTTGGCCATATCCATCATAGCACCTACATCGATGATTAATGTCACTCTACCATCACCACGGATTGTAGCTCCTGCTATACCTTGGATATTTTGTAAATAATCACCCATAGATTTAATAACTATTTCTTCTTGTCCTACAAGAGTATCTACTATAATACCAAGCTTGCTTTCTGCTACCCCTATAACAACGACATAAGTTTGATCACCGCTTTCAAGGACTTGTTTAACTCCAAATACATCTGAAAGTCTCACAAGGGAAAGCACTTCATCTCTTAAGCGTAATACATTTTTACCTTCGATAGTATAGATATCATCAATTGGTACTCTAACTGTTTCAAGAACGCTTGCAAGTGGAATTGCATAAAATTCTTCTTGAGTTCCTACAAGTAAAGATTGAATGATTGCCAAGGTAAGAGGAATTTTAAGTTTAAACGAACTTCCTTTACCTAACTCACTATCAATTTCAATTACCCCATTTAGTTTTTCGATGTTGGTTTTAACAACATCCATTCCTACGCCACGACCTGAAACATTTGTTACTTTAGCCGCAGTTGAAAAACCAGGTTTGAAAATCAAAGCAAAAGCTTCTTTGTCTGTCATTTGATCTGCTTCTCTTTCGGTAATCAAATTTTTCTCTATAGCTTTTGCTTTTAAGCCATTTGGATCAAGTCCTTTACCGTCGTCTGTAATTTCTACAACGATGTGATTGCCTTCATTATAAGCTTTAAGTTGAACTATACCTTTTTCAGGTTTTCCATTAGCTGCACGAGTTGCTGGATCCTCAACACCATGGTCACATGAATTTCTAATCATATGCATGATAGGATCGCCAATTTCCTCTACGATAGATTTATCAAGTTCAGTTTCTTCACCTGTAATTTCAAGTTCTATTTGCTTTCCTAATTCACGACTCAAATCACGAACAACTCTTGGGAATTTATTGAAAACTTTTGCTATAGGTTGCATTCTTGTTTTCATTACAGCAAGCTGAACATCAGTTGTAATAATACTTAATTGACTTACAACCTGATTAAGTTCTTCAAGGAATTTTTCTCCTTCATAACGCTCTTCAACATCATCGTAAATTTTAAGCAAACGGTTTTTACCTAAAACAAGCTCCCCAATTAGATTCATTAAGTGATCTAATCTTTTTACCTCCACGCGTATGGTTTGATCCATACTGCTAGCATTGCTACCTGAAGCAGGAACTTTTTTCTCTCCACTTTCCGCAGGTTTATTTGCTGTATTGTTAGTCGGTTTAGGTGCCGCATTTGTTGTTTGTTTCTTTTGTGCGCGACGAGCTTGATCTTCAGCTTTTCTAACTTTTAAAAGTCTTTCTATTTCAGCTTCAACTTCAGAATCACTTAATTGATTAACATCTACTTCAGGTTCAGGAGTAGTTGTTTCTTGTTTTGGTGCTTCTGGTTCTGCTTGTGGAGTAGATTTTTCATTTGAATCTGTTGCCGCAACAGGAGACTCTCCTTCTGAAATAGCTGTTAATCTTGCGCAAATTGGTTCTATATCCATACCAATAGCAGTATCATTGCCATTATCACGAATAGAATTAAGTAAAGTTTTCATTCTATCAATAGACTCTAAAACCACATCCATGATATCTGGAGTTATCTTTAATTCACCATGTCTTGCTTTGTTTAAAACATCCTCCATGTGGTGAGTTAACTTTGTTAAAACATCAAAATTTAAGAAGCTTGATGATCCTTTAACCGTATGTGCAACACGGAAAATTCTATTTAATAATTCTAAATCTTCTGGATTTGATTCAAGCTCTACTAAATCATGGTCGATTTGCTCAACAAGCTCAAAAGCTTCAACCAAAAAGTCTTCAAGTATTTCTTGCATATCTTCCATATTTTACCCCTGTTCTTGAGATTGATGTTTTTTAATAACTTTAGCAATTTCATTAAAGAAATCGCTAGCATTAAATTTAACAAGATAGCCTTCTCCACCAGCTTCTTGAACACCTTTCTCATTCATAAATTCATTTGATAAAGACGAGTTAAAGACTATAGGAATATCTTTAAATCTTGGATCTTCTTTAATGCGTGCAGCAAAGTGGAAACCATCCATTTGTGGCATTTCGACATCGCTTACTATAATTTTTAAAGTATCATTTAAACTTTCACCATAAACTTGGCTTAATTCTTCTAATTTGTTTATGCCCTCTACGCCGTCCTTAGCTTCAACAACTTGAAAGCCCATCTGTTGCATCATTTCTTTGACGCGTTTTCTAGCAGTCATGCTGTCATCAAGTATAAGTGCTGTTCCAGTAAATTTTTCTATTTTTCCAAAATCTATATCTGTTTTTGGAGCGTAAATTCCTAAATCTTCAACAACACTTTCAAGATCTAAAATTAGCAACACTTCATCATTTTCAATGCGTGTTACACCTGTGATTTTACCTTTATCTAAAGCACCTGATCCTGTAGAAAAAGTTGCTGGTTCTATATCTTTCCAGTTTATTCTACGAATTCTTTTTGCTTCGTGAACTATAAAACCAATAAGGATATTGCTAAATTCAGTAATAATAACCCTAGGTTTTAACATAGTGCTTTCTGGCTCAGTGATTTGCATCCATTTGGCAAGATTGACTACAGGTATAACCACTCCACGAAGATCAAAGATACCTTCGATGTAATCAGGTACACCTGGAAGTTCTGTAAGGCTTGGGATTTTTATAATCTCCCTTACCTTAGAAACATTTACACCATAAATTCCTTCATAGACTTTATCGTGTCCTTGCTTAAAGATACGGAAATCGACAAGCTCCATTTCATTTGAACCCGTTTTCACGATATTTTCATCAAACATTTTGACCCCTCAATTTCTGTTCTCGAAATTTGATTTCTTGCTGATATTCTACTACAAAAAAACTTCTCTCATATGCAAAACTAGCTAAGTTAAGATATTTAATGTTTTCTTTGTTGATTTGATGATTTTGATGATAGTGTCCTTCACATACCCAAAATCCTAAATTTTCATATTTTTCATATCTTTTTTTCGCTAAATTTTCAAAATCTTTTATTTGATAAAAAAGGTTTTTTTTGTTTTGATTTTGAAGAATTTTATTTGAAATAAAATTACGAGTAGTAATATTTAAAAAATTCAAAAATACAAGCAAATAATGATTTCTTAATGTTTTCAGAGTAAATTGTAAAAGAGGTGGTAAAAAAATATCTCCGTGAGCTAATTTTATAAAAGCATTATTTAAAACAAGATTATTACCTTTACTTGTATGCAAATTAAGCTTTATGGGCTGCTCTTGTAAGTTAAAAATTTTTACCCTTTTAAAAAAACAAGAAAGATTAAAATCATGATTGCCTTCTAAGTAGATAATTTCAATTTTTAAGGCCAATTCTTCTAAAAGTTCTATGTAAGGTTTAGCAAATTCATGTGTAGCAGAGATTTCGCCTATAAGCAAATCGAAAATATCACCCATAAGTATGAGTTGAGGGGTGGAAATTTTACCTTTTTTTAAGGCTTGTAAAAATTCCCAAAATCCCTTTCTTTGTTCATTTTCATGAGCATCTGCGATTAAAATCGCTCCATTTTGTAGTAAAATTTTTTATCCTTAAAATTTCAAAGGCTCATAATTTATAGAAAGGATTTCAAATTCACTTTCACCTTTTGGCAAACGCACTTTAAAATCATCTCCTTCTTTTTTTCCAAGCATAGCTTTTGCTATTGGAGATGCGATGGAAATATAACCCTTATCTAAATTTCCTTCGCAAATTCCTACTAGAGTATATTTGCTTTCTTTTTCTGTATCCAAATCCATGATCACAACACTTGAACCAAATTTCACACTATCGTGCTCATAGCTTGAAGGATCGATCACTTGAGCTCTTGCTAGCAAGTCACTAAGCTCTGCAATACGACTTTCTATCAAAGCTTGCTTTTCTCTTGCAGCATGGTATTCAGCATTTTCTTTCAAATCCCCATGACTTCTTGCTGTATCGATTTCTATTACAACGGCAGGGCGTTGATTGTCTTTTAAATCTTTTAATTCTGCGGCTAACTTATCATAGCCAAATTGACTCATTGGTTCTTTTTGCATGATTTATCCTTTTATATTTCGTTTAGGATTTTTGCTAAATTTTTAGCACTTCCAAATTGTAAATATTCTTTTAAAAAATCAACTTTAGCAAAAAATGCCTTATAATCATATTTATTGTAAGCTTCATATAAATTTAAAACATTGACTTTATCTTGTAAAAATTCAGGGTTTAAAGCTTCTTTTTTAGCAAAATCACAAAAAATATTTGCAAGTCCTATGTGTTTTAATTTTACAAAAAGTTTTGCAATAAAAATATCAATAGCTTTTGCTTTATAAGCAAGAATAAAAGGAGTTCCCACCAAAGCCGCCTCTAAAGTAGCTGTTCCACTACAAATAAAGGCAAAATCAGCTTTTTTAAGCACTTTTGGGGTATTACTTTCTATCTTAAATTCACTAATATCACCATAAATTTCTAATTTTTCAAGATTAAATGAGGGAACGCAAAGAATTTTTTCACCCTTAAATTTTTGCGAGAGTTCTTTAAAAATAGGCATCAAACGCTTAATTTCACTACGCCTTGAACCTGGTAAAAAGGCTATAGTTTTTTCATCATCTTTTTTTGAAAATGTATGATTAATATCTTCTTGATTTTTAAATTCTTTTATCTCATCTAAAAGCGGATGGCCTACATAAGTGCTTTTGTTAAAAAACTGATTATCAAAGGGTAAAATAGAAGCTAAAATATCAAAATGACTTTCTATGATAGGTATGCGACCTTTTTTCCACGCCCAAACTTGAGGCAAGATATAATAAATGCGTGGAATTTTACTGCCTGATTTTTTTAAAGCCTTGGCAAAAGGTATGTTAAAAGCGGGCGAATCTATACATAAAATCCCATCTATTTTTTGAGTAAAACTTAAATTTACAAGCTCTTTTATAGCTTTTTTGGCTTTTAAAATGAGTGGCAAAACCTCTATAAAACCCATAGTACTAAACTCATGTGAGCTATAAAGTGGTTTAGAATTTAAATCAAATTCTTTACATAAACTCTCATCATAAATCCCATGAAGTTCAAATTCTCCAAAGTCTTTTTTATAAGCTTTTAAAACTTCTTTTAAATGCAAATTTGCTGAAGGTTCTAAAGCACAAACTAAAAAGGTTTTCATCTGAAAATATCCTCTATATTTAATTTAACAAAATCTTTGATTTCTTCTGAAGCGTTGTTGATATTTTTGTTATAAAAAAATAAATTTACTTTTATGTTTTTATCTTCATAAGTTAAATTTTTATTTTCAAATATTGCCCTAAAGCCTTTTAATTTAAATCTAGGATTATCTTCTATTTTTAAGCCTTTTGGATCTATAAAATATATAAAAAAATCTCCACTTTGTTTGTTTTTTAACCAAAATATAAAATCAGGATAAAATTTTCTTTCTTTTTGCTGTTCTTCATCAAAATAAGGAATATAAATTTCATCTTGATTTTCTACCAATTTAGAAAAATACCATTCATATTGTTCAAAAAAAGACAAATTTAAATTACTTTCTAAATCTTCTAAAAATTCTTTTTCACTTTTATTAGAAATGGCAAAATTAATCTTATTTTCTTTATCGTTTTTATTGTAAATGATTAAAGGGCTATAATAATGCTTGCTAAGTTTTGCACTAATTATATAGTTTTGTATCTCCTTGCTTTTTTGACTTTCTTTTATACCTTGCATTAGCTCATCTAAATTTATTTTTTTATTTTCAAAGTCTGCTTTTAATTCATATTCGCTTTTTGCATTTAAAACATCTTTTATAGTCTTATTAATTTTTTGAACGGTTTCAAAATCTAACTTTGCTTGTATATTTCTATGGTGTGTTATTTCTTCTTCTAACTTTACAAATTTATCCAAAACTTTGGCATTAGAATTTAACACACTATTAATTGTTTTTAATGTTGTTTTTTCATTAAACTCTACTCTATCTCCCGATAATTGTATTTTACTTTCTTTATTATTGCTAAATTTATAAAATTCTTCTAATGTAGAATATTTAAAATTTTTATACAAACACTGCTCTAAAATCAAAACATCCTCATCGTAAGATTTTATAAATTCTTTTAAAGATTTTGCTTCTTTTTCTGAAATTTTATAAATATTTTTTAGTTTTGCTTCGTTTTTATATTTTGGCACAGGTAAATTAAACGACAATTTTGTTTCTTTAAATCCTTTTAAATGCCTACTTTCCATAAATTCGCATTCTATACCCTCTATAATAGCTTTTATGGCTTCATTATCACTTGCCATTACAAAAAGAGTTTCTAAACCGCATGCTAAATTTACACCTCGCTCATCGATTTTAAACATCTCTTTTAAAGCATTTAATCTCTTTCTTATATTTAAGAAAGGTTCTATTCTAACACCTCTTCCTATAGTTTGTAAAACATATTTTTTAGCATTAATACTGCCTATATTGATAAAAGAAATTAAATTTACGCGATTGCTATCCCAACCTTCTGAAAAAACCTTACTTCCTAGCATTATATTGATAGAAGATTGTGAGCTATTGATGTTTTCAAAATGACTTTGTGATATATCGCTTATGCTTTCTACCCCAAGCTCAAGTAAAAAATCTTTTTCCCATTCTTTTGCATTTGAAATATTTAAAAGCATGAAAGGTTTGTTTGAATTTTTACTCTTAAAAGCTAATTCTTTATCATTTCCTTTAATACTATAACATTCTAAATTTGCATTTGCGTTTGCATAAAAAATATTTTCTCTAAGTTCATCGTTATTTGCATTTTTTATATATTTCAAAAAATCATTGCTTAGCGTATTTATACCAAAATGCAAATTTTGATTTTGAAGTTTTTTATAAAGCTCTAAAGCTATATTACCTATATCTACTTTATTTTTTAATACATTATACACTGCCTTAAAATATGCTTTTATACCCGCATCTTGAGTATTTACTTTATCAGAAACTGCTATGATTAAAGGATTATGATATTTAAAGTCTGATCTTTTTAAAAACAATTCTTTTTTTGATTTTACAATAGCATTGAATATTATAAAACTTTCTAAAATCGTTTTAATTTTTACTTCTTCGTTATTTTCACTTTTAAAATCTAAATTCTCATTTAAAACTGCTATATTTTTACCATATCCTTCTTGATTGAATTTTTGAAGATTATAATTATAAGCACAAGTTATAAAGTCTATTTCATCGTCAAAAGTGGCAGAAAAATTAAAAACAAAGCCTTTTGGAAATTCATCTTCTTTGATAAAACCTCTAGCAAGCTCATGATAATAGTTTTTTCTTAGTGATGTTTTACTATCGCCTCTATGAGCTTCATCTAACAATATATACCAACCATCTTTATTAAGATAATTTTTATAATTTAATCTTTTTGCTTTTTTATCTTTGCCTACATTTTCTTCACTCTCAAGTAAATCACTTCTTGCAAAATACACCACCGCTTCATTTAACAAACTAGCTTCTTTTTCTATGCTTTCAAAATCTTTTAAATCTTTTATTTTGATAAAATTACTGTGATGATTGTTGTATTTAGCTATATTTGCTTTGAATTGATTTAAAATCTTATCATTTGGTGCTAAAAGCATGATAGGCTTTTTAGGTAATTGATTATTTTTAATAAATTCATGTATCAAAGCTATAAGCTTGATCATAACTATGGTTTTACCGCTTCCTGTAGCCATCCAAAATGAAGCTCTTGCGATATGTTCTTTTTGTAGTTTTAAATTCTCACTTTCATCTTGATAAAATGCTAAAAGATTTCTGCGTTCTTGATTGTATTGATGTGAATTTAACTCATCTTTCATATAAAAAGAGAGTATGGCTAAAGCATTTTTAACACTTTCTTGTTGATAAAATTGCAAATTTATAGCTTGAGAAAAATTGCCAAAATCATAACTTTCATCAAGCTTTTGCACTAGTGATTTATCATGGATAAATTTATTTAACAATAAATGTTTTCTTGTATTTTGTTTTGCTTTAGCCATTATTTTTCCTTTAAAGCTTTAATTGTTTTTATCATTTGCAGTATGTAAAAATTCTTTACACGCTGAAATTTCTTACAATCACACATCTTGCAAGTGGTACAAAGGATGATGTTATTTTGCACTTTCATTCACCATGTTTACCAAAATCAAATCCAAAGAGCTTGTGTTTTTCACTAAGCTTAACACAAACATGCTCTTCCAAATTAAAATTATTTTCAATTGCATATTTATTTGCTTCGTTAAATTTTGTATCATGTATGGAACAAATATATTGATCTAAATTATCGTTTACATATTTTAAGGCTATGGCAATCTGTCTTTCATCTATAGAATCAAACAAAAGATTATCATGTCCTACAAATCCAATCAATTTTGGATTCAACTTATAAATTAACATATCATAAATAAATACTTTCATATTGTTAACACCATTGCTTTTATCTGCATCTATCCTTGCATTAATATCATACAAACGCTCTGTTTTAAAACTATTATTAATTTTAATATCTAAATATCCTTTATTATTTGTATAAAAATTAGATGAAATTTCTCTAAATAAAAGTCCTAGTTTATTTATCTGAATATCAATTTCATTTTCAAAATTTAAAAGCTCTCTCTTAAAAATATCTATTTCCAACTTGATGTCCGCTTGCTTTTGTTTTAAATCAACTACCAACTTTTTAATTCTTTGAGTTTTTTCTAGTTGCTCTATAATTTTTTCCTTTTCTTTTAATAAAGATTGATATTCATTTAAAGCACCTTTGTTTTCCAATTCTTTATAAAGAATAGATCTTTCATCGTCCATTTTTTTAATATCTTCCGCTAAAATACTAATTTCAATTTGCAAAGCCTTTTTATCTCGTTCAGCTTTTGCTCTCCTATTATAAAAAAGCTCATCGTGAAATTTTTTAACAGCTTCAATATGCTCTATGGTTGATTTTTCAAAGAAAAACTGAACCTCTCTATAAACATTACTAATTCTATCAATATCAATATCAAACTGCTTATTTAAATCAATAATTTTTTGTTTATTTTTTAATTGCCTTTCTTTAAATAGTTTTTCGTTTCGCATTTGTTCAATGGTATAAGTAATGTCATTGAGTTTTTTCTCTAGATCATAATAATTTTCTGCAATCTTAAAATTTGACAAGTTACTAGTTAACTCTTTAAGTCTCTCTTGTAACTCCAATTCATTTTCTTTATTATTCTCTTGTTCATATTCATTTAATTGCTGAATAATCTTATTATTTTCCTCTTGCTTTATCTTCAATTTGGATTTCTGATTTAAATAATCCAAATTTAACTTTAATAAAAAAGCATTTACATAATTATTTTGAAAAACTTTTTCTTTTTCTATTTGTTCTATAGGGTTTTTAAAAGATTGTATTCTGAAAAACCTTGAAAATATATTCCTAAAACTCAAAATAGAATCACTACTTGGTATTATATTTTGCAAATTTAATTTATAAAGTATTTCTGTATACTCTTTCAGGCTAATTTCTTTTTCATCAAAAAAAATCTTATCATAACTTCTTTCTACAAAATGTATTTTTTCATTTTGCGAAAACGATAAATTTAAAACTATATCTTTTTGTTGTAAAATATTTTTTATTTCGTCAACATTTTTATCTTTACCAAATAAAAAATCTATACATCGCAATGAAAGACTTTTCCCGACACCATTGCTTGTTTCTTTATTATTTTTTGTTTTCTCTCCAACTATAATATTCAAACCATCTTTAAAGTCAATAGGTTGAAATGTACTACAATTGCTACTAAGTCTTAAAAGTTTCATATAATAATCTCCAAAATATCTTCTTTGATTATTCTTAATTTTTTAATCATATATAAAAAATCTATTGCATACATAAAGGTTTCAAAACTAATTTTTTTAGGATAAATACGACTAAACTCACTATATAAATCATCTATAGCTTTTTTTTCTTGCAAAAGAATTTCTAAAATATATCCCCCAATTACAAATAAAGAATCTTCTATTTTAGTTAATTTATTTCCCATTACATTCATATTTATCTCCTATGTCACAAATATCAAAGAAATAAGCAATTACAATCCATAAAGCCAACCTAGAATTTTGATCAATTTTACAATTATTATTGCAAAAATATTCGATAGTTTTTTTCAAAGATTCTTCTGCATCATATTTCTCTCTAAAAAACATAAATTTTTCCTTTATAATTCTTCCAGTTTCTTCAAAATTATCGATTTTATTTTTATATTCTTCGATAATTTCATGTGATTTTCCTATACAAGTACCAAATAATTTTATAAAATCAGCATTTTTTATATTGATTTTTATTTTTTCTTGCACATTTGTATTAAATTTTTCCAATGCAAAATTCATATACGCATCATTAGCATCAAATTTCCGTAACTTAGTATTTTGTACTATAAAATCAACTGCTTTAAACAATGCATCTAAATTATTAAAATTAACAACATCATACTCATAATACAAAAGATTATAAACCTTATGCTTATCAGTCTTAGAGATGTTCAAAACTTGATTCAAAAGCATTTTTGTATCTATTAGTTTTATTTCTATTTGCTGATTTTGTACATTTAACTTATCAATAGTTTGCGATATTTCTGGAAAAATACCTTTAAAATCATCATTGACAACAAAATGCCATTCTTTAAAATTCCAATTAGAATTTTTAGCTCTTTCAAAATTAGTTTGGATTTTTGCAATCGTAGTTTTGGCATTAATATTTTCTGGTGCATAGCATTGTAAAACCAACTCACCAGGAACATATCCATCATTGCCACCATCTCCTTTTTGCCCCTGCGGTTTAATATCTTGAATATATGGATATCTCATTCTATAAATTTCAATAACAAATTTTTCAAATTCGGTAGTTTTTTTATAATGTACTGCTAATTTAAATCTATTTTCTATATCTAAATTAGTCATATTGCTACTTCTCCCACCAAATTAGATTTTTTAGTTTTGGATATTTGATTAAATCAATATTTTCTAAATTTACAGTATCACCATTTTCAAATTTGCAAGATTTTATGCCATTATCATCTATAAAAATATTTTTGATTTGAAGTCCTAAAAGATTTGACATCGTTAAAAATATATCAAATTCTTTATCATAAGCTTTCATATCAAGGCATATATTCTCGCCTTTTTTAAGTGCTTTTATGAGTTTGCGTGATTTTCTATAATCTATAAGAGAGTTTTCATCTAGCTCATACTCACAATTTTCTAAACTTTCTTCATAGCTTTCAAGTTCATAGTATCTAAAAGCGCCACCACCTTTAAATTCTGCTTCTTTGCTTATACCACAAACAAAACCATTTAAAACTTTTTTCATTCTTGGGATGATGACTTTGCAAAAATGCTCTCCCATTTCCACTCCAAGCCATTTGCGTTTTAGCTTATGTGCAGTAGCTATTGTCGTGCCACTTCCTAAATGATAATCAAAAACTATAGAATTTTCATTACTGCTTGCTTTTATTATTCTTTGAAGCAATTTTTCTTGTTTTTGTGTTTGAAAATTTAAAAATTCTTTTCCATGAGCCGTTGCCATTGATGGAATATCATTCCATACATCATACTGAGATTTTCCTAATAATATCCAAGTATTATTTACAAATTTTTGTGGCGGATAATATCTCTGATCTTTTTTCCACATCATATAATATTTTCCATTTTCATCTATGGAAAATTTATCATCATCTTCATAGGGAATTCTTACATCATCAAAATTAAAAATATGATTCTTTGTTTTATAATATAGTATAGTATCATGCTTTGGTGCAAATTTAATATTAGTATTTGTGGTACCCTTGTAATTCCACACAATTTCATTTACAAAATTCTCTTCCCCGAAAACTTCATTTAAAAGTTCTCTACCACGATAATTTGCATTGTAATCTAAATGCAAATAAAAACTTCCTTTATCGCTTAAAAATTCTTTTGCTAATTCCAAGCGATTATGCATTAAAGAAAGCCAAGTACTATCTTGAAATTTATCTTTGTAGTCAAAGTCACTTCCTGTATTAAATGGCGGATCTATGTAAATTAGATCTATTTTACCTTGATATTTTGGCATTAGAGAATTAAGTGCTTGAAAATTATCTGCTTTTACAAGCTCTCCATTTAAAATTTCATCTAAATTTTCAAAACTTTGCAAAAGTTTATAATAGTTTTCCTCGCTTAAATACTTTGTATCAAGCGGTAAGAATTTGTATTTTTCATCATTTATAGCCTTTATATCAAACTCATCATTTATGAAATTTAATTCTTTCCATTCTGCGATTTGCTCATTAAAATTTATATCTTTATATATGGAGTTTAAAATTTCATCAGCGTTATTTGAGTGTGATTTAATAGTATCTAAGCTAAATACATAGTGAGCATTTTTAGCAAATTTTGGCTTTAACCATATAGCTTTTAACTCATTTTCAAAGTCAGCTATAAAGTCAATGATAGCAAAAGCAATTTGTTTTAGATCATTGATCTCATCTATCTTTTCTTTAGTCCAATCAGTAATGTTATCATTCACATAAGAAAACAACCACAAATCAAATTGTTCTTTTAAAAATTCTTTCGCATTTTTATGGATAAAAAAATCTACTTCATTTTGTTTTTTATAAGTTTTAAAAAGTTTTTTTAGCTCTTCTTCTTTTATGTTTATTTGTGCATTTTTTAAAGTCTTTAAAAAAACATCGCTAAATTCACTTGAGTTTTGTTTAAATACATTTGCGCCATCATTATTTTTAGAATTTATCACTTTTATGTTTATATTATCATCTTGTATATTTTGCAAATAAAAATTGATTTTACTTTTATTATTATCAGCATTTTGCTCATACTCATCGGTAATAAAATTTAAAGTGTATTTTTTATCTTCACTTTGCAAGCTTAAAGGATTATAAATAGTATCTGATTTTACATAGTATAAATTTTGTGTTTTATAAAAAAGACTTGTGTCTTTTGAATTTGAATATACCCTTGCATAGATATTTTTATACATAGGTGTATCGTAAAAAAACGGCGTTCCTGTTTCGTTTAAATAGGTGCTAAAAAAATTATAAAGTTTATTATAAGTATCTGTATAAAGATTTTGTGTGTCTAAATAGTCTTTGATTTTTTGAAAATATTTTTCTTTTATAACAAGTAAATTTGTAAAACCATTTTTAGCTTGATTTTGCGAGTTTTTAATTTTCGCACCTAAATAACAATCCTCTAATTTTAAATAAAATGCTTTTTTATAATCCATACTTTACCTTTATATTTGCAAGTTAAAATAATATCTTTTTTTGACTTAAAAATCAAAGGTAAAACCTCTATAAAACCCATAGCACTAAATTCATGTGAGCTATAAAGTGGTTTAGAATTTAAATCAAATTCTTTGCATAAACTCTCATCATAAATCCCATGAAGTTCAAATTCACCAAAATCTTTTTTATAAGCTTTTAAAACTTCTTTTAAATGCAAATTTGCTGAAGGCTCTAAAGCACAAACTAAAAAGGTTTTCAAAAAATTTCCTTATCAATATTTTAAACATTTTATCTTATTTTGGCTTAATTAAAAGAAGTTATGCAAGAATACACGCTAAAAAGCGTGTATGAAGGTTTATTCTCTCCAGCCGTATTTTTTAAAAATTTCTTTAGCTTCCTTAGAACTTAAATAAGCAATAAAATCTTGTGTTTCTTTGCTCGCACCTTCTTTAGCTACTACATTAAAAGTTCTATAAACAACCAAATCTTTTTCTATAGCTACGGCAGTTCCTATGTCAGGATTGCTTTTTGACCAGTCAATCCAAGTGATCCAAGCATCGGCTTGATCTTGTGTGAAAAGCTTTCTTGCACTTCCACTATTTGGAACAAAAGCTACGATATTGTTTCTAAAATTTTGTATGGTTTTTATATCTTGAGTTCTACCTATCATATCTTCCCAAACTCCCGTTCCAGAAGTATTGCTCTTTCCAGCACCTTCAGGTACAACGATTCTTACTTTTTTATTAGCCAAATCTTTTAAACCTTTGATTTTTAAAGGATTGCCTTTTTGAGTAAGTATGATGGCTTCTCTAAAATACAAAGGCTTGATTTTACTCACATTAAAATCTTTTCCAAAATCACTCGCTATAGCTAAAGCCGATTGATCTGAAGCGCCAAATAAAATATCTGCATCTTTTTTAGCCTTTTCAAACCAAGTCGCTTGAGGGCCAAAATTTACATTTACTTTAACGCCTGTTTTTTCGCTATATTTGTTTGCTATATCTTTTAAGGCCGTGTGTGGGCCACCTGGTCCATAAAGGTTTACATCTGCATTTGCCATACTAAAAGCTAAGGCACATGCACCAAATAAAGTAATAATTTTTTTCATAGTATTTCCTTTTATGATAAATTTTTATTGATTGAAGGTGAGATTTTAGAAATTATATGTTAATAAATAGTTATAATGTAACAAAAATATTATTAAAATCTAACTTTTGCTTGGTATTTTTGCAAGCAAAAGTTAAAATTGTTATTGATACTTCTTTTTAGCGCTAAAATGACATAAAGTAGAACAAAGTATGCAAAGAATACAAGCACTAAGGAGCATGATAAGACCAGCATTCCAGCTACCATAGTAATCCACAGCCCAGCCTATAGCTTTTGTTCCAAGTGAAGCACCGACTACATAACTCATAAAGCCACGAAGTCCTACGCAAGATCCTACTGCAAAAGCAGGAACGACTTCCATAGTTTGCACACTTGCTAAAAATTGTGGTATATAGACTAAACACCCCGCCATAGCTGCAAAGAAAATAACCATATAAAGATTATTTGAAGTAAAATATCCAATAATCATAAAGAAAATAATCACCATAGCACCTATAGCAGGAGGCATTCTATAGCCTTTAAAAATTTTATCTGAAATATATCCTGCAAGTAAAGTAGAAGGTATGGCAGCCCATTCAAAAAGCCAAAAGGCAATACCCATTTGTTCTTTATTAAAGCCTTTTGTTTCTAGCAAGTAAATAGGAAGCCAAGAAATAAGCCCAAAACGCACCATATAAACAAAAGTATCCATCCAAGCCACATACCAAGCATTTTTGTTTTTAAGCACATAACGATAAAAAATTTCAAAACTGCTTAAATTTGGAGTTTCTACAGCTTTGATTTCTTCTGTTTTAATCCCTCGCATTTCATTGATTTCAGTAATATCAATCAAACCTTCATTTTTAGGACTTCCTTTAACTGCATAAAGCACATAAAGACTAATGATAACTGCACAAGCAGCAGGAACATAAAAATGATTCATGTGCCAATATGTTTCATTAAAATCCGCCATACTCACACCCAATAATGCTGCCAAAGCAAAACCTGAAAGCGAAACTATAGGAGCAACTATCCCGCCTCCTATATTATGTGAGATATTCCAAACGGCCGTGTAAATTCCCCGCTCTTTTTTAGGATACCAGTTTGCAAGAGTGATAAAAGAAGGACCTACCCCCATACCTTGAAAAACCCCAAGCGCGATAACAAAACCTACATAAGCGTAAAAAGAATTTGAAAAACCAAGTAAAACATTTACAAGAGCACATAAAATAAGACCTAAAGCCATGATTTTTTAGGATCAGCTTTGTCGCTTATAACGCTCATTGCACCCTTGCTAATCCCGTAAGCTATAAGCATTGAGCCTGTGATTGTTCCGATGTCTGATTTGCTGAGATCAAGTTGATTTTGTATAAATGGAGTTGAAAGAGTGATATTATTTCGCACAAGATAATATCCCATATATCCTATAAAAACCCCACTTAAACTCCAAGTTCTCATTTTGTAATATCTAGGTAAAATTTCCTCTTTAGGAAATTTAATAGCTTTTGCCTTAGGTTTGAAAAAATCAAACATATTTAAACCCTCCTTGCTAGCTTTATATTTTTATAGTTTAAATAATATTAATCGATATAAAATAAAAAAATAATTAAAAATAATACGAAATTTATATAATTTAAAATTAAAATTTTTATACTATGAAGCTTTAAAAAAATATGTTAAAATCCAAATTTTATCTTTTGCAAGGAAGACAATGAAAGAAATTCTTATCACTAATGACGATGGCTATGAAAGCGAAGGACTTAAAAAACTCATTAAGATGTTAAAAAAAGAATTTAAAGCCAAGATTACCATAGTAGCTCCTGCTAGTGAAAAATCAGCTTGTTCACACTCTATAACCCTAACCAAACCTTTGCGTTTTGTTAAAGTAGGAAAAAGATTTTACAAACTTGATGATGGCACTCCTGCAGATTGTGTTTATCTTGCACTTCACGCACTTTATAAAACACGCTTGCCTGATCTTGTAATCAGTGGGATTAACAAAGGAGCAAATGTAGGTGAAGATATTACCTACTCAGGAACTTGCGCAGGAGCTATGGAGGCGGTTTTACAAGGAATTCCTGCGATCGCTCTTTCTCAATTTTATAAAAAAAGCGAAAAAGAAATAGACTATAAAAATGCTTTAAAAATTACCAAAAAAATCATTCAAAATATTTTTGATAAAGGTTTTCCTTTGGAAAAAAAAGAATTTTTAAATATCAATTTTCCTGCAAAATCAAAAATCAAAGGTATTAAAATTTGTAAAGCAGGTAAAAGGGTTTATAATTTTGAAGCCCACTCAAATGTCAATCCACGAGGAGTGGAATACTATTGGCTTGCAGCGGCGAATTTAGACTTTGAAGATGAGAAAAATAGCGATATTGCCTTACTTAAAAAAGGTTACGCTACAATAACACCTATAATGCTGGATCTTACAGCTTATGAAAGAATGAAAAAAGTTAAAAAATGGTTAAAGGCAAATGATGAATGATAGATTTACACGTATCAAATGGCTAGTTGGAGAAGAAAAATTTCAAAAAATTTCACAAACAAAAGTTTTGGTTTGCGGACTTGGTGGAGTGGGTGGAATTTGCGTTGATGCGCTTTATCGTAGTGGTTTTAAAAACCTTACTTTAATCGATGCGGATAAATTTGAAATTACCAATCAAAATCGCCAAATTCATAGCGAAAATATAGGCGAAGAAAAGGCTAAAGTATTTGAAAGAATTTATAAGGTTAAAGGTATAGTCAGTAAAATCGATGAAAATTTTTTAAAAAATTTTGATTTAAGCGAGTTTGATCTTATCATAGATGCCATTGATGATATTCCTGCAAAAGTAGCTTTGGCTCATCTTATAGATTTTAAAAAACAAATTTTTATCTCCTCAACAGGTGGAGCTAGAAAGCTTGATCCAACACGCATTAAAACTACAAGTATTTTTAAAACTCACGGCGATGCTTTAGCGAAAAAATTTCGTTATGAGCTTAGAAAATCAGGCTTTAAGGGAAATTTTGATGTGGTGTTTTCTGATGAAGAAGCTCATTGTAAAGACCTTGGTTCATTTATGGGTGTAACAGCTTCTTTTGGACTTGCTTTAGCTTCTTTGGCTTTAAGGAAAGTACTTGATAAGAAAGCTTGATATAAAAGATTTAGCTTCTTGTATCAAGCTTTGTAAGCAAAACGTATCCACTCTTTGTAAAAATGATTACACAAAAGAACAAATTCATGCTTGGATTAATATAAACCAAAAAACTTGAGAAGAAAAATTTCAAAATCAACTAGGCTTTGTTTATGAAGAAAAAGGCCAAATCATATATTTTATAAGTATAAATATTAGAAGAAAAAAACACTCGATCTTTGCTTTATTCATGCAAACTATGCTCATCAAGGTTTATTAAAGCTTTATTGGAATTTACTCTTAAAAGCTATCCTTATAGTGAAATTTACGCTTTTGCTAGTTTTAGTGTTAAAAATTTCTTTTTAAAAGCAGGATTTAAAATCATCTTAAAGAAAACATTGTTATAATAGACCAATAAGAATTAAAAAATTTCTTCATGAAAAAGGAAATAAATTGAAAAAAATACTTTTACTTTTTAGTCTTTTTTACTCTTTTGCTTTGGCAAATGATAAATTAAAAGATTTTTTTAAAGACTACAATACAAGCGGAGTTTTTATAACTTTTGATGGAAAACATTATGCAAGTAATAATTTTAAAAGAGCTAAAGAACCTTTTTCTCCTGCTTCGACTTTTAAAATTTTTAATGCTTTAATTGCGCTTGATAATGGTGTAGTTAAAGATACAAAGGAAATTTTTTATCATTATAAGGGTGAAAAAGTATTTTTGCCTTCTTGGAAACAAGATGCTAGTTTAAGCTCAGCCATAAAACGCTCTCAAGTGCCTGCTTTTAAAGAATTGGCAAGAAAAATAGGACTTAAAACCATGCAAGAAAGCTTAAATAAACTTTCCTATGGAAATACAAAAATTTCAAAAATCGATACCTTTTGGTTGGATAATTCTTTACAAATTTCTGCAAAAAATCAAGCTGATTTGCTTTTTAAACTTTCACAAAATTCTTTACCTTTTTCCAAGAAAAGTCAAGAAGAAGTTAAAAAAATTATTCTTTTTAAAGAAGATAAAATCCAAAAAATTTATGCTAAAACAGGTTTTAATGATGGTATAAATTTGGCTTGGATTGTTGGATTTATAGAGAGTAAAAACAAAATTTTATCTTTTGCTTTAAATGTTGATATAAAGGACATTAAAAATATTAAAATAAGAGAAGAATTGCTAGAAAAATATATTTATTCTTTAAACTAATTAAGCTTTTATAAGAAATTGTTTAATGATAAAAATATCGCAATATAATAGCTTTTAAGAAAAATAGATATAAAATACTGATTATATTAAATTTATTTAAGAGAAATGTTAGATGTCTATGGTAACTTATGCTTTTTTAGCACTTGCCTTGGTTTTGTTGTCTTTTAATAAAATTAAAACAGCTTATTTATTTTTTATAATTAGTGTATTTTTTGCTTATTATTTTAAGATAATTAATATCACTTTTATAGTAATTAATATTATTGCATTTGGGTTGGCTTTATATTATAGATATAAAAAATCACTTATTTTAGAATTGATATTGTTTGTTTTTTGTATAGGTTTATTTTTACATTTTATACCAGGAATTAATAATATAAAAGTTTTAGATAAGGTTTATGCAAGTGAAAATAGTGCACCATTTATTTTATACTTTAATTTTGATAAACCTATAGGTGTATTTATATTGTTTTTGTTATTGCCTATGTTATTTACAAATGAAAATTACACAAAAGTTTCGTTATTAAAATGGATTTTATTAATTTTAAGTCCTTTATTTTTATTATCTATACCTTGGTATTTCAATGTTTTGAAATTTGAATTTAGCTTACCTTGGTGGTTACCCTATTTTTTATTTTCTAATGTTTTATTGGTAGCTTTGGTTGAAGAAGTGTATTTTAGAGGTTATCTTCAACAAAGACTCTCTCAAATTTTGAATCCAAATTTTGCTTTATTGATAGCAAGTATAGCTTTTGGATTGATCCATTATAGAAGTGGAATTTTAATGATTATTTTTGCGAGTTTAGCTGGAATTATATATGGATTAGCATATAAATATAGTAAAAGTTTATGGATAAGTGTATTATTTCATTGCGGATTAAATTTAATTCATTTGATATTTTTTACTTATCCTTTTTATTTAAAATCATAATCAAGTTATATGTATTTAAGAATTAAAGGATTGAAAGCTTTTGCTGAAAGTATGAGAGTATCGCCTATTTTTAGATCTTGATGGTCTTTTAAAAATTCCTCTTCGCTAAGAGTGATTTTAATAATATCTTGATTTAAAAGTAAGGTTAAAACCACTAAAATATCACTTTTTTTAATTTCTAGTAAAACTCCACTTAAGCGTAATTTTGCGCTGATATTTGAATGAGTAAAAAATTCATTTTTAGGAAAATCTTTAATAATTTTTCCGTTTTTAAGCTCTAAAATTCTATGACTTAACTTATAAATTTCAGCTAGATCATGACTTACCAATAAAGTACTTATTTTAAAATACTCTAAAATCTTGGTTAATTCATCTTGTAAATTTGCACGCATTTTAAAATCCAAAGCACTCAAAGGCTCATCTAAAAGCAAAATTTTTGGCTCCCTTGCTAAAGCTCTTGCTAAAGCTACTCTTTGTGCTTGTCCTCCGCTTAAATGTTTAGGATAAATTTTAGCCAAATTTTCAAGACCCATTAAGGCTAAAAGCTCACTAACCTTTGCTTTAGAACTAGCGGCATAGGCGATGTTTTCTTTTACATTCATATTTGGAAAAAGCGCATAATCTTGAAAAACAAAACCAATTTTTCTTTTTTGTAAAGCTAAGCTAAAATTTTTTGAAGAATCAAACCAAAGTTCATTATCTACTTCTATACGCCCAAATTCAGGTCTTATAAGCCCTGCTATGATTTTTAAAAGAGTAGTTTTTCCTGCTCCACTTTCGCCAAAAAGTGCAGTAATTTTTCCTGATTCTATATCTTTTTTAAAATTTAAATCCACCCTTCCTTTAGCGGTATTCATAGGATGATTGATATCAATTTTTATCATTGAAAACTCATTTTTTTATTGACAAAATAAAGACTAAAAAGCACTAAAAAAGAAAAAATAAACAATATAAAAGCATATTGATGGGCTAAGCTATAGTTTAAGATTTCAAGTTCATCATAAATAGCTATACTAGCCACTAAAGTTTCACCTTGTTTATGTCCTCCTATCATCATCACGACTCCAAATTCACCCACAGTATGAGCAAAACTCATCGCACAAGCACTAAAAATTCCTGCTTTAGAATTAGGTAAAATCACTCTAAAAAGAGTATAAATTTTACCTTTACCTAAACTATAAGAAGCATCGAGCAAATTTGGATTAATCGATGAAAAGGCACTTTGTAAAGGATTTACCATAAAAGGCAAAGAAAAAATCAAAGAAGCAAAAACAAGACCTTCAAAACTAAAAACTAAAGAAAGATTAAAATATTCTTTTAAAACTTGCCCTAAAAAACTATTAGCCGAAAAAGTTACAAGCAAATAAAATCCCAAAACACTAGGAGGTAAGATTAAAGGCAGAGAAATAAAGCTTTGAAGAATTGTTTTAAAAGGAAAACGCACAAAACTTAACAAATAAGCTAAAAAAACACCAATAAAAAAAAGAATAAAAGTCGTGATAAAAGCAAGTTTAAAAGTAAGATAAAGGGTTTGTAAAAAAGCTGGATCAAGCACTATGACTCCTTAATACAATATCATTTGCTTTTACAAAACAAAGCCATTCTTGATTTTCACAAAGTTCAAGTTCTAAAGCTTTTTCTTTGGTGATGATACCAGAAAGCTCATTACCTTTAAAATCAAAAAATACCTGATACAAAAGTTCGCCTTTTTTAATTTTTGTAATTTTAGCTAAAAAAGAATTTTCAACACTTAAAAGAGTTTTACTTGTGCTAAAACAAAGTTCATGCTCTTTAAAAAGAAGTTCTACACTCGCACCAATTTTTAAATTTTCTAAAGATTTTAATTCAAGCATTAAAACATTAAAAATCACTTCTTTAGAAAGTATTTTAACAATAACTATATCCTCTTGATTCAAAAGTTCACAAATTTGTCCTTTTATAAGGTTCATGGTGTGCTAAATCCGTATTTTTTAAAAATCTCTTTTGCTTTTGAAGAACTAATAAATTCACTAAATTCAAAGGCTAATTTTTTATCCTTAGCATATTTTGTAATGACATAACTTTGCTCTAAAGGGCTAAAATACTTTGGATTAATAATACTTGTTTTACCTTTAGGATGATTGATAGGAGAAACTAAAGAATAAGCCACTATAGCTATATCTACATTTTTACTATCTACATGTAAAACAGGTACTGAGATATTTTCGCCTAAAACGATTTTGTCTTTAAAAAGCTCATTTAAATCCAAATTTTCAAGCACTTCTTTAGCCGCTACTCCATAAGGAGCTACTTTAGGATTGGCTATGCTTAGATGCGTGATTTTACCTGCCTTTTCTTTTAAATTTTCAACACCTCCTTGGAGTAAATTTTCATCCAAACTATACAAAGCCAAAACTCCTAAAACATAAACTTTTGGTTTTATTAAGGCATTTTTATCATCATAAATAGCCTTAGCATATTTAGTATCTGCTGAAAAAAAGAGATCAAATTCTCTCCCTTGTTTTAAAAGCTCATAATATTTTCCAGAAGCACCAAAAACCAATTCTATTTTATCTTTTGGATGTGTTTTTAAAAACTCATCTTTAACTTCACTCATTGCCTTTGAAGCTGAAGAAGCCACGAAAATACTTAAATTTTGTGCATTTAAACACGAAACAAAAAACAAAATTCCAAAAAATACTATAAACTTTTTCATTTAGTTTTCCTTGTGTAAAAATTTAATTTTTGGATTATAACACAAAAAATTCATTTTATATCATTTTTGCATAAAATAAATACAGGATGATAAGTGAGTTTGTTTTGAAATTTTTCTTCAAATTCTTTTAAAAAACTTTTATTTAAAGGATAAAATCCTAAAGAATTTACCCCGCTTAATTTTAAATGCTTGAAAACATCTAAAGTATTATTAAAGCTTAATTTTATGAGTTCTTGAGTGATTTTTACTTCATCAAAATAGACTTTAAAAATTTGCTCTAATTCATTTAAGCTAAAATAATTTAAACCAAAACCCGTACTTTGTTTGATTTCTTTTAAATTTTGTTTTGCAAAAGTAGAAAGAAGTAAAATTCCATTTTGATTTAGCATATTTCTAAGACTTGGTATAATGCGTTTTAAATCAAGCCATTGCAAAGTTGCATTTGAAACGATAAGATCAAATTTCTCTTTACTTAAATCCTGTTTTGCAATTTCATTCATATCAAAAATTAAAATATTAGAATTTTCTTTAAAATCTAAAATATCGTTTTTTAAATACTCATCAAAAGTAATGAAATTTTGAAGTTTTTTGCTCAATTCACCCCTGCCACAACCAAATTCAAACACTTTTTCAAAATGTGAAATTTTTAAATCTTTTAAAATTTCACAAAGTTTTAAACCCATGAAATCTTGCACTTTTGCATGTTTTTCATAATCTTTTGCTTTTAAAAAATTCAAAGCTCATCCCAAGTTTTAAAATGAAAAAAAGCAAAATGCGGTTCATCTAAAAAAATCAAATTTTTAAAACTATTTTTCAAGGCATTTGGCGGAAAAATTTCATCTTCTTTACTTGAATAAACCTTATCCCAAAGCAAATTTTCTTCTTGTTTTATTAAAGCAAAGTCAAAAAGTTTTTCAAGCTCTATTTTCAAAGCTTTTTCATCTTTAAAAATAAAATCTTTGGCTAAGCTTTTGCGTTCTTTAAATAAAGCCTTTTTAAAATGTTCTAATTTAAAATTTTGCAGGGTTTTTTTAAAAATTGCAGGATGAATTCCTTTTGATTTATCTATGCCTAAATTTGTGCCATTTATGGCTATTTTTTGTTTAAAATTAAGCTCTTTTAAAACTCTATTTGCCACACAAACCCCCATAGAAAAAGCGATTAAAAAAAGTTCATCAAAAGCTTTGAAATCAAAATTTAAATCAAAATTTTCATAATCATAAAATAAAATCATATTTTTATCGCTTTTTAAATGCGAAAAATGACTAGGATGTGAAGCAAACCCTCCAAATACCACTATAAGTTTTTTTGAATCAGGATTTTTGCATAAAAATTCATATTTCATAAAAGCTCTATTATCCTTTCAAGTTCTTCTGTATTAAGTCCTGCGTGCAAAGAAAAACGAATTCTAGCTGTATTCTTTGGCACGGTAGGTTCTTTGATCGCAGGAGCAAAAAATCCAGCTTTTTGAAGTTTTTGTGAAATTTCTAAGGCTTTTTTATTTTCACCTAAAAGCAAGCAAATGATATAAGCATCACCTAAAACAGTGTGATTTTTTTCTTGCAATTTACTTTTAAAAAAAGTGCTTAAAAGTTCTAATTTTTCTCTTTCTTTCTTAAAATAAGGCATTTTTTTAAAAATAAATTGCGTCCAAGCTACATTAATAGGTGGCAAGGCTGTAGAATAAATAAAAGCTCTAGCCTTGTTGATGAAAAATTTCTTATATTTTTCATCACATATTATACAAGCACCCATGGAAGCAATGGCTTTACCAAAGGTAAAAACCAAAAAATCCACTTCATTTTCTAAGGCTAATTTTTTAACAAACCCCAAACCCCCCTCATCAAAACAACCCACGCTGTGTGCTTCATCTATATAAAGCTTGATTTTATCATAACGCTTTTTAAGCTCACACAAAATTTTAAAATCGCTAAAATCTCCATCCATACTAAACAAAGCTTCACTTAAAATGATGATATTTTCATAATTTTCATAATGTTTTTGGATCAAACTCTCTAAATGATTCATATTTTTGTGATGAAAACGAAAAAAATCAGCCCCGCTAAGTCTTAAGCCATCAATCATACTTGCATGAATAAATTTATCGGCTAAAAAAAGCGTCTTAGAAACGCTAGAAAGTGCTGCTATACAAGAGATATTTAAATGATAGCCACTATTAAAATGTAAAATTTCCTTATCTTTAAATTTAGTCTTTAAAAAACTTTCTAATTCTTCATAAATTTCAAAATTTCCACTCAAACTTCTTGAACTCGAACTTGAAAAAAACAAATCTTGTTCTTTTAGGGTGTTTAAAAACTCAGCTTTTAACTCTTTAGAAGACGCCAAATAAAGATAATCATTTCCTGCTAAATTTAAAAGTTTTTGATCTTGCTTATAAACAAATTTATTTTCATGTTTTAAAGGCGTTAGAGTTCTTAGATTATGATTTTGCTCTAGATCTTGCAAAATTTTTTCAAGCTTCATTTTTTTCCTGTAAATTTAAAAATTTAAAGTATTATTTTGCCAAAATATTTTTAAAAAAGAAGTTATAATGCAAAATCAAATCTTAAAAAATCTCGATTTAAAACACATTTGGCACCCTTGCACACAAATGAAAGATCACGAAACCCTACCTTTAATCCCTATAAAAAAAGCAAAAGGCGTGTGGCTTTATGATTTTGATGATAAGGCTTATATGGATTGTGTGAGTTCTTGGTGGGTAAATCTTTTTGGTCATTGTAATGAAAAAATCGCAAATGCCATCAAAAAACAAGTTGATGAGCTTGAGCATGTGATTTTAGCAGGTTTTACACATGAGCCTATCATCAAGCTTTCTACGAGACTTTGTGAAAAAGTGGGGCGTGATTTTAATAAATGTTTTTATGCGGATAATGGATCAAGTGCCATTGAAGTAGCACTTAAGATGAGTTTTCATTATCATTTAAATAAAGGTTTGAAAAAAAATAAATTTTTATCCCTAAGCAATTCCTATCATGGCGAAACCTTAGGGGCTTTAAGTGTGGGCGATGTTGCACTTTATAAAGATACTTACAAAACCTTGCTTTTAGAGTGTTTAAGTACTCCTGTGCCACAAGGTAAAGACTATACTAAAGAGCTTGAAATTTTAAAAGATATTTTAGAAAAACACTCGAATGAAATTTGCGCTTTTATACTTGAACCCTTGGTGCAATGTGCGGGAAATATGCACATGTATGAAGCAAGGTTTATTGATGAGGCCATAAAGCTTTGCCATAAATTTGGAGTGCAAGTGATTTTTGATGAAATTGCAGTGGGCTTTGGACGCACAGGAACTTTGTTTGCCTTACATCAATGCAAACAAAGCCCCGATTTTATCTGCCTTTCAAAAGGGATAACGGGTGGATTTATGCCACTTTCTGTAGTGCTTACAAGAGATGAAATTTATAATGCTTTTTATGATACTTATGAAAGCCAAAAGGCTTTTTTACATTCTCATAGCTATACGGGAAATACCTTAGCTTGCGCGGCAGCAAATGCGGTTTTAGATATCTTTGAGGATGAAAATATTTTAGTAAAAAATCAAATTTTAAGCGAGTTTATCAAAAAAGAATTTTCAAGACTTGAAAAATTTGACTTTTTGGGTAATTTTAGAACTTGCGGGATGATCAGTGCTTTTGATATTTTAAGCACCAAGTATAAACGCGTAGGACTTTTTGTATTTCAAAAAGCCTTAGAAAAAGGTTTGCTTTTAAGACCTTTAGCAAATACGATTTATTTTATGCCTCCTTACATCATCACAAAAGAACAAATTATTTATGTAGTAGAGAGTTTAGAGCAGATTTTTAAGGAATTTTAAGTTGTAAAATTTCTTGCATTTGCTCTTTAAAATCTTTATTTAAAATGCTATTTTCATCAAAAAAATCAAGATTGATTATAGGAATTTTTGCATAATTTTTTATAAAATCATCTTGTAAGATATCTTTTTTACCCATCATTACAAGGGCTAAAAGATTGATATTTCTTTGCTTTAAAGCTTCAATGCTAAGTAAAATATGATTAATACTTCCAAGATAGTATTTTGCTACCAAAATTGTAGGGTGTTTGAAAATATTCACAAAATCAATCATAGTGTAATTTTCATCCATAGGAGAAAAAAGTCCACCCGCAAGCTCAATAAGTAGGTTTTTGCTTTTTGGTAAAATGATATCTAAGGCTTTATAATCAAGCTTTTCTTTGATTTTTCCAAGATGAGGAGAAGCTGGAGTTTGCAAAAAAATACCTTCTTTAAAAATCTTTGTTTTTGGACTAAATTTTGCAATAAACTCGCTATCTGTTGGAGTTCCTGCTTGAATGAGTTTAAAATAATCATAGTTAAAATTCGCACAAAAAGCTGCACTAAAATGTGTTTTTCCTACATCAGTATGTATTCCACTCACATAAATTTGCACAAAAAATCCCTAAGAAAGAAATTTTAAACCTACTGTACAAGCAATAATCACAGCGATTAAAAAAAGTTTTAAAAAACTTTTACTTTCTTTATAAAAAAGCACTCCTATCATTACCCCACCAGCGGTTCCAGCTCCTGTCCATATAGCATAAGCAACACTCATAGCGATATTTTGCATACTTAAGCTTAAAAAAGTAAAAGAAAATCCAAAACACACTATCAAAGCAAAAAGGTAAAGCTTATTTTTAGTGCTTACAAGTTCTTTCATGATCACTACGCCAAAAATTTCACAAGCAGTAGCTAAAAACAAATAAAACCATTCCATAACTAAGCTTCCTTGCTTACCCATTTAAGGGCTATAATGCTTAAAAGTAAAATCGCTATAAGTACAAGTTTAACTATAGAAACAGCCTCGCTAAAAATAAACATTTCATTTAAAACCACCCCAACAGTGCCAATGCCTACAAAAACACTATAAGTAATACTTACTTCAAGTCTTTTGCAAGCTTTTAAAAAACAAGTAAAGGAAATACAAACTCCAATGGCTGTTAAAATATAATGCCAAATTTCTGTAGAATACTTAAGTCCACTTACCCAAAAGCATTCTATAATCCCACCTAAGATTATTAAAAACCAAGCTATATTGATATTGAATTTTTCATTCACATGAAGCCTTAAATTAACATAATATTTGTAAAACAAATTATATCTTAAAGAAATTAAAAGAAGCTATAAATTTACTTTTCCATAAGCCAAAATTAGATATAATCAAAGCTCATTTTTTAAGAAAGGACAAAAGATGTTAGAAGGTATCGTTAGAGAGAGTATCGGTAGAAAAGCTGCTAAAGCTTTAAAAAGAGATGGTTATCTAATCGCAAACATCTATGGAAAAGGATTAGAAAACATTAATGCCGCTTTTAAGGTGAATGAATTTATTAAAGAAGTTCGTAAAAAGACTACTTTGATTTTTGATGTAAAAGTAGGCTCTCAAACTTTAAGTGTTGTGGTTGTGGATTATCAAAAAGATCCTGTGACTGCAGAACTTAAACATGTGGATTTAAAAGTTGCACAAAAAGGTGTGATTTCTAAGTACATGGTTCCAGTTAAAATCACAGGAACAGCTATAGGTCTTAAAAATAAAGGTGTTTTAATCCAATCAAAAAGAAGATTAAAAGTAAAATGTGCAGCTGAAAATTTGCCAAATTTCTTCGAACTTGATGTAAGTAAACTTGATGTGGGTGATGCTTTACTTGTTCGTGATATTGTAGTTCCTGCGGGAGTAACTATGATTGATGCTGATAGAGTAGCGGTTGTAGGTGTAGAAAAAGCTAGATGATTTTAGTCGTAGGGCTTGGCAATATAGGCGCAGAGTATGAAAATACCCGTCATAATGTCGGTTTTATGCTAATTGACTTAATTTTAAAAGAAAGCAATTTTACAAATCTTACAAACTCTAAATTTAAAGGAGAGCTTTTTAAAATAGGTTCTTCTTTACTTCTTCTTAAACCTAGTACTTATATGAATAATTCAGGACTTAGTGTAAAAGCAGTGAATGATTTTTATAAATGCGAAAGAATGATAGTTATCCATGATGATATAGATATAAATTTAGGAGCCTTGCGCTTTAAAAAAGGCGGTTCAAGTGGTGGACATAATGGGCTTAAAAGCATAGATACTTTATGTGGAAATGACTATGAAAGAGTGCGTATAGGAGTGGGAAAGGGTGAAAATGTGGTTTCCCATGTTTTAGGTAAATTTAAATCCGAAGAAGAAATAACTTTAAGCAAAGTTTTAGAGCATACAAAAAAAGCTTTGCTTGAGCTTATTGAAAATGATGATTTGTCTGCTATATCATCCAAATACAGCCTAAAGGCTTAAGATGTGGATATTTTTTCGTTTTATTTCAGGGATTTATTTAAAAAATTTTTTTATTATATTTTTTTCTTTACTTGGTTTTTATTGCGGTATTGATTTGCTCTTAAATTTTAAAGATTTACCAAAAGCCGCAAATCTTGATTTGCTTTATGTTATGTTTTTATCTTTTTCGGCAGTGCCTTATGTATTACCTATTTCTTTGATTTTTGCTTTGGTAGTTTCTTTGATTTCTATGATCAGAGCAAATGAATTTGTAAGTCTTTATGCGTTAGGACTGAGTAGAAATTATGTTATTTTATTTCCTTTTTTATGGGCTTTATTTTTTTGTTGTATTTATATAGGATTGAATTTTACTTCTTTTGCTTATGCAAATGATTATAAGAGAAATATTTTAAAAAATGGCACTATTATGAATCAAAGTGGAGAAGTGTTTTTGAAATTTAACAATAATTTTGTTTACATTTCAAAGATAAACAATGGACAAAATAGTGCTCAAAATATAAAAATTTTTAATATTAATGATTTAAATTTAAGCTCTTTTGTAAGTGCTAAAAATGCCCATTTTGAAGGTGAAAGCTGGATTTTGCGAGATGGTAATATTACATTATTACCTAAAAATTATGAACTTGCTAATGATGGTTTAAAGATACAAGATTTCTCCGAGCTTAAATCACTTGAGGGTTTTAAACCAAAGATTATAGAAGGGGTTGCTAGTAATAGTGATTATTCAATATCTGATGCACTTGAAAGTTTTGAGCTTTTTAAGGCGCAAAATGTCAATACAGATACTCTTAAAATCAATCTTTATAAATTTGTTTTTACTCCTTTTTTTGCACCATTTTTAATGCTTATTATGTATTATTTTTTTCCTGTAATAGCAAGATTTTTTAATCTTGCTATTGTAACTTTTGTAGCTTTTGTAGTGACTTTGATGATTTGGGGAGTCTTGTTTTTGCTTACTAGATTAAGCGAAAATAGTGTGATTGCAAGTGAAATTGGCATTGTAGTGCCTATTATAATTTTAGGTTGTTTAAGTGCTTATATGTATTATAAGCATCGATAAATTAAGCTTTGTGTAGTAAAATTATAAAAATTAAAGGTTAAATATGGATTATAAACAATTAAAGCAAGAATTTAATACTCCTTTTTATATTTACAATTTTGATTTCATAAAAGAGCGTTTTTTAAATCTCAAAGAGGCTTTTAAGGCTAGAAAATCTCAAATTTTTTACGCTGTAAAAGCCAATTCAAATTTAAGCTTGTTGCAAATGCTTGCAAATTTAGATAGTGGATTTGATTGTGTGAGTATAGGCGAGGTAAAGCGTGCTTTAAAAGCAGGAGCAAAAGCTTATAAGATTATTTTTAGTGGAGTAGGAAAAACCAAAGAAGAGTTAAGACAAGCTTTAGAATATGATATTTTATATATTAACCTTGAAAGCGAAGCTGAAATGATGCTTTTAGAAAGTGTGGCTAAAGAACTTAATCTAAAGGCAAGAATCAGTATTCGTGTTAATCCAAATGTTGATGCAAAAACTCATCCTTATATTTCTACAGGATTAAATGAAAATAAATTTGGTGTTGAAATTGATATAGCAAGAAAAATGTATCTTTATGTAAAAAATTCATCTTTTTTAGAGCCCGTTGGAGTGCATTTTCATATAGGTTCGCAACTTTTAGATATTTCTCCCATTCATGAAGCAGCAGGCATCGTTGCAAAACTTGTAAGAGAGTTAAAAGCCTTGCAAATCGATCTTAAATTTTTTGATATAGGCGGTGGTTTGGGTGTGGCTTATGAAAAAGATGAGTGTGAATCTGATCTTTATGATTATGCACAAGGTATATTAGCACAACTTCATGGGCTTGATTTAACTATAGGAATGGAGCCTGGAAGGTATCTAGTTGCTAAAAGTGGAGAATTTGTTTGTTCAGTGCTTTATGAAAAACAAAATAAAACCAAGCGTTTTGTTGTAGTAGATGGAGCGATGAATGATCTTATACGCCCAAGTTTATATGAGGCTTATCATGAAATAATCTTACCTTATAATCAAGGCGAAGAGAGTTTATGTGATGTTGTAGGTGGAATTTGTGAGAGTGGGGACTTTTTTGCTAAAGCAAGGTCTTTGCCTAGCACTCAAAGTGGTGATATAATGGTTATTAAAAATACTGGAGCTTATGGTTTTAGTATGAGTAGTAATTACAATACTCGTAATAAAGTTTGCGAATTAGCCCTTGAAGAAGGACAGGTAAGATTGATCCGTCAAAGAGAAAATTTTGAAGATCAAATCGCTTTAGAAGAGAAATTTTTAAAGGCTTAAAATGTTTTTTTTAGATGTTCAAGGGACTTTAATTTCTGATCATGATAAATCTTTAATCTATGGTGCTAAAGAATTAATTGATTTTTTAAATGCAAAAAATCTTCCTTATCTTATCATTACTAACAATACAAAAAAACTTGATTTTTTAGAAAAATTACAGCAAAAAGGATTGGCTATAAAAGAAAATGCTTATATTGATCCTTTCAGCGTTTTAAAACACCTTTTAAGACCTTGTAAAGTTGCGGCTTTTGGTGCAGATGAGTTTGTAAAAAGTCTTGAAAATCTTGGTTTTGAGCTCGATTTTGTAAATCCTAGTGCTGTGCTTGTGGCTAGTTATGATGATTTTAAATTTAAAGATTTTGCCACTATGATAGAATTGGCTAGAAGAGAAGTTAGATTTATAGCTATGCACGAAACTAGTATTTATAAAAAAGATGGTAGGCCTTATCCTGGTGTAGGTAGCATTATGGCTATGCTTAAAAATACTATTGATTTTGAATACGAGATTGTGGGTAAGCCTAGCATTGCTTTTTATAAAGAAGCTTTAAATTTGATAAGAAGACAAAATTCAAAAATCGATTTTGAAGATATTAAAATCATTAGTGATGATTTTAGGGGTGACTTGCTTAAGGCAAAAGAACTTGGCATGAAAACCTTGCTAGTTTTAAGCGGCAAGATAAGCGACACAAAAGGGCTTGATACGGATTTGCTTGATGGAGTTTATCCTAGTGTTTTTGAGTTTTTAAAGGATCTAAAATGCCAAATTTAGAAGAATTTAGAAATAAAATCGATGCGGTTGATGATAAAATTTTAGATCTTTTAAATGAAAGAATGACTTATGTTAAAAGTATAGGTGAGCTTAAGCAAAGTAGTGGGGGAAGTATTTATCGTCCTGAGCGTGAAAGAGCCATTATCAATCGTTTAAAAAATGCAAATTTAGGACTTTTAGATCAAAATGCCATAGAGGCAATTTATCAAGAAATTTTTGCAGTTTCAAGAAATTTAGAAATGCCTCAAACTATAGCTTATTTAGGGCCTGAAGGAACTTATACACATCAAGCAGCAAGAAGTCGTTTTGGTGCGATGAGTCGTTATATAGCCTTGGCCAATATCGAAGATGTTTTTAAAGAGTTAAGCAACAAAGAAGCAAAATACGGTGTTGTACCTATAGAAAATAATACCGAAGGTGCGGTGGGCATTACTTTAGATTGTCTAGGTAAGTATAATGAGCTTAAAATTTTTGGCGAAATTTATATGGATATTCATCATTCTTTTGTAGGAATTAATGAAAATTTAAAAGAAATCAAACGCATTTATTCGCATCCGCAAGGTTATAATCAATGTCGTAAATTTTTAGAAAGTCATGAACTTAGTGCTATAGAATTTGTTCCTTCAAAATCTACAGCTAATGCAGCTTACCTAGCTTCGCAAGATAAATATGCAGCAGCAATTTGTTCTAGAATAGCGGCTAAGCTTTATAATGTGCCTGTACTTTTTGATAAAATAGAAGATAATGCAGCCAATAAAACAAGATTTTTAATTTTAAGCGATATTAAAAATCCTAAAATGCCAAATTGTAAAACTTCTATTTTAGCACACACAGCACATAAACCTGGGGGGCTTAGCTTTTTATTAGAGCAGTTTAAAAAAGAAAATATCAATCTTACTAAGCTTGAATCTCGCCCTGTAAAATCAAAAGAATTTTTACATAGTTTTTATATAGATTTTGAAGGGCATATTGATGATGAAAATGTGAAAAAAGCCTTAAAAGATATACAAGAGATTGTTTGGCTTGGATCTTATTTATCAGGAGAAAAAGATGAAATTTAATGAATTTTTAAATCATTTAAGCAATTATGAACCCGGCAAAGATATAGAAGTTATTGCTAAAGAATATGGCGTTAAAGAAGTGATAAAATTAGCAAGTAATGAAAATCCATTTGGCACACCACCAAAAGCTATAGAATGTTTAAGACAAAATGCAAACAAAGCTCATCTTTACCCTGATGATAGTATGATAGAACTTAAAAGCATATTGGCTCAAAAATACAAAGTTCAAAATGAAAATATCATTATCGGTGCAGGTAGTGATCAAGTGATTGAATTTGCTATACATTCTAAGTTAAATTCTAAAAATGCTTTTTTGCAAGCTGGAGTTACCTTTGCTATGTATGAAATTTATGCCAAGCAATGCGGTGCAAAGTGCTATAAAACTCAAAGCATTACTCATGATTTAAATGAGTTTAAAAAACTTTATGAAACGCACAAAGATGAAATTAAACTTATTTTCTTATGCTTGCCAAACAATCCTTTAGGAGAGTGTTTGGATGCAAGTGAAGTGACCGAGTTTATTAAAGGTGTAAATGAGGATTGTTTAGTTGTGATTGATGCAGCTTATAATGAATTTGCAAGTTTTAAAGATAGCAAAAAACATTTAAAACCTTGCGAATTGATTAAAGAATTTGACAATGTACTTTATTTGGGAACTTTTTCTAAACTTTATGGATTAGGAGGCTTACGCATTGGTTATGGCATAGCTAATGCTAATATTATTAGTGCATTTTACAAGCTTCGTGCTCCTTTTAATGTGAGCAATCTTGCTTTAAAAGCAGCAGTTGCAGCAATAAATGATGATGAATTTACTAAAAAAACTTTAGAGAATAATTTTTCTCAAATGGAGCTTTATAAAGAATTTGCTAAAAAATATGATATTAAAATCATTGATAGTTATACAAATTTCATCACTTATTTTTTTGATGAAAAAAATAGTACAGATTTGTCTGAAAAATTGCTTAAAAAGGGTATAATAATAAGAAATTTAAAAAGCTATGGTTTAAATGCTATACGCATTACTATAGGAACATCTTATGAAAATGAAAAATTTTTTACAGAATTTGATAAGATTTTAAGATAGATAAATCAAATAAGAATATGTAAAATTCGCTAAACTAAGGGATGAGAATTAATGGATTTTAAAAATATGTTCCATCAAATTGGGCAACTTTATCAAAATTTAACTCGTAAACAGCGTATAGTGATTGCTGCATCTATTATAGTTGTGGTTGGGTTTTTGGTTTTTTTAGCTTTATTTCGTGGAAGTGGTAGTAATGCAAATAATGGATATGCAGTTTTAGTTGAAAATGTAAGCCCAAGTTCTTCTGCTGCAATTGTAGCTAAACTTGAACAAAATAATATTCCCTATAAATTAGAAAGTGAAAATAAAATTTTAGTTCCACAAGATCAGGTTTATCGTCAAAGAATGTTTATTGCAAGCGAAGGTCTTATAAAAGATAGTCGCGTGGGTTTTGAAGCTTTTGATACTCAAGCTTTTGGAGCTACAAATGAAGAGCAAAAGGTAAAATACCAAAGAGCCATAGAAGGTGAACTTGCAAGAACTATTGAGACTTTAGAACCTATTCGTAGCGCTGTTGTACACATAGCATTTCCTAAAGATAGTGTTTTTACCGAAAGGCAAATTCCGCCTACAGCTTCAGTTGTTGTTAATGTTCGCGAAGGCTTAAAGCTTACTAGAAAACAAATTGATGGTATAAAAAATATTGTTTCAGCGGCAGTTCCAAAACTTACTAAAGAAAATGTTAAGATTAGTGATCAAAGTGGTGTGCCTTTAGATGAGCAAGAAGCATATGAAGATGACTTGGTTCGTGCGCAAATTAAATTTAAAAGTGATCAAGAAAAAGCTTTAGAAGATAAGATTATAGAAAATTTAGCTCCTTTTGCAGGTGGCATGGATAAAGTAAAAGTGAGTGTAAATATAGATTTTGATTTTTCCAAGCAAGAATCTCAAAGTGAAATTTATGATCCAAATCCTATAGTGCGTAGTGAGCAAACTTTAAACGAGGAAAGAACAGGTAGAAAAGATCCAGAAATTCAGGGTGTTCCAGGTGCTGTTTCTAATATAGGTCCTGTTGAAGGACTTGACAATAAGGGTCAAATTGACACTTATAAAAAAAATCAAGTTACTACAAATAATGAACTTTCTAAAACTATCACAAATACCAAAAAACAATTTGCAACAGTTTTACGCACTTCAGCAGCTGTCACTATAGATGGAAAATATCAAGATGTGGTTGATGAAAATGGGGATGTGAAAAGCGAATATGTTCCATTGACTAAAGAAGAGCTTGCAAGTGTTGAGAGTATAGTTAAAAATACTATTAATTTTAGCGCTACTAGAGGTGATAGTGTTGTAGTGCAAAATTTACCATTTCATCGTGAGTCGATTAGAGTTGAGAGTAAAGTTAAAACTTTTTACAATCGTTTTGTTGAGCCATTTATTCCACCAGTTAAGTATTTTATTGCAGCGATTTTACTTTTTATTTTTTACAAAAAAGTCATTGCTCCATTTACTCAAAAAATGCTTGAAGATGTCGCAGCGCAAGAAGAAATGCAGCAAGGTCCAAATGCTGTTTTAGATGATGCTGAAGATGCTTTGGAGAAATTTAATGCAGCAAGGAAAAAAGTTGAAGAACAACTTGGTTTTGGGGATAATTTTAATGAAGATTCTATTCAATATGAGGTTTTACTTGAAAAATTGCGTGGTTTAGTAAGTGATAAAGGCGAGGAAATTGCAGCACTTTTACAAAACTTAATTCAAAATGATAGTGAATTTGGCGAAAAGGATATGTGATGATAAAGCTAAGTGAAGAACAAAAAATGGTCTATGATGATTTATCGATGCCTGAGAAGGTAGCGATATTTCTTATACAACTTGGCGAAGATGCAACAACTTCTGTGTTTTCACATATGGAAATTGATGTAATTACAGAAATTTCACGTTATATTGCTATGGCTAAAAATGTTGATAGATCCGTAGCTACTGCAGTTTTAGAAGAATTTTACACTCTGCTTCAATCAAATCAATATATTAAAAGTGGTGGTTTGGAATATGCTAAAGAAATACTTTTTCGTACTTTTGGGCCAGAGATTGCAAATAAAATTCTTGAAAAACTCACTAAAAGTATGGAGAATAATCAAAATTTTGCTTATTTGGCGCAAATTAAACCACAGCAACTTGCAGACTTTATTACCAAAGAGCACCCACAAACCATCGCTCTTATTTTGGCACACATGGATTCTATTCATGCGGCAGAAACTTTAGAGTATTTTAGTGATGAATTAAGGGCTGAGGTGGTTATAAGAATGGCAAATCTTGGCGATATTTCTCCAAGTATTATTAAAAGAGTTTCTGCAGTGCTAGAAAGCAAGCTTGAAAGTCTTACCTCTTATAAGGTTGAAGTGGGCGGCCCAAGAGCGGTAGCAGAAGTGCTTAATCGTTTGGGTCAAAAAGCAAGCAAATCAACCATTACTTATATTGAACAAAGTGATGAACGCTTAGCAGAGACTATTAAAGAGCTTATGTTTACTTTCGATGATATACAAAAACTTAGCACTCAAGCTATAAGAGAAATTTTAAAAGTAGCTGATAAGCGTGATTTAATGATAGGTTTAAAAGGTGCAAGTGAAGAGTTAAAGCAAAAATTCTTAGCCAATATGTCTACGCGTGCAAGCGAAGCTTTTCTTGAAGAAATGGGTTTTTTGGGTGCTGTGCGTGTTAAAGATGTTGAAGATGCACAAAGAAAGGTTGTTGAAGTGGTGCAAAAACTTGCAGAACAAGGTCTTGTTCAAACAGGCGATGCGGATGAAATGATAGAGTAGGTGAGAGATGGTTAATCGTAGCAATGTAATTTCTGGTGGGGCTTCTGATCAGCATGTTGTTGAAGGATATCGTTTTAAAGTTATTTCAGAATTTGATAATCATACAGGTGAAAAAAAACATACTCAAACTCCAGATGAAGAAAATGCTAATATATCTTTAAATGACGAAAAAGCAGTTGAAGAAAATCAAGCTATTGCCCCTACGCAAGCTGTTATGGAAACTCAAATTCCAACATTTCAACCAAGTTTTGTTGAAGATTTGCTTAAAAAAACAGATGAAATGTCAAGCAATATTATTAAACTTCAAATGCAAATAGAAAGCCAAGAGAATGAATTTAATAACCGCTTAAATTCAGAACTTGAAAATGCTAAAGAAAAATTTGCCAAAGAAGGTTATGAGAAAGCAAAAGAAGAATTTCAAAAGGAATTGAGTGATTTTAAAGATAAGTATTTAAAAAGTATAGCCAAACTCGATAATGCTTGCGAAAATCTTGAAAATTTCATAGAAAAAAATGAGAAAGAATTAGCAGATACTGCTATAGATATCGCTAAAGAAGTAATCTTAAAAGAGCTTGAACTAAATTCAAGTAAGATAGCTTATGCTTTGGCCAAAGATTTAATCGGCGAGCTTAAGGGTGCTAGTGCAATTGAGCTTAAGGTTAATGCAGAGGATTATGAGTATTTAAAAGAGCAATTTGATCAGAATGCTCATATTAAAATAAGTCTTGATGATGCAATTAGCAAAGGAAGTGTTGTTATTATAAGTGACGCAGGCAATATAGAATCCAATCTTAACTCTCGTCTAACTAAAATTAAAAAAATGGTGAATAATGAGTAAAAAATTTGCCCATACTCAAGAAGAGTTAGAAAAGCTAAGTTTAAAAGAATTAGAAAATTTAGCAGCATCTATGCGTGAAAAAATCATACAAGTTGTGAGTAAAAATGGTGGGCATTTAAGTTCAAATTTGGGTGCTGTAGAACTTAGTATAGCAATGCATTTGGTTTTTGATGCAAAAAAAGATCCTTTTATTTTTGATGTGTCGCATCAGTCTTATACACACAAGCTTTTAAGCGGAAAAGAAGAAATATTTGATACTTTAAGACAAATCAATGGTTTAAGTGGTTATACAAAACCTAGCGAGGGAGATTATTTTGTAGCAGGGCATTCTAGCACCTCTATTTCTTTGGCAGTAGGTGCTTGTAAGGCCATTGCTTTAAAAGGTGAAAAGCGTATTCCTGTTGCTTTGATTGGAGATGGTGCTTTAAGTGCGGGTATGGCTTATGAGGCTTTAAATGAATTGGGTGATTCTAAATTTCCTTGCGTAATACTTTTAAATGATAATGAAATGAGTATTTCAAAACCAATTGGAGCAATTTCAAAGTATCTTTCTCAGGCTATGGCAACGCAGTTTTATCAAAGTTTTAAAAAGCGTATTGCTAAAATGTTGGATATATTACCTGATAGTGCTACTTATATGGCTAAGCGTTTTGAAGAGAGTTTTAAACTTATTACTCCTGGGCTTTTGTTTGAAGAATTAGGGCTTGAATATATAGGGCCTATTGATGGACATAATTTAGGTGAAATTATTTCTGCATTAAAACAAGCAAAAGCTATGCAAAAGCCTTGTGTGATACATACTCAAACCATAAAGGGTAAAGGCTATGCTTTAGCCGAAGGAAAACATGCTAAATGGCACGGGGTGGGAGCTTTTGATATAGATAGTGGAGAGAGTGTTAAAAAAAGTGACACTAAAAAATCTGCTACTGAAATTTTTTCTAAGAATTTGCTTGATTTAGCCTCAAAATATGAAAATATTGTTGGGGTTACGGCGGCTATGCCAAGTGGAACAGGTCTTGATAAGCTTATAGAAAAATATCCAAATCGTTTTTGGGATGTGGCTATTGCAGAACAGCATGCAGTAACTTCTATGGCCGCTATGGCAAAAGAAGGATTTAAACCTTTTATTGCAATATATAGCACCTTTTTACAGCGTGCTTATGATCAAGTGATCCATGATTGTGCGATTATGAATTTAAATGTGGTTTTTGCTATGGATAGGGCAGGGATAGTAGGCGAAGATGGGGAGACGCATCAAGGTGTTTTTGATCTTAGTTTTTTAGCTCCTTTGCCAAATTTCACTCTTTTAGCCCCAAGAGATGAACAAATGATGCAAAATATAATGGAGTATGCTTATTTACATCAAGGACCTATTGCTTTTCGTTATCCTAGAGGGAGTTTTATTTTGGATAAAGAATTTAATTCTTGTGAGATAAAACTTGGCAAGGCACAATGGCTTGTAAAAAATAGTAGTGAAATTGCTTTTTTAGGTTATGGACAAGGTGTAGCAAAAGCGTGGCAAGTCTTAAGAGCCTTGCAAGAAATGAATAATAATGCTAATTTGATCGATTTAATTTTTGCTAAACCTTTAGATGAAGAGCTTTTGTGTGAGCTTGCTGAAAAAAGTAAAATTTGGTTTATTTTTAGTGAAAATGTTAAAATTGGTGGTATAGAAAGTTTAATTAATAATTTTTTACAAAAATATGATTTGCATGTAAAAGTTGTTAGCTTTGAATATGAAGACAAATTTATTGAACATGGAAAAACAAGTGAGGTGGAAAAAAATCTAGAAAAAGATGTCAATAGTTTGTTGATGAAAGTTTTAAAATTTTATCATTAAATAATAAAAAATATTATTTAATATAAACTTCTTTTAATAAAAATTTTATTATTATTTTTACTTAAAAAAGCAAGGAATAAATAAAATGGAATTACTACAAATGCTTAAAAAACATGAGTTAAAAGCTACTCCGCAAAGACTATGTGTTTTAAAAATTTTAAAAAGACATGAGCATCCTAATATTGATGAATTATATACAGAAATTAAAAAAGAATACCCTTCAATATCTTTAGCGACGGTTTATAAAAATCTTAATACTTTACAAGAACAAGGTTTAGTTGTTGAAATCAATGTTTTAAATCAAAAAACTTGTTACGATATCTATGAAGAAGAACATATTCATGTTGTTTGTACCAAATGTGGTGGTATAGAGGATTTAAGTTTTAAAGATGCTAAGCTTTATGAATATCAAGAGCATTTAGAAAAAAAGATAGGCAATCTCGTCAATCATCTGTCTGTTTGTGCTTATGTTGATAGTTGCAAAAAGTGTCATTAAGCAAAATAAGGTTAAAATAACCCATATATTTTAAGGGTTATTTTAATGGTTTATGAAATTCAAAAAAACTTTTTACTATCTGATTACACTCTTTTAGAGAATTTAAAAAAAGATAATATACCTTTTCGAAATTCTAAATTTGAAACTTTTTATACTCAAATAACTTCAAATCATAGTGTTAAATTTCAAAGTTTTTGCAATGAATTTTATAAAATTACAAAATTTAATAATTCAATTTTAGAACAGAATCAAGAAGAGAAAATTTCTAAAAAAAAATTTGAAAAAGCTCGAAAAAAGATTATAGGAAAGAGTATTAAAAAAGAACGCTTCGAATTTAAATTTTGCTCTTTAAAAAGTTATATTGATATGTATGAAGAGCCTAAAATTTGTATTTTAAAAATATTTTTTCCAACTTTGGATAGTTCCAATGAATTTAAAATTCCTAAAGATTTTAAAATTCAAAAAGAATTACATCATGATTTAAATTCTAAACATATCGTTTTATATGGTTTTGAATATCAAAATTTTGATATAGAGAAATATTTTAAAATTATAGAAAAAAATCAGAATTTTAGCTTGGATTTTCCAAATTATATTAATGCTTATGATGGATTTAGAATTTTTTTATTTTATTTATTTAAAAAATTAAAATTTTATTGGACTTTATCTTTAGAGAGAAAAGATAAGCAAAGTTTATGCGAATTTTTATTTTATTCAAGAAGCTTGTATATAGTTTTATCAAGTATGAATACTATTTTAGATAAAAATTTGAGTAATATTTTGGCTTTAAAGTTTAAAGATATAACGAAAAAAACTCAAGATATTTTAGCAAGTGAAAATTCAAATCAAGATTTATTACTATTTTTAAGCGATGAAAAAATCCAAGATTTGTTTAATGATTTTGATTTTTTCATAAAGGAAAATTCTTTTTATGAAGGTGATTGCAAAGATAGGTTTTTTAAACAACTTGTTGCGTTAGAACTTAGAAAAAAAATTATTTTATTTAGAAAAAATATACTAAAAAATTTTGATTTAGAGCTTTTTGAAAATAGTTTTTTTGAATTGGCAATATTTTTAGAATATTTTTATCGTTTTTTAGAGATAAAAAATTTAAACAAACTTTATGAAAAATATTGCAAAGATAGGGATAAAAATATTTTTTCCAAAATAATCAATAATAAAAATAAATTTTGTAAATTGCTTAAAAAATCAAGTAAAAATTTGAAAATTTACAAAGGATAAAAATGCAAAAACAAGAAAAAATTATAGAAATGTTTAATCAAATTGCACCTACTTATGATAAGGCGAATAGAATTTTAAGCTTTGGAGCCGATGTGGCGTGGCGTAAAAAAGCTTGCCAAAGAGTGATGAGTTTGTATTTAAAAAAAGATTTAAAAATCGCTGATATTGCTTGTGGCACAGGGGATATGATAGAGATTTGGCAAGAGAGTGCTTTAAAAATGGAAAAAAATATTTTAAATATTAAAGGCATTGATCCAAGTAGTGGTATGCTAAATGTTGCAAAAGAAAAATTTCCAAATGTTGAATTTATAGAAGCAGGGGCGCAAAATTTACCTTTAGAAAGTCAAAGTTTAGATATTTTAAGTATTAGTTATGGCATTCGCAATGTTGTAGAAAGACAAAAAGCCTTAAGCGAATTTGCTAGAGTACTTCAAAAAGATGGTATTTTGGTAGTTTTGGAATTTACAAAAAGAGAAAAGGGTGGATTTATAGCAGCTTGTAGAGATTTTTATCTTAAAAATATTTTACCAAGTATAGGCGGGATAATCAGTAAAAATAAAAGTGCTTATGAGTATTTGCCAAATTCTATTGAAGGATTTTTAAGCAAGGAAGAATTTATCTTAGAGCTTAAAAATGCTGGTTTTGAAATGCTTGATTATAAAAGTTTTAGCTTTGGTGTGAGTTCAATGTTTATAGCAAAAAAACTATGACGCCAACAGAATTAAATCTTAAAGCAAAGGCTTTATTAGAAACACATTTTGATGATATAGTTTTAAGTGGAGAAATTTCAAAAATCACTTTGCATGGTTCAGGGCATTGGTATTTTGATTTAAAAGATGAAAGATCAAGTATTTCTTGTGCTATGTTTAAAGGAGCTAATTTAAAAGTCGGATTTAAACCAGCGGTGGGAGATTTTTTAGAGCTTTGTGGAAGTGTGAGTTTATATCCTGAAAGCGGTCGTTATCAATTTATCGCTACTAGTATGAAAAAAGCAGGTTTTGGGGATTTGGAAGCACAGTTTTTGGCTTTAAAAGAGCGTTTGCAAAAAGAAGGACTTTTTGATCCACGCTTTAAAAAATCTTTGCCAAAATTTCCTAAAAAAGTAGGCATTATCACTTCAAAAACTTCTGCTGCTTTGCAAGATATGTTAAAACTTATTCATCAAAAAGAATATTTTTTGGCAAAAATTTATATTTTTGATGCTTTAACTCAAGGAAATAATGCTCCTTTTTCTCTTATGCAAGCTTTAAAAAAAGCTGATGATATGGATTTAGATGTTCTTATTATAGCACGTGGTGGAGGAAGCAGGGAAGATCTTTTTTGTTTTAATGATGAAAATTTAGCAAGAGAGATTTTTAAAGCAAAAACTCCTATTATTTCAGCCATAGGACATGAGATTGATTACGTTATTAGTGATTTTGTTGCAGATTTTAGAGCTCCAACGCCTTCAGCTGCAATAGATACTTTGTTTTATTCTAAGTTAGATATAGAACAAAGTTTAGATTTAATGGAAGAAAAATTAATGCAACTTTGGAATCATAAAATGCAAAATTATGAAAATTTGCTTTTAAATTTAAGCAAATTTTTCAAATTTAATTCTTTGCCAAAAATAATAGATGAAAAAATAAAACAAAGCCATAATATAGAAAAGCAATTAAATCATCTACTGGCAAATCAAATGCGTTATAATGAATTAAAATTAGATAAATTGCAAAATGCTTATTTGCAACATGAGAATTTTTTTAATAAAAGCAAAAAGTTTATTTGTATCAGAAAAAATGGTAAAATAGCAAACTTAGAAGATCTTAAGAGTGATGATATCGTTATTTTAAGTTCTCAAACTTCTCAAAAAGAAGCAAAAATTTTATAAGGATAAATTATGAGAAAAATTAATTTCAGCGCAGGGCCATCAACTTTACCTTTAGAAATTTTAGAGCAAGCTCAAAAAGAACTCTGTGATTATCAAGGTAAAGGTTATTCTATAATGGAAATTTCTCACCGTACAAAAGTATTTGAAGAAGTGCATTTTGGAGCACAAGAGAAAGTTAAAAAACTTTATGGATTAAATGATGATTATGAAATATTATTTTTACAAGGTGGAGCAAGTTTGCAATTTGCTATGATTCCTATGAATTTAGCTTTAAATGGGGTTTGTGAATATGCAAATACAGGAGTTTGGACAAAAAAAGCGATTAAAGAAGCACAAATTTTAGGTGTCAATGTTAAAACCGTAGCAAGTAGTGAGGAAAGTAATTTTAATCATATTCCTAGAGTGGAATTTAGTGATAATGCTGATTATGCTTATATTTGTTCTAATAATACTATTTACGGCACTCAATATCAAAATTATCCTAAAACTAAAGCTCCTTTGATTGTGGATGCATCGAGTGATTTTTTTTCTAGAAAAGTAGATTTTTCAAATATTGCTCTTTTTTATGGCGGAGTACAAAAAAATGCTGGAATTTCGGGTTTAAGTTGTATTTTTATCCGTAAAGATATGTTAGAAAGATCTAAAAATAAACAAATTCCTAGTATGTTAAATTATTTGACTCATGCTGAGAATCATTCCTTGTTTAACACGCCTCCAACCTTTGCCATTTATATGTTTAATCTTGAAATGGATTGGCTTTTAAATCAAGGTGGGCTTGATAAAGTGCATGAGAAAAATTCTCAAAAAGCTGCTATGTTTTATGAATGTATTGATTTAAGCAATGGATTTTATAAAGGACATGCAGATAAAAAGGATAGATCTTTAATGAATGTGAGTTTTAATATTACCAAAAATAAAGATTTAGAGCCTCTTTTTGTAAAAGAAGCCGAAGAAGCTGGAATGATAGGACTTAAAGGACATAGAATTTTAGGAGGAATTCGTGCAAGTATTTATAATGCACTTAATTTGGATCAGGTAAAAACTTTGTGTGAATTTATGAAAGAATTTCAAGGAAAATATGCATGATAAAGCGTTTTGATGAGTGCGATAGAATGTCGCAAATTATTGTTTTTGATAAATATTTTAAAACTGCAGGACAAGTGGCTTTTGAACCTAGCGGAGATATTAAAAAACAAACCAAAGAAGCGCTTGCAGAACTTGATGCTTTGTTTGAAAAAATAGGCGCAAGCAAAGGAGATTTGATTCAAATTCAAATCTGGCTAGCTAATATGCAAGATTTTGATGCAATGAATGAAATTTATGATGCTTGGATTAAAAATTACCCTAAACCTGTTAGAGCTTGTGTAGGAAGTGCTTTAGCAGAGGGTTATTTGGTAGAAATTCAAGCTTTTGGAAAGCTAAGAGAGAATTAAAAATTCTCTCCTCCAAATTTTAAAAGTGCAGAGCCCCAAGTAAAACCACCGCCAAAAGCATCTAGTAAGATTAGATCTCCTTTTTTAAGCCGACCTTCTTCATAGGCATCATTCATTGCCATAGGTATAGAAGCAGCTGAAGTATTGCCGTATTTTTGTACAGTGATCACACATTTTTCATCGCTTAGATTGAGTTTTTCTTGGACGGCTTTAATGATGCGTAGATTAGCTTGATGAGGAATGAAAAGATCAATTTCTTGTGCTAAAATGTTATTTTTGGCTAAAATTTCTACAACATCATTGCTAAGTGTGTTTACTGCTATTTTAAAAACTTCATTGCCTTTCATTTGCATCGAAAGTGTTTGACATAGGCTTGATTTTTGTGATCTTTGAGTCATTAAAAGATCTCCATAATTACCATTGCTTGCAGTATGTACATCAAGGATATGATTTTTATTATCTAAACTTACAATTCCAGCACCTGCACCATCTCCAAAGAGTATGCAAATACTTCTATCATTATAATCTATAATGGAACTTGTTTTTTCAGCTCCTATGATTAAAACATTTTTTTTCAAGCCACTTTCTACTAAGGCTTTAGCTTGTTCAAGCAAATAGATAAAACCAGAACAAGCTGCTGAAATATCAAAAGCACTAATATTTATAAGTCCTAAATTTGAAGCAATTTTACAAGCCGTTGAAGGCATAGTAAAATAATCAGGACTTAAAGTGGCTACAAGAATCGCATCAATATCTTCAGGTTTTAAATTTGCTCTTTCTATGGCTTTTAATGCAGCTTTTGTGCCCAAATCACTGGTATTTTCATTTTCATCGGCAATGCGTCTTTCTTTAATACCTGTGCGTCTAGTGATCCATTCATCGGTGGTATCTACCATTTTTTCAAGATCAGCATTGCTTAAAATTTTTTCTGGAATATAAGAAGCTATGCTTTTAAGACCGGCTTTAAGCATTGTATTTTCCAAGTTCATTTTCTATAAGTTCATTGATATGAGATTGGCTAAAATTTATAGCTTGAAAAATTGCATTTTTAATAGCTCTAGAATCGCTTTTTCCATGACTTATGATCACGCAGCCATTAACTCCAAGAAGGGGTGCTCCGCCATATTCTTGCCAATCTGTGTGTTTTTTTAATTTTTTAAAAGATGGTTTCATAAGTAAAGCACCTATTTTAGAAATAAAAGATTGTTTTACTTCGTTTTTTAGAAGTTGAAAAATAGCTGTTGCTACACCTTCGCAAGCCTTTAAAATAACATTTCCATCAAAACCATCACAGACTAAAACATCTATTTCGCCATTGAAAATATCTCTACCTTCAGCATTACCTATAAAATTTGGAATTTTTTTCATAAGCTGATGACTTTCTTTGGTAAGTTCATTGCCTTTGCATTCTTCTTCACCATTAGAAAGTAAAGCAAGGCGTGGTTTTTGAATTTGCATGATTTCTCTAGCATAAACTTCACCCATTATGGCAAATTGAAATAAATTTTCAGCTTTACAATCTGTATTAGCTCCAACATCCAAAAGTAAAGTTCTGTTAACGATATTTGGCATTAAAGTGGCAATAGCAGGTCTTGAAATACCTTTAAGTCTTCCAAGCCTTAAGGTAGCCAAAGACATACTTGCTCCACTATGACCCGCTGAAACTACAGCATCTACTTTTTTTTCTTTTAATAAATTAATAGCTTTGTATATGGTTGTTTCTTTATTTTTTAAAGCATCTGTGGCATTTCCATTCATCGAAAAAATTTCACTAGCTTCTTCGTATTGTATATATTGTTCTAATTTTTTTGGTATTAAAGGTTTTAGAATTTTAGAATTTCCCACTAAGATAGCGTTAAAAGGTTTTGCTTCTAGTGCCTTTAAAACGCCTTCTATAATGGGTTTTTCTCCAAAATCACCACCCATTGCATCAATGGCAATGTTAATCATTGATTTTAATATTCCTTAGTTGTTGGATTCGCACGGTGAGGCATTTTGTAGCTTCCATCTTTGTCTTTTATAGGCATAGGAAGACTAACTTTATAGTGAGTTCTGCGTTTAGCTGCACGAGTTTTGCTCACTCTTCTCTTTGGTACTGCCATTTTTTCTCCTTTATAAAATTTAATTAATTATTTGCAATTTATGCAATAAAAATAATCACTCAAATAAGCTTCAAGCTCGCTGATAGCAACTTCTATTAAATCAATATGTCCATCGAAAAATTCTATAGTATTGCTCAATTCGTTTGCTTCATCTTTAAAAATACCATCACTTGCAAAAAGTTCTAAATTTTCTTTAATTTCAAGTTCTAACTCAGTTCCACAACTATCACAAGGTCTATAGATAAAACCTTGCATAATAGCATTTATTTTAACAAGCTTAGGATTTATTTTTACTAAATTTCCCTCAAAAATAATATTTTCAAGATTAAGTTTAAAAGGATATTCCTTTGTATTAATCTTAGAAAAAGGGATTTTCATTTAGCAAATTTCATTTGGTTTAAAGAAAAATTCAATTTCTATTTTTGCATTTTCTAAGCTATCGCTTCCATGAACAGCATTAGCGTCAATACTCTCAGCAAAATCAGCCCTAATTGTTCCTGCTTTAGCTTCTTTAGGATTTGTTGCTCCCATTAAATCTCTATTTTTCAATACAGCACCTTCTCCTTCTAGTATAGAAACAACAACAGGACCGCTAATCATAAATTCAACCAAGTCTTTAAAAAAAGGTCTTTCTTTATGAACAGCATAAAAATTTTCAGCTTGTTCTTTACTAAGTTGAACTTTTTTCATTGCAGCGATTCTTAATCCATTGCTTTCAAAACGATCTAAAATTTTTCCTATAACACCTTTTTTAACAGCATCAGGTTTAATTATAGATAAAGTTTTTTCCATCTTTGTAATAACTCCTTATTTTAATAAAGCTTAAAATTATACTTGAATTTGTTTAAAGAAAGTTAAATTAAAAGAAAAAGCTAGGAATCTCTAGCTTTTTAATTTTTTAAAATTATGCAAAAACTGGAGTGTCCCCACTTCTCATATCAGCGCCAATATTATCACGACTTGGTTGTCCTGATTCTACAGCACTCCAAACTATACATCCATCTGTTGGGCAAGCACTGGCACAAGCTGGTTGATCATTATGTCCTACGCATTCAACGCATTTGTTTGCATAAACATAATATCTATCTTCACCTTCTGGATTGTTAGCATCATCAACGATAGCACTCACTGGACACTCATCAATACAAGAACCACAAGCAATACATATATCTGTAATTTTTACAGCCATTTTTCTCCTTTTTAATATTAAGATTTAAAAGATTTTAGCATAAAATTCTTAAATAATGTAAATTTTGATAATCAAAAATTTACATTATTTGATAATAATTATAACTTTCTTAAATTTTTAATATTATTTTAGATATTTAAAAAAAAATAAAGATTTAAACGATATAATTTCGTTATCAATAAAATTTATTATTTAGGAGAAAATATGATAGTTACTAAAAAAGCTTTAGATTTTACTGCTCCAGCAGTATTGGGAAACAATGAAATTGTTCAAGATTTTAATCTTTATAAAAACATAGGTCCAAAAGGAGCGGTAGTATTCTTTTATCCAAAAGATTTTACTTTTGTTTGTCCTTCAGAAATTATAGCTTTTGACAAAAGATATCAAGAATTTAAAAATCGTGGCATTGAAGTAATTGGAATTTCAGGAGATAATGAATTTTCACATTTTGCTTGGAAAAATACTCCAGTAAATCAAGGTGGTATTGGTCAGGTTAAATTTCCGCTTGTTGCTGACTTAACTAAGCAGATTGCTAGAAATTTTGATGTACTTTATGCAGAAGCAGTTGCCCTTCGTGGTTCGTTCTTGCTTGATGCTGATGGAACAGTTCGCCATGCTGTGGTTAATGATTTACCACTAGGTAGAAATATAGATGAAATGTTAAGAATGGTTGATACTATGCTTTTTACAAATGAGCATGGTGAAGTTTGTCCTGCAGGATGGAATAAGGGCGATGAAGGTATGAAAGCTAACCCTAAAGGCGTGGCTGAATATCTTGGCAAAAACGAAGCTAAACTTTAATTTCTTAGTATAAAGCCTCTTTACGAGGCTTTTTCTTCATTTTTATTCTTTAATTGAAATTCATAAATTTTCTACTATAATTTTACACACATATTAAAATTTTTATTTAGGCTAAAATATGGCAGGCGAAGATCAAGAAAAAACAGAAGAACCCACGTCCAAAAAGATAGAAGATGCGCGTAAAGAAGGTAATGTTCCAAAGTCTCAAGATGCGGCAGCTATTGTAACTTTGATAATTGGAGTAACTATAACTTTATTTATGTTGAGTTTTATGGGCGAGAGAATTGTAAATTTATATAGATACTATCAAAGTTTTATTGGTGTTGAATTTGATTTGCGTATTATTCAAGCCATTATGATTAAAAGCATTTTTGAGGTTTTAATTATTCTTGCACCTATTGTTTTAAGTATTATGATTGCTGGGGTTTTGGGAAATATTATGCAATTTGGTTTTATTTTTACAACCAAACCTATTATGCCAAATTTAGGAAAAATCAATCCTCTAAAAGGTTTAAAAAATCTTTTTTCATTGAAAAAAATTGTTGAAAGTATAAAAATTATTTTAAAAGTGGGTATTGTTTTTACTATAGCTTTTATAGTTTTGCTTAAATTTATGCAAGAGCTTCCAAGAGTTGAGCTTTATACTATGGTTGCACAGCTTACTTGGCTAAGAGATAGGGCTATTGTTTTAGCAGCTATTGTTATAGTTGCTTTTTTAATTATTGCTGTTTTAGATGTTTTTTTGGTGCGTTTTCAGTATTTTAAAGGTTTGCGTATGAGCAAACAAGAAATAAAAGATGAATATAAACAAATGGAAGGAGATCCTCAGGTTAAAGGTAGAATTCGTAGACTTCAAATGGAAGCTGCCCGTCGCCGCATGGTTCAAGATGTTGCAGGTGCGGATGTAGTGATTACAAATCCAACTCATTATGCCGTAGCTATTCGTTATGATACAAGTAAAGAACAAGCTCCTAGAGTTGTTGCCAAAGGAGTGGATTTTCTCGCACTTCGTATAAAACAAGTAGCCTATGAAAATAATGTTGTAGTTTATGAAAATCCTCCTTTAGCAAGGGAGCTTTATAAAGCTTGCGATGTTAATGATCTCATTCCTAGGGAAATGTTTAAAGCTGTAGCTGAGGTGCTAGGATTTGTTTATAATACAAATAATAAGAGTCGTTTAGCTGGTCAAGTAAAAAAAGGAAACTAAAACTTTTAAGGTGTTTTAGTTCCAATTTTATTGATAAGTTCAAGAACTGATTTTTGAGTGCTTGTATCTGCCGTATCGACTTTAAAATATATTTCTACTCTATTATTTTCTAGGGCTTGCGGATTTCCATTGATAGGATTATTAAGCCCGTAGCTTTTAATGCTAATATTTTTCAAATTTGCTCCACCTTCTATAAAATATTTTAATACATTTTCCGCTCTTTGGTAGGCGAGTTCATAACTTCTTATAATAGAGTCACTATTGTCTGTATAGCCTCTAATTTCTATTTTTGCTTGAGGTGGCAAATATGTTGTTAGCTCAGCCATACGTTTTAAATAATCCTGTATATCAGCTGAAACGATTTGAGCACTACCTCTTTCAAATTCAACTTTAGATGGAAGGTTAAGAGCAACCTGATTATCGCTTTGATCTAGAGCTGCTTGAAGACGTTTGATAGTTTCTTGCTGTGTCATAGTCATTTGTTTTAACGATTTGAGTTCATCGCTTTCTTCTTTTGCTGCGCCTTTATATTTTTCTTGGGTTTTACTCTCTTCTTTGACTGTTTGAGTAGAGGTGTAATCAAAGATTTTAACAAATTCAGTTTTTAAAGCCTCTACTTTAGCAGGATTTGTTTTAGAAATTGCCCAAAGAGCAATAAAAAGTGCCAAAAGCAAACTTAGAAAGTCCGCATAAGGTACAGCCCATTTTTCGCCTGCTGGACATTCTGGGCATTTATGTTTTTTAGCCATTTTTAACCTTTGTCAAATTGTGAAATTCTTGGATCATCGTGACTTAAGAAGTTAAAAAGTTTAGCTTCCAAATCTCTAGGGTTCGCACCTTCTGCAATTCCTTTTATAGCTTCAGTAATGACAATTTGCTCTTTTACAAGATCCATTCCATTAGCTTTTAATTTTTTCCCCCAAGGAGCAAAAAGTGCATAAGCGCCAAAAATTCCTGTAACTGTAGCTGTGAAAGCACCTGAAATACCTGCTGCCATTGCTTGAGGATTGTCTAGTAATTTAAGAGCTAAAATAAGTCCAAAAACCGCTCCAACAAGCCCCATAGTAGGGCAAGTTTCTCCAAATACTATCCAATATTCTGCACATTCTTTATAATGCTCTTCAAGTTGTTCAGTTTGTATTTCCATGCTTTCATGAATTTCTTCAAAGCTTTTACCATCTACAAGCATCATCATAGCATTTTTTAAAAATTCATTTTCAATCTCATTGGTTCTTGATTCTAACGCTAAAAGACCATCTCGTCTTGCAATAATAGCAAATTCGACTAGCTGGGCTATCCTTTCAGGTAAATTTACCCCAGAACCTTTAAAAACAACTTTGAGTTCTTTGTAGGCTGCTTTGACAATTTTTTTATGTGTTGAAGTCATTGCGCAAAATGCAGCTGTTGGCATAACTATGAGAAAGGAAGAAAGATGCACAACATGCAAAGGATTGCCTCCCTCTAGTATATCTCCTACCGAAATACTAGTAACTGCAAGCACCATTCCTAATATGGTTGAAAGATCCATTAATTTATCTCCTTGATTATTTTAAATCGCCCCAATTTTTGGCGATACTTGAACTTGTTTTTAATTTTACTTTTAATTTTACTATATTTTCCATAATATCTCTAGTTTTTTTTACAAAATTTTCACACAAATCGTCTTTTACTTCAAAAATTAATTCATCATGAATTTGTAAAATAAGCTTTTTATCTTCATTTAATTCCTTATTGATTTCTAGCATTGCAAGCTTGATTACATCTGCTGCTGAGCCTTGCAAGATTGAATTAATGCTTTCTCTTTCATACATGGCAATTTGCATAGGTTTTGCGTTTTCAAAATCAAAATAACGCTTGCGACCGCTTAAAGTAGTGATAAAGCCATTTTGTTTAGCTTCATTTTTAACTGTTTCAAAATATTTTTTAATACTAGTAAAATTTTCAAAATATTTTTCTATGTAAGATTTGGCTAAATTAGCTTCTATTTTTAAATTTTGACTTAAGGTTTTATAGCCCATACCATAAATAAGTCCAAAATTTATACTTTTTGCAACACTTCTGGTTTCATAATTGCTTTCACCAAAAATCATTATTGCTGTTCTTGCGTGTATATCTTCATCATTGGCAAAAGCATTTAAAAGTTTTTCATCTTCGCTAAAATGTGCAAGTATTCTAAGTTCGATTTGAGAATAATCAAGAGAGATAAAACTAAATCCATCTTTAGCTACAAAGCAAGATTTATAATCTTTTGCATATTGTCCGTGTGCAGGGATGTTTTGCAAATTTGGATCCTTAGATGAAAGACGTCCTGTAGCGGTTCCAGTTTGTAAAAAACTTGAATAAATGCGTGAATTTTTATCTTTTAACGCTAGTTTTAACAAAGGTTCGCAATAAGTGGAATAAAGTTTGGCAAGTTCTCTATAATCTAAAATTTTAGCAATTACAGGATGTTTATCTAAAAGTATATTTAAAACTTTTTCATCGGTAGAATATCCTGTTTTTCCTTTTTTTCCGCTTGGGAGTTTGAGTTTTTCAAAAAGTATATCACCCATTTGTTTAGGTGAATTTAGATTAAATCTATCCTCGCAAAGAGTATAAATTTCTTCACTTAAATTTTTGATTTCATTTTCAAATTTTTTCATAAGGATTTCAAGTGCATTTGTATCAAGCTTTATGCCATTTTCTTCCATCATCATAATGATTTTAATGAAATCAAATTCGCAGTTTTTAGCAAGTTCTAATAAAGGAGTTTCAAGATTTTTTAAAAAATAAAGATAAAATCTTAAAGTGATATAAGCATCTTCTGCAGCGTATTTACAAGCTTTTTCAAGTTCTACACTTGCAAAATTTTCTCCTTTTTTAACAAGGCTTTCAAAATGCAAGGTTTCGTAATTAAAAAGTCTTAAGGCTAAATCATCCATATTTACTCTTAAAGAAGGATTTTTAAGCCATGCCAAAATCATTGTATCTGCGTATTTTTGAGGTAAATTTAAGTCAAAATTGTTTTGAATGATTTTAAAATCATATTTGAGATTGTGCCCTATAACAAAATGATTAAAGATTACTTCTATAGCTTTTTTGGCACTTTGCAATGAGATTTGCTCACCTACTCCAAGATAATTATGAGTTAAAGGCACGTAAAAGGCTTCATTTTCATTCATGCAAAAACTAAAACCAACAATTTTTGCTTCTTTAGTATCAAGTCCTGTGGTTTCGGTATCAAAAGCAATAATACTTTCTTTATCAAGAGTGTTTAAAATTTCAAAAAGTTTGTTTTCATCTTGTACTAAAGTGGCTTTAAAACCTAAATTTTTATCTTTATTATCAGGATTTTGACGCAGTTTTTTAAGCAAAGTATTAAGTTCGTAATGTTCTAAAATTTCAAGTATTTTTAAAAGAGGTTCTTCATCAGGATAAGTGGCTTTTTCTATGAGATTTTGTACTTCTAAATTGTCATACAAAGAAGCTAATTTTTTGCTTAAAAATGCATTTTCCTTACCCTCTAAAAGCAAGTTACGACTTCTTTCGTTACGTACTAGGGTTAAATTTTCATAAATTCCCTCTATGCTACCAAACTCATCAAGCAAGGTTTTAGCTCCTTTTGCACCTATACCTTTAACGCCTGGAATATTATCAGAATTATCCCCACAAAGAGCTAAAAAATCTCTGATTTGATTAGGTTTTACTCCGTATTTTTCCAAACACGCTGCTTCATCGTAGTCGTTTTTAGAAATAGGGCTATAAATGCTCGTTTTGCCATCTTTTATGAGTTGATAAAGATCTTTATCTTGAGTGATAATACGTACAAAAATATCTCTATTTTCACAAGTTTTTACAAAAGAAGCAATGATATCATCAGCTTCATAACCTTCTTGAGAAACGCTTATGAAACCCATTTTTTCTATCATTTCTATGCAAATTGGAATTTGTTCTAGAAGTTCAGGTGGCGGTGGAGTGCGATTTTGTTTATAGTTTGGATCAATTTCGCTACGAAAAGTTTTTCCTTTGGAATCTAATGCAAAAACAATATAATCACTTTTATATTCATTTTTTAAGCTATAAATAAAATTTGCAAAACCGCTAATCATTCCACTAGCTTGTCCTTGTGAATTTTTAAAACCTTTTAATGCGTAGTAAAGTCTGAAAAAAAATCCAAAAGTATCAATAATAGTTAAAGTTTTCATAATAATTTCTTCTTTTGATAAAATATATTTTTTGGTTATATTATTTCAAAATTTTGCTTAAAATGTCTCGAAATTTAAAGATATTTAAGCGAAAATACTTCAATTTTTAGTCATAATATCGAGTAGAGTAAAAATTTTATATGAATAATGTAAGGAAAATGTAATGACAAATCAGCAAATTGATGGAATTGCAGATAAGAATTTTAACACACATGAAGGTAGAAAAGTTTTTAAAAAGGCAGTTTTTTCTTGCTGGTTGGGAACTGCTATGGAATATGCAGATTTTGCACTTTATGGTTTAGCAGCTGCAACAATTTTTTCAGAAGTGTTTTTTCCTGAGCAAACTCCAGTAATTGCACTTTTGCTTAGTTTTGTAACTTATGGCATAGGTTTTATTGCAAGACCTATTGGGGCTTTGTTTTTTGGTTATTTGGGTGATAAACACGGAAGAAAAAATGTTATGATGGCTACAATAGCTTTAATGGGAATTTCAACTACTCTGATAGGTTTTATCCCAAGTTATGCAGTGATTGGTGTTTGGGCGCCTATTTGTTTGGTTGCATTACGTTTTATGCAGGGTTTTGGCGCAGGAGCTGAACTTTCAGGTGGAACAGTTATGCTAGGAGAATATGCTCCTAGCAAGAGAAGAGGGCTTGTTTCTTCTGTGATTGCTTTAGGATCAAATAGCGGAACTTTGCTTGCATCTTTTGTATGGCTTTTGATGGTACAAATAGATGAAGCAAGTTTTAAAGAATGGGGCTGGAGAGTTCCTTTTATGGGAAGTATTTTAATCGCTCTTTTTGCTGTATATATTCGTTTTCATGTCAAAGAAACCCCTGTTTTTGAAAAGCAAAAAAATGAAATGATGAAATTGCGTCTTAATAACGAAAAGCATATGAAAAAAGATGAAAGAAGTTTTTGGCAAAGAAGTCGTGCTTTTTGGACTATGGTGGGCTTAAGAATAGGCGAAAACGGACCTTCTTATCTTGCGCAAGGTTTTATTGTAGGTTATGTGACTAAAATTTTACTTTTAGACAAATCAGTAGCTACTACAGCGGTAATGATAGCTTCATTGGTAGGGTTTTTAGTTATTCCTTTGGCGGGTTATTTAAGTGATAAATTTGGTAGATGTATTACTTATAGAATGTTTTGTTTGCTTTTAATGATTTATGCTTTTCCTGCTTTTATGCTTTTAGATAGTAAAAATGAAATTATTGTGATTTTAACTATTATTGTAGGTATGTCTTTAGCATCTTTAGGGATTTTTGGTGTGCAAGCGGCTTGGGGTGTGGAGCTTTTTGGGGTAAAAAACCGTTATACAAAAATGGCTTTTGCTAAGGAGCTAGGTTCTATTCTTTCAGGAGGAACAGCGCCTATGGTGGCTTCTGCTTTGCTTGCATATTATGGCACTTGGTGGCCTATTGCGACATATTTTGTATTAACTGCAGGTATAGGTTTTGTGACTACATTTTTTGCGCCAGAAACTAGAGGTAGAGATTTAAATAAAATAGAAGATGCGATATGAGACTTATCTTAGACACGGACATAGGCAATGCTATTGCAGGAGCAAATACTGATGATGGTTTAGCACTTGCTTTGATTTTGGCATCTAAAGAAATCAAACTTGAAATGCTAAGCACAGTTTGCGGTAATGTTCCAAGCCTTGTTGCCTATAGTGTGGCTAAGGATTTATTTAAACGTTTAAATTTAAATATCCCCGTTTATTTGGGAGCGAATGAAGCCCTAAAAGAACCAAGTAAAGCTTGGCGTCAAAGACTTGATGAAAGTGTTAAAAATTTTAAACTTGAATATCTTTGGGAAAATATAAAAAGTCCTGAAATTTTAGAAAATATAAATCCTGATGCGATTTTTAAAATGGGTGAGTTGGTGAGTAAAAATCCTAAAGAAATTTCTATTTGTGCGATAGGACCTTTGACAAATATCGCTATGACTATGAAAATTTTTAAAGATTTTGATATAAATCTTAAAGAGCTTTTTATTATGGGCGGCAGTTTTGATATGCCTTATTACACTAAAGATACAAATTTTGGTTTCGATCCTGAGGCGGCTAGTATAGTGCTAAATTCAAGAGCTAAAATTACACTTGTACCTTATAATGCAACCATGCAGACTTTATTAACACACGAGGATTTAAAAGAGTTGCAAGGTAAGAATATTTTATGTGATTTTATCGTTGAAACTTTAGGTGTTTGGATTGATTATGCCTCTAAAACACGTGGTACAAAGGGAACTTGGATACATGACGCTTTAACGATAGCTTACGCATTAGATTCTAGTATTGCAGATTTTGATGAGTGTTATGCTGATGTTATTTGCGATAGTTCTTTGGCAAGAGGTATGAGTTGGCGTTGTTTTAGAGAACCAAAAATGAGTATGGGGGTGGATTTAAGCACTAAAAATTGTGTTAAAATTTTAAAAAATGTAGATAATGCAAGGTTTTTAAAACTTATAAAAGAGAGGCTTTTAAAAGGAGTTTGCTATGAAAATTATGAAAGTATAACGACTTAATTTTCCAAGTAAGATAAAAAATATAGTTTTTAAAAAAGAATATTTCGCAAAACCAAGTCCCAAGGCAAAAAGATCTCCCACTAAAGGTAAAAAAGTAAAAAAAGCAAAGATGCTACCAAATTTAGCAAAATTAGCATTGAAATTTTCTAATTTTTTCAAGGATTTGCTAAAGTATTTTTCTAAAATTTTTTCTTTTCCAAAATACGCTAAAGCATAAGTACTTAAACTTCCTAAGGTATTACCCAAAGTGGCTACGATAAGTACCAAATTCGGATTAAAATCAAGTTTTATAAAGCCTAAAACAAAGGCTTCACTTGCTAAGGGTAATAGTGTGCTTGAAAGAAAACACACCATGAAAAGCCCCAAATAGCTAATATCACTATATAAAAAATCAAACATAAAATTATGATTTTTGTGTATTTTTAAGCTCTAAGTCTAGATAATATCCTGTGTAAGAACGGGTTTTTTTGTGTTCTTTAGCGACTTTTTCCACGCTTCCTGTGCTAATAACCTTGCCGCCTTTAACTCCGCCTTCAGGCCCCATATCGATGATATAATCGGCATTTTTAATCACATCTAAATTATGCTCTATCACAAAAACCGAATTTTTAAGATCAACTAAATGTTGTAAAACTAAGATGAGTTTATTAACATCTTCAAAATGCAGTCCTGTTGTAGGCTCATCAAGTATATAAAGCGTTTTTCCTGTATCGCTACGACTTAGTTCTTTGGCAAGTTTGATTCTTTGTGCTTCACCTCCACTTAAGGTGGTGGCATTTTGTCCTAGGGTTAGATAATCTAAGCCCACTTTTACTAGAGTGTCTAATTTTTGTTTGATTTTAGGAACGGCTGTAAAAAATTCACTCGCTTCTAAAACACTCATATTTAAAATTTCACTGATATTTTTGCCTTTATATTTGATTTCTAGCGTGGCATCATTGTAGCGTTTGCCCCCGCAAGTATCACAAACCACCATAACATCAGGTAAAAAATGCATTTCTATTTTGATTTCTCCATCTCCGCTACACTTCTCACATCTTCCCCCTTTTACATTAAAAGAAAAGCGTCCTGCTTTATAACCACGCATTTTAGCTTCTTTAGTGGCGGCAAAAAGATTTCTGATTTCATCCATAGCGCCTGTATAGGTGGCAGGATTTGAACGTGGTGTGCGTCCAATTGGGCTTTGATCAAGATAAATAACTTTATCAAGTTTTTCAAGTCCTTCTATTTGCACCCCACCAAGTTTTTTAACTTTTTTAGCGCGGTTTAATTCCTCTTGTGCAAAAGGAAGTAGGGTTTGAAGTATCAAAGAACTTTTTCCAGAACCTGAAACTCCTGTTATAGCGACTAAATTTTGTAAAGGAAATTTTACGCTTAAATCTTGGATATTGTTAATATTTACATTTTTAAGTTCAAGCCATTCTTTTTGTGCTCTGTTTTGAAGTTGTGAAATTTGTTTTTTCCCATTCATATAAAGTGCAGTTTCGCTTTTGCTTTTTAAAAGTTCTTTATAAGTTCCACTAAATACAACCTCACCCCCAAATTTTCCTGCTTTTGGACCAATATCTACAATAAAATCTGCTTCTTCTATGGTCATTTTATCATGCTCTACGACAATTAGGGTATTGCCCTTTTGTTGTAAATTTCTTAAAGTTTTAATCAGTTTTGCAGTATCTCTTTCATGAAGTCCTATGCTAGGCTCATCTAAGACATACATCACTCCGCTTAAACCACTGCCAATTTGTGAAGCTATGCGGATTCTTTGTGCTTCACCCCCACTAATCGTTCTTGCATCGCGCCCTAAAGAAAGATAACCTAGCCCCACATCATACAAGAAAAACAATCTTTCGTTGATTTCTTTTAGGATAGGTTTAGAAATAAGTTTTTGTTGCTCGCTTAAATAAGAAAAATTTTTCTCATCTGCAAAAAAGGCCGTACTATCTTCTATGCTCATATCTAAAATTTCACCCAAGCTTTTTTTGGCTACTTTCACGGCTAAACTTTCAGGTTTTAAACGATGCCCACCGCAGTCTTTACAAATTTTTTCACTCATATATTCGGCTAAATCTTTTTCATCTTTTAGCATTTCATAAGCCATTTTAACCACGCCTTCAAAAGTGCGTTTTAGGCGATTTCTTTTCCAAAGAAATTCTATAGTTTTGGCATTACCATACAATACAAGACGTTTTTGTTCTTCGTTTAATTGCATAAAAGGTATTTTGATAGGAATTTCATTTTGTTCGCAAAAGGCGATTAGGAATTTATAATAATAACTTTTATTAAAACCATACATGATTTTAACAGCACCGTTTTCGAGACTTAAATTTTCATCGATGATTTTTTTCATATCTAAAGTATAACGAATTCCAAGTCCATCGCAAGCTTCACATGCTCCTTTTGGAGAATTAAAAGAAAAGCTTAAAGGTTCAAGTGGAACAAAAGAAATTTTACAATCAAAACAAGCTGAATGCTCGCTAAAATGATAGTGTTTATTAAGGTTTATTTCCTCATGATTTAAAACTTCTATTTCTATTTCTCCAAAGCTTTCCTGTAAACCTTTTTCTATATCGCTTGCAAGACGAGAAAGTAAATCTTCTTGAATTTCAAGTCTATCTATGACAAGTTTAATGGTGTGTTTTTTGGTTTTGGCTAGTTCAATTTCTTCATCCAGTCTTACCAAAACTCCATCAATTTGAGCTCTTACATAACCTTTATTGCGTAAATTTTCAAGCAAATCTGCATAAGTTCCTTTTTTTTCTCGTATGAGTGGGGCGTAGATGATGATTTTTGCACCTTTTGGAAATTTTAAAATTTCACTGACTATATCACTTACACTCATAGATGAAATTTTTTGTCCGCATTGATGACAATGTTGAATGCCAACTCTTGCGTATAAAAGTCTTAGATAATCATAAATTTCAGTGATGGTTCCTACAGTAGAGCGTGGATTTTTAGAAGTAGTTTTTTGATCTATGGCAATGGCTGGAGTTAAACCTTCGATTTTATCGACATCAGGTTTGCCTACCTTATCTAAAAATTGTCTGGCGTAAGCACTTAAACTTTCTATATAACGGCGTTGTCCTTCAGCATAAAGAGTTCCAAAAGCAAGGGTTGATTTTCCACTTCCACTCAGTCCTGTAAAAACAATGAGTTTGTTTTTGGGAATTTCAAGGTGGATATTTTTTAGGTTATTTTCTCTTGCGCCAATGATTTTTATGGTATCGTTCATAGTCTTTCCTAAACATTAAATAAATTTAAGATTTTAGCATAATAATATTAAAAGAACTTGGATAAATCCAAATTAAAAATTTATAAGATTTAGCTTATTAAGTAAAGAGTGGGTGGTTCCAAGTATTGATAAGGCATATACGCAAAGTAAAATTTTTCTATGAGCTGAAATATGCATTTTTTCTATGATTTTAATTCCTATAAAAACTCCAACCATAGAAGCTATACCTACTAGTATTCCTTTATGAATAACTTCAGAGTCTATAACTCCAGAATTTGAAAAAGATATAATACCAGAGACTGAAGCAAAAATAACAAAAAACAAGGATAAGGAAACAACTTTTTTGCTATCATAGCCTAAAAAATAAGCTAAAATCGGAGCAATTAAAAGTCCGCCACCAATTCCCAAAGAAATAGCAAAAATACCAGTAAAAGCTCCAGCAATAAATAAAATGACATTCTTTACCCAAACGCTTCTTTGATTTTGCACAATGTTTTCTTTAATTCCAAAAGCATATTTGATAAAAAATATACAACTTACCGCCAAAAATACGCTAGTAAGAGCTACATCACTTAAAGCTTTTAAAAGCATTCCGCTAAAGCTTGCCCCTATGAGCCCTCCAAAACCTATCATAATACCATCTTTAAGATTTAGATTTTTTTTCTTATAATTAATATAAGAGCCAAAAACTGCTGCAAAAATCATTTGTAATACTGAAATTCCGATAGCATGGTGAGCACTTGCTCCAAGTGCGAACATAGAAGGAACGATAATCATACCTCCACCAATGCCAAAAAGTCCAGAAGCAATACCTGAAATGATTCCTATGATTAGATAAGGTAAATCTGTGATTTCCATAGCTTTTCCTAAAAAATACTAAATATTTCAAATACGGAATAATTTTATCTTATTAAGCTAAGTATTATCTTAGTTTTTTATAACAATAGAATATTTTTTTGATAACTTTAAGCATCGTAAAAATGTTTCAAAATATTATAAAATATAAAGATTTTATAATATTTATTTTGAATTTAAAGCAAAATTTATATTTATTGATTAAAATTAATTAAGACTTTAAAAATTTTCATAAAAGTCTTAATTTTTGAAATATTTTATAAGAAAGGTAAAAGATGAGTGAAAATGATTTTTTTAGTAATTCTTTGATTTTAAAACTTACACACACTCTTCGCTCTTGGCGTTTCTAAACTTCTTTTTATCTAAATTTTTTCTTTAATATTATTTTAATTTATTTTTTTAAAAAAAGGTTTATTATGTTTGTTAAAAATGTAAATTTTTATTATAGACAAATCCTTGAAAAATTTGAAAATTCTTATTTTGCAGAGGATTTGACCAAGGTAATTATAGGGATTGATTGTGATTATTTAGATGCTAATGAATTATCCTTTAGTGAGTTTAAGGCAAAATATTATGAAGCTTTAAGCAAGAATAAAATTTGCGACTTTGCTGGATTTTTTGGAGTTTTTAGTGCAAATTTTGTATCTTTGTTTGAAAAAATTCCACTTTCTTCTAAGAAAAATTATGATTTTCCTTTATTTTTATTTGCCAATGCTAAAGCTTATTTGATTTATGAGAAAAATAGTAAGATGTTTTTTAAATTTGGTGCTTCAAAATATTTTGAATATTTAAAAGATGATATTGAGCCAATAAAAACAAAGCAAAAAAATGCTTTTGAAATTTTAAACTCTTTAGAAGATGAAGAAAATGATTTTTTAAAAATGTGCGAAAAAGCCAAAGAATATCTTTTAAGTGGAGATATTTTTCAAGTGGTCTTAAGTAAGCAACTTTGCATCAAGCATCAAGTAAATGCTTTTGACTATTATGAGAGTTTAAGTACTTTAAATCCAAGCGCTTATATGTTTTATTTTCCAAGTAAATATGGTGTTGTTTTGGGTTCTTCTCCAGAGTTTTTATTAAAAATTAAAAAAAGAGAGATTTATTTAGCCCCTATTGCTGGAACTAGAAATTTGGAAAATAACGGCGATCTTTTGGCTTTAGAAAAAGATCTTTTAAGTGATGAAAAAGAACTTAGTGAACATAAGATGCTTGTAGATTTAGCAAGAAATGATGCTTCTAAATTTGGCACTCAAACAAGAGTGGAAAATCTTTTTTCTATTATTAAAAATAAATTTGTAATGCACATAGTGAGTGAAGTGTATGCCAATATGAAAGAAGATGCGGGTATTTTCGATGTGATTGAAGCAGTTTTTCCAGCGGGAACTTTAAGCGGAGCTCCTAAAATAAGAGCTTTAGAGATCGTTAGTGAGCTTGAAGATTGCGATCGTGGAGTTTATGGTGGTGCGGTAGGATTTTTAAATTTCAATGAAGATATAACTTTAGCGATTTTAATCCGTTGCGCTTTTTTTACTCAAGATAAGGCTTATTTGGCAAGTGGGGCAGGTATTGTTTTGCAAAGTGAGAGTCAAAAAGAATATGCAGAAATTTGTGCTAAACGCAAGGCACTTTTGGTAGCTTTTGAAAATTTAAAAAAGGAAAATTAATGATACTTTTAATTGATAATTATGATTCTTTTGTTTTTAATGTTAAAAGCATGTTGGAGCAACTCAGCAATGATGAAATTTTAGTAAGAAGAAATGATGAAATTTCTCTGAGTGAAATTAAAAATTTAAATCCTACTCATATTATTTTAAGTCCTGGTCCAAAGCATCCAAGTCAAAGTGGGATTTGTCTTGAAATTTTTAAAGCAAGGCTTAATATCCCTGTTTTGGGCATTTGTTTAGGACATCAAGCTTTAGCTTTAGCTTTTGATTCTTTAGTGGTTAAAATGCAAGAGCCTATGCATGCAAAAAATTCTTTGATAAAACAATGCAAGGAAAATGAATTATTTTCTAATTTGCCTTCAAATTTTAGTGTAATGCGTTATCATTCTTTGGAGGTTAAACAGCTTGGTGATGAGCTTGAAATTTTAGCCCTTGATGAAAAGGGTGTGATTATGGCTTTGGGGCATAAAAATTTACCTTATTATGGTGTGCAATTTCACCCTGAAAGCTATTTTAGTGAATATGGCTTACAACTTTTTTCTAATTTTTTAAAACAAGATATAAAAAAACCACAAAAACAAGAAAATCCTTTAAGTTTTTATTTGCAAAAAATGAGTGAAAATCATTTTTTACAAAGCGATGATTTTGAGCAAATTTGTAAGATTGTTATGTCTAAAGATTATGAAATTTTGCAAGTGGCGGCTTTGTTGATTTTAATCACTGAAAAGTCCTTAAATGAAAAATCTTTAAGTGCTTTTGTAAGACAAATTTTAAGATATTCTCAAACTTTTAGCGATGAGAGTGAGATGATTGATATTTGTGGAACAGGTGGAGATGGTTTTAAAAGTATCAATGTTTCTACGACTAGTGCTTTTATTTTAGCAGCTTTAGGAGTAAAAGTAGCCAAACACGGAAATCGCGCCATTTCAAGTTCTAGCGGAAGTACAGATGTGTTAGAAGCTTTAAATATAGCTACTCCAAATACTTTAGAATCGGCTTTAAAACAACTAAACAATCAAGGGCTTAGTTTTTTGCATGCTCCATTTTTCCATCCTTTAGTAGGAGAACTTAAAGAGATTAGATCAAGACTTGGAGTAAGAACGGTTTTTAATGTTTTAGGTCCTTTATTGCACCCTAATTTAAAGTTAAAATATCAACTTATGGGAAATTATCACGCACCTGTGCATAGGCTTTTGATAGAGGTTTTAAAAAATTTAGGACGCAAAAAAGCTTTAGTGGTAAGAGGAAATGATGGTATGGATGAGCTTAGTATTTGCGATGAAAGTAAAATTTATGAGCTTTGTGAAGGAGAAATTTTAGAGTATTCTATCTGTCCTGAACAATTTGGTTTTAAAAGAGCTTTTCATAGTGAAATCATAGGATCTAGTGCATATGACAACGCTAAGGATTTAAAAGATATTTTAAGCGGTAAAATGCAAGGGGCAAAATTTGATTTGGTAGTTTTAAATGCTATGTTTGCACTTTATACAGCCAATAAAGCAAGTTCGCCTTTAGTGGCTAAAGATATGATTTTAGAAGCCATTTATTCAGGTAAGGTTATAGAATATTTTAAGGAGTATCAAGCTTATGCTAAAGCTTAAAATTTGTGGTATTAAAGATGAAAAAAATGCCAAAGATTTAGCTTTTTTAAATATTGATTTTTTTGGACTTATTTTTGCTAAAAGTCCAAGAAGAGTGAGTTTAGAACAAGCAAGAAATTTAAGTGCAATTTTTCATGAAAAAGATAAAAAAGTTGTCGGTGTTTTTGTAGATGAAAATTTGGAACAAATTTTAAGATGTATTAAAGAAGCTAAGCTTGATGGGATACAAATTTATCGCACTATTACCAAAGAAGAATTTGAAATTTTAAAGGTGCAAAATGTTTTTGTTTGGCAGGTGATTAGTGTGGAAAATAGTTTAGATTTAAAAAGTGAAATTTTTGCTAATTTAGTACTTTTTGATGCTAAGGGAATTTTAAAGGGCGGTAATGGAATAAGTTTTGATTGGACTTTATTAAGTTCTTATACTAAAGATTTTGCATTAGCTGGAGGCATAGGTTTGGATAATGTTCATAAGGCTGTAAAAACGGGAGCTAAAATTTTAGATCTTAATTCAAAACTTGAAGATGAAAAAGGCTTAAAAGATATCAACAAAATAAAACAAATTTTAAAGGAGTTGAAAAAATGAAAAAAGCGTATTATGGGGATTTTGGTGGGCAGTTTTTGCCTGAAAGTGCAATGTTTGCTTTAAATGAGCTAGAAGGTGCTTTTTTGAAATTTTCTAAAGATAAACTCTTTAAAAAAGAATTAAACGAACTTTTAAAAACTTATGTAGGGCGTCCTACTCCACTTTATTTTGCTAGAAATTTAAGCAAAAAATATCAGCATGAAATTTATTTAAAACGCGAGGATTTAAATCATACCGGAGCACATAAAATCAATAATGCCATCGCTCAAGCCCTTTTAGCAAAAAAAATGGGAAAGAAAAAAATCATAGCAGAAACAGGAGCAGGTCAACACGGGCTTGCAACAGCCACTGCAGCAGCACTTTTAGGACTTGAATGTGAAATTTATATGGGGGCAACCGATGTGCAAAGACAGGCTTTAAATGTTTATAAAATGGAGCTTTTGGGTGCTAAAATTCATGCAGTACAAAGTGGGCTTAAAACTCTAAAAGAAGCTACTACTGCGGCTATTCAAGCTTGGGTTGGAGATATTAAAAATATTTTTTATGTGGTTGGAAGTGCGGTAGGTCCTTATCCTTATCCTAAAATGGTAATGCATTTTCAAAGTATTATAGGAAAAGAATGCAAAATGCAACTTCAAAAACTCAATAAAAAAGTAGATTATATTATCGCAGCTGTTGGGGGTGGAAGCAATGCAGCTGGGATTTTTTATGATTTTATCAAAGATGAAAATGTTAAACTTATAGGTATTGAAGCAGGGGGGCTTGGCATTGATACGCCTTATCATGCAGCGACTTTAAATAAGGGAAAAACAGGCATTATTCACGGTATGAAAACCAAGGTTTTACAAGATGATTTAGGCAATATCTTGCCTGTACATAGTGTTTCTGCAGGGCTTGATTATCCAGGAATTGGTCCTTTGCATGCTTTTTTATTTGAAAGCAAAAGAGCGCAATATCATGCTATAAGTGATGAAGAATGTATGCAGGCTTTAAAATTACTTTGTAAAGAAGAAGGTATTATTGCAGCGATTGAAAGTTCGCATGCTTTGGCATTTTTAGAAAAACTTTGTCCAACTTTAAAAAAGAAAAGCGTGATAGTAGTAAATCTTTCAGGCAGGGGAGATAAAGATATGCAAATGATTAGAGATTATAAAAAAGGGGTGATTTATGGTTGATTTTAGAAAATTTTATAAAGAAAATGCAAATGTGGCTTATACGGTTTTAGGTTATCCAAATCTTCAAACAAGTGAAGCTTTTTTGAAAAGATTAGATCAAAGCCCTATTGATATTTTAGAACTTGGTGTTGCTTATAGTGATCCTATTGCCGATGGTGAGATTATTGCAGATGCGGCAAAAATAGCTCTTGATGAAGGCGCGGATATTCATAATGTTTTTGAGCTTTTAGCTAGGGTAAAAACTAAAAAAGCTTTGGTTTTTATGGTTTATTATAATTTAATTTTTTCTTATGGTTTGGAAAAATTTGTGAAAAAAGCAAAATCTTTAGGGATTTGTGCTTTGATTGTACCTGAATTAAGTTTTGAAGAAAGTGGTGATTTAGTTAAAGAGTGTGAAAAATATGATATAGCTTTAATCACTCTTGTAAGTGTTGCAACCCCTAAAGAAAGGGTTAAAAAGTTAGTAAAACATGCTAAGGGCTTTATTTATTTATTAGCAAGTATAGGTATTACAGGTACAAAAAGTGTCGAAGAAGCAATCTTGCAAGATAAAGTAAAAGAAATCAGATCTTTTACGAATTTGCCTATTTTTGTAGGTTTTGGTATTCAAAATAATCAAGATGTAAAAAGAATGAGAAAAGTTGCTGATGGAGTGATTGTGGGAACTAGCATAGTAAAGTGTTTTAAAAAAGGAAATTTGGATATAATAATGAAAGATATTGAAGAAATTTTCAAAAAATAAAATTTTAAAACATATTTTTATTTTATATTTACTATAATTTTAAATTAAGTTTTTTATAAAGGTGGTAGCTATGTTAAAGATTCTTGAATATTCCATCACTCATTTTTGTGATCATATCTTAAGACTTCACATTGAAGCAGCTCAAGATATAAGCGGTGAACTTTATGGAGCGAGTATTCCTATCATAGGGAAAAGCGAAGGAGAATGTAATTTTTATTTATTTTTTCCAAAAGATTTTTTAAAAAAAATTGCAGAAATTTTAATTAATGATGAAAAATTTAAAGAAGATGACTGGTGTGATTTAATTAAAGAATGTGCTAATCAGATTATAGGTTATGCTAAAAATTTGTTAAATGATGCTAAGGGTGATGACGAGTATAAACTCGGAATTCCGGAATATTTAGGAAAAGTTGATTTTTCTGAAATAGTTCTAGATGAAGCTTTAACTTATAAATTTGAAAATTGTTATTTTAGAATAGGATATTGCAAATAATGAGCGATGATATAGAGTTTAATATTCATCATGGGCTTTTACAATCTTATGAAGATATCTTAGATATTACAGTAGATTTTGTAAGCGAGCTTGGAACTACAAATATGAGTGTAGCGGAGCTTTTAAAACTTGAAGTAGGCTCGGTTATTGATCTTGAAAAGCCTGCTGGAGAAAGCGTTGAGCTTTATATCAATAAAAGAATTTTTGGCAAAGGCGAGGTTATGGTTTATGAAAAAAATCTCGCTATAAGAATTAATGAAATTTTGGATTCTAAGACTGTGCTTCAATACTTTAAAAAAGAAATTTAAATGAGATTGCTAGTATTATTTTTTTTAATTTTACCTTTATATAGTGTTGAGTTGATTAGTTATAATATCTACGATAGAAATGACCGAGTGGATTTAATGCTTTCTTTTGATAATGCTTATAATGGCAAGATTTCTCAAAAAAAAGAAAAAAATTTAACTCTTTTAACTTTTAGTGATTTAACGTATTCTAAAGATGAATTAAAAGAACTTAACTCTCAACTTGTAGATAAAATTAGTATTAGTTCTAAAAATAATAATACCTATATTATGCTACAAAACAAACAAAATATTAATTTAGAACTTAGCTCTATCAATGGTAAATTTGGAGTAAGGATACGAGCTATAGAGCAAGGGAAAGCAAATATCGAATCTGTAGTATCACCTACAACTACTGCGAATAATTCTCAAGAATTAATGCCTAAACCAAAAAGTACAAGTTTAGAAGGGTATGATTATACAAATTATATCTTAGTAATGCTGATTTTAGTTATTTTGTTAATAGTGCTTTGGTGGTTTAAAAAGACTATGGTTTATAAAAATAACAATGTTTCTAGAGATTTTACCATGATTTTCCAAAGATTTTTAGATAAAAATAATCAACTTGTTGTTTTTGATCACGCTAATAAACGTTATACAATGATAATAGGTAATTCCAATGTGCTTTTAGAAAGTGTTGAAATTCCAGAGGAACAAACAATAAAACATACAGAAAAAACAGAGAAAAATTTTGATTCTTTTTTTGAAGAGAATAAAAAAAGAATTCAAAATCTTATAGAGCAGCGTCAAAAAGGTAAAAAATCTTAAATTTTTTGATTGATTGCTAATGCTATGGTAGCTGGTTTTGCAATTTTTTTGAGCTCATCTTTGGGTAAATTAAGAATTTTGTTTTCTTGATATATATAAAGAGTATTGTTTGTAAAAGCAAAATCAATCTTATCTGCATTTGTGCTTAAAGTTTTAGCTAGGCACAAAATAAAATTAAGCCATGAAATGGTATGAATATTGGGTAAAAGTTGTTTATAGGGTTCAAGATTATAAGGGTTAACTTTTTTTCCATTAAGCTTAATAATGCTAGCAATTAAAGCTTTTTCTTTATGTGAAAATCCATAATTTAATCCACCTAGTACAAAATGAGCAGAGTGTTCATTAGCAAAATAGAAATTTAAATATTCTCCAATATGGCATAATTTAGCAGCATTTAGTAAAGTATGCTTATAGTTATCGTTAAGTTTATGAAGATTTTTAAGGGTTGTAAAAATTTGCAGAGCAAAATGTGGAGTTTTATTTTTTTGTTTTGATTGTAAAAATTTATCTTGTAAACATTTTAAACTAGGATTAAAATTTGGTGGAAAAGTGATTTTAGGACGAAGTAAATCTTGCAAATAAACTCCTTCTCTGATTCCAACCCCACTCGTGATAACTTGTTTGGCTTTTATTTTTTCCGCAATCTTTAAAAAAATAAATATACCCTCTTTAATGGTATCAAAACGATCCTTTTTTATGCCAAAATTGATTAAAGAGTCTAAGTTTGAATTAAAAATTTTTAAAATATGCCCTTTTTCTTCATCTAGCATATAGCGAAAATCATGTAAATTTTTCAGTGGATAAGAATTCTTTTGCATGATGGAATTAGATATTGCTCTTAAGCTTCCACCTATTGCAATAAGGTTTTGATTACAAAATTCTTTAGGAATTTGTTCTAAAATTGGTTTTACAAATTCTTCTAAAGAATCCATTTTTCCAGTATCATAGAACAATTCTTTTAGCCTAACAGTGCCAATATCAAGAGATATGCAAGAAATAATTCTATTATTTTTTATTAAACATAATTCACTAGAACCACCACCTATGTCTAAAGTGGTTCCATCCTTAAAAGGACTTAATAAATTTAAAGCCGCAAGACCACCTAAGTAACTTTCGCTTTTTCCATCTATACAGCGTATATTTAAAGACAGATTATCTTTGATTCTTTTAATGAAATTTTTTGAATTTGGGGCATCTCTTAAGGCTGATGTGCCTACTATAAATATTTTTTTGCACTTATGCTTTAAAGCGCATTGTTTAAAAAAAGCTAAGGCATCTTCGGCTCTTTGCATGGCTTCTTCTTGGAGAATTTTGCCATTATTATAAGCATTTTCTCCAAGTCTTACTTTGCGTTTGTATTCGCAAGTTGTATAAAAACCATATCTAGAAGTTTTTTCAAAAATCACCATTCTAATGGAGTTTGAGCCAAGATCAACAACGGCTGTTTTTTTTGCCATTAAAATTCTCTATCTCTATGTTTGAGTTTTAATTCTTCTATAGTTTCTACATTATCAGGATCAGGAATGATACATTCATATGGGCAAGCAACAATACAGGCAGGCTCTGAAAAATCATTAACGCACTCTGAACAAAGATCAGGGTCTATTACATAAATTGGACTATTTTCATAAATAGCTTCATCAGGACATTCTTCTCTGCAAGCATCACAACATACGCAGTCTTTTGTAATTAAAAGAGACATCATAACCTTTCAAAAATTTAAAAAATAATTTTAGTTTATACAATAACCAAACTTAAATAAAATATAAAAATAGAAATAAAGATAAATTTTTTGCACCGAAGGTGCAAAATTGTTAAGATTTTTTAGGGAAGCAGAAACGGTATCCTCTACGACGAACTGTTTCTATGGTAGATATATTTAATGGTTTATCCATTTTTTGACGAATTTGATTGATAGCTACTTCTATAACATTTGGAGTTACTAGCTCAGGTTCTTCCCATATGGCATCTAAAAGTTGTTCTTTGGATACAATTTGATCTGAATGTCTTGCTAAGTGCGTTAAAACTTCAAAAGGTTTTCCTTTAAGTTCTATATCTTGACCTTTATAAGTAATTTTTTCCTCATCTGGATCAATAACTAAGTCTTCAATTTTAATAACATTGGTTCCACCAAGTCTCAGTCTTGCTTCAATTCTTGCGAGTAGAATATCAAAATCTAAAGGTTTTTTAACAAAATCATCAGCTCCAGATTTCAAAGCTTTGATTTCTGTTTCTTTGTCTGTTTTTGAAGACATAATCATAACTGAAGTTCTTGGGGATTTATGTTTAATGGTGTTGACAAGTTCTGCTCCATCTCCATCAGGTAAAGTCCAGTTTGCTAAAACTAAATCATAATGTCTAATGCCGATAAAGTATTCTCCATCTTTAAAATTTTCAGAAGAATCGGTTTGATAACCAAATTCATTAAGATTGTCTATAATTGTTTTATTTAGGCTAATCTCATCTTCTATAACTAAAATTCTCATTTGTTCTATCCTTATATAAGAAAAATTTAAAGAATTATATCATAGCTTAAGTAAATGTTTAGATATCTTTAAAAAAAAATTAATATTTTTTTTTCAATTTAACCCCAACTGTAGCATTTTTTATTACATGGGGTTTGAAAATTTTTATGTTAAGATTGGTTAAATTAGGAAAATCTTTTTTTAAATTTAAGCTTACAAAGTCTAAAGACTCTTCAAGGGTGTAAAATTCTTCTTTTTTATACCATTTTTTAATTTTAGTAATTACCTCTGCATAATTTAAAAATTCATTTGCTTTAGCTTTAAGCTTGATAATAACTTTTTGTTTTTTCCTTCTTTCGAAATCTAATATACCGATGATACACTTAAAGTGAAATTTTATTTTTATATGACTTTGCATTCTTCTTTAAAGATCAATCTTTTAATATTAGGTAGATGTTTATATACTATAATAAAAGCGATAATGAAAACGGGTGCATGTGTATGAATTTCCAAGTCATAATTAAATATAAAAGAACTTACAACAAAAGCAAGTAATGCTGCTAAAGAAGCTAACGAAGATATTTTAAAAATTTTTCCTATAACTACCCATACAATAAATGCTGTAAGCACCTCCAATGGAAGCAAAACTATCATAGCACCTGCTCCTGTTGCTATGCCTTTCCCTCCTTCAAATAACAAGTAAATTGAAAAACAGTGTCCAAAAATAGCCAAAACTGCCACGCTCCAAAGCAAAGCTTGATCATAATGAAGAAATTTCAAGGTTAATAAAGGAATAGCTGCTTTTGCAAAATCTAAAATTATTGTAGCAATGGCAAGTTTTTTTGCTAGTTTGGGATTTTTTTCTTTTACTACTCTTAAAACATTGGTTGCTCCTATACTTTTTGAACCTTCTTTTTTGATATCAGTTTTAGCAAAAAATTTAGCTAGAATCAGTCCAAAAGGGATTGAACTTAAAAGATATATAAAAGCGTAAATTATTAAATTTTCCATAATATCCTTTTCAAATCATCTTAAAATTTTAAGATTTATAACCAAAAATTATATCTTATGAAAATAAATAAACAAAAAAATAATTTTTAAGATAAAAATAGTATTAATTAATTGTAAATATTTTTTAATAATATTTATCTTTATTTAAGCTCTAAATGATTATTATTTTATTTTAATTTATCTTTAATAGGAGTTTATAAATGAAAGTAAAAGCATTGCTAATCGCATCCTTAGTTGCTTTTTCAAGCTTAAATGCTGCAAGTCTTATAGATGAAGCTAAAAATTCAGGTCTTGTTGCCTTGCCAAAAGATCAAAAAGGTGTTGATGAAATTTTAAAACAAAATGGAGTAAAGGCTAGTGAATTTACTCTTGAAAAAGCAGAGCTTGGCAAAAAGCTTTATTTTGAACCACGCCTTTCAAAAAGTGGTATCATTTCTTGTAATACCTGTCACAATGTAGGACTTGGTGGAACAGATGGGGTTAGTACTGCAATAGGTCATAAATGGACAGCAAATCCCCATCATTTAAATTCACCAACAGTTTATAATGCGGTTTTAAATAATACTCAATTTTGGGATGGTCGTGCAGGAACATTAGCCGATCAAGCTAAAGGTCCAATCCAAGCTGATCCTGAAATGGCAACTCCTGCTAAACTCGCAGTAGAAAAAATTTCATCATTGCCTGAATATGTGAGTGAGTTTAAAAAAATCTATGGTAAAAGTGGTGTAAATTTTGACAATATTGCTGATGCAATTGCAAATTTTGAAAGAACCTTGATCACTCCATCTCGTTTTGATAAATTTTTAGAAGGCGATGAAAAAGCTTTAACAAAAGAAGAGCAAAAAGGCTTAAAGCTTTTTATAGACAAGGGTTGTGTAGCTTGTCATAATGGTGTGAATTTAGGTGGCAATATGCAAGCGTTTGAAGTTGCTGGTAAATATAAATTTGCAAATTTAGGCGATTTTAAAGGTGATGCAAATGGCATGGTAAAAACTCCAACTTTAAGAAATGTTGCTGAAACTGCTCCATATTTTCATAATGGCGCTATTTGGAATCTAAAAGATGCTATTAAGGAAATGGGTAGTGTGCAACTTGGCATTAAAATTTCTGATAAAGAAGCAAAAAGTATTGAAACTTTCTTAAAATCCTTAACAGGAACAAAACCAGCAATTGTTTATCCACAACTTCCTATTTCTACTGAAAAAACCCCTAAACCTGAACTATAAGGTTCCAAACAAGCTCTATTTTTAGAGCTTGTTTAAATTTCTTTATCTTAGCTTTGTTATAATTGTCTTTAAATTTTGCTAGAAAGGTTTGCAATGAGACTTTTTGGAACTGATGGAGTTCGTGGAAAAGCGGGTGAATTTTTAGATAGTTTTTTGGCTATGCGTTTAGCAATGGCTGCGGGTATTTATTTTAAAGATAAAAGTATTACTAATAATATCTTAGTAGGAAAAGATACAAGAAGAAGTGGCTATATGATAGAAAATGCTATTGTTTCAGGGCTTACTTCTATAGGATATAATGTTATACAAATTGGTCCTATGCCAACTCCTGCGATTGCATTCTTAACTGAAGATATGCGTTGTGACGCAGGGATTATGATTTCAGCTTCTCACAATCCTTATTATGATAACGGTATTAAATTTTTTGATGCTCATGGAAATAAACTCAGTGAAGATATAGAGAAAAAAATAGAAGAAATTTATTTTGATGATAAGCTTATACAAGCCTCTAAGGTAGATATGGAAAAAATTGGTCAAGCAAAAAGAATTGATGATGTTATAGGAAGATATATTGTTTCTATTAAAAATTCTTTTCCAAAAGATCTTACTTTAAAGTCTTTGCGTGTGGTTTTAGATGTGGCTCATGGGGCAGCTTATAAGGTAGCACCTACTGTTTTTAAGGAATTAGGCGCTGAAGTTATAGTAATGAGTGATAAACCTAATGGACTTAATATCAATGAAAATTGTGGAGCTTTGCATCCTGCAAACTTAGCTGCCGAGGTAAAGCGTTTGCGTGCAGATGTGGGCTTTGCTTTTGATGGTGATGCAGATCGTTTGGTGGTTGTAGATGAAAAAGGCGAAGTGGCTAATGGGGATAGTTTATTGGGCGTATTGGCACTTTATCTTAAAGAACAAGGCAAATTACAATCAAGTGTTGTGGCTACTATAATGAGTAATGGTGCTTTAAAAGAGTTTTTAAATAAACATGGTATAGAACTTGATACTTGTAATGTTGGTGATAAATATGTGCTTGAAAAACTAAAATCCAATGGTGGAAATTTTGGTGGAGAACAAAGTGGGCATATTATTTTTAGCGATTATGCAAAAACTGGAGATGGTTTGATAGCTGCCTTGCAATTTAGTGCTTTAATGCTTTTTAAGAAAAAATCTGCAAGTTCTATTTTGGGTCAAGTTAAACCTTATCCTCAGCTTTTAACCAATCTTAAAATTGCAGAAAAAAAAGATTTAGATAAAATTAAAGGTTTAAAAGAATTAAAAAAAGATTTAGAAAATAAAAATATTAATACCTTATTTCGCTATTCTGGAACAGAAAATTTGATAAGACTTTTACTAGAAGCTAAAGATATTAAGCTCTTAGAAAAAGAAATGAAAAATGTTGTAGAATTTTTTAAGAAAGCTTTAAATGGCTAAAACTTTTAAATTTATTTTTTATTTTTGGGGTGCCTTTGTTTTGGTTTTTGCCCTTGATCAATGGGTAAAATCCTTAACTTTAGCAGGACTTAGATGGCAGAGTGAATACTTAGATTTAACTTATGCTCTAAATACAGGCGTAGCTTTTTCAATGTTGAGTTTTTTAGAACATAATTTAAAATATTTACATCTTGCTTTAATTGGCGTGCTTTTTATTTATCTTTTTTGGCAAAAAACACTTTTAAAAACTCATAGCATAGCTTTTGGAATGATGCTTGGTGCTGGCGTTTCAAATTTATTGGATCGTTTTATACATGGAGGTGTAGTGGATATGTTTTTTTGGCATAAATGGTTTAATTTTGCCATTTTTAATGTTGCAGATGTTATGATAAATATAAGCGTGGCTTTGATTTTAATACAAGAAATATTTAAAAAAAGGAAAAAAGATGACAGAATGGATTAATGATTATTATTTTTGGATTAAATGGGTGCATTATTTGGCATTTGTTTCTTGGATGGCAGGTCTTTTTTATTTACCTCGTCTTTTTGTGTATCATGCTGAACATAAAGATAATAAAGGTTTTGTCGAGGTTGTAAAAATTCAAGAAAGAAAACTTTATTTTTATATACAAACTCCTGCAATGATTGTGACTTTAATCACAGGAAGTTTAATGTTGCATGCTCATAAGGAAGTTTTAATGGTAGGTGCGGGTTTTATGCATGTTAAACTTACCTGTGTTACACTTTTGATTATTTTTCATATACATAATTATTATTGTTTAAAAGCTTTAGCAAATGATACTTCTATTAAAAGTGGAAAATATTTTAGAATTTATAATGAATTTCCAACTATAATGTTTATTATCATCGCTTTAATGATGGTTGTTCGTCCCTTTTAGTTTGTCTCCGCTTTAAATTCCATACTAGCGGAGTTAAGCGGATCAATATTTTCTTTCATGATATCGATATAATCTTTATTTTTAAGACGCTTATCATCTCTAAATACTGCGCGCACAAGATCCATTCCTGTGTAAAAATCTTTCATTAAAACCACAAAAAGATATTGACCAAATTCAGTTGCGATTAAAGCATTTTGATCTTTTATGATGGCACCACTTGTTTTAAGTCCTAAAAGTTCTATGAAAAGTTCTTTTTCGAGATTGCAATTTAGAGTTTTATTAAATTTATCAATTTCTATTTTCCCTGAAAAAATTTCAGTTAAAAAGACATATTTGATAATTTCTTTTTTATCAAAACAAGCTTTGGCTATATTAGCATTTTGTTTTTCTTGTATAAATTTAGCATAATCATTTAGATTAAATGCATTGATTAAAAGCTCCCCATCTAAAAAGCTAAAAGCTCCACTGCCTACTCCTAGGTATTCATGATGAGAACTGACATATTCGTCATTAAGCTTGTTTTTTTCTAAAGAAAAACTCCAACCATTGTTTTGGGTATAGTCTTTAAAAAATTCTCGTATGATTTGATAATAAGTAAATTCATTATCTTTAATGCTCACTCCTAGACTTTTAGCGATATTATCTTTGGTAAGATTTGATTTCATTAAAGGATAGGTTGTGATTTGTTGCGGGGCTAAATTTTTAGCAATTTCTAAGTCATTTAAAAGTTGTTTTTCGTTTTGTCCTGGAAGATTGAAAATAAGATCTATACTAAAAATAGGTAAAATTCCTAAAGCTTTTGAAATTTTTTCTTGAAGTTCTTTAGATGAACCAAATTTATTATATCTTGCCACTTTTTTCAAAGTTTCATCATCAAAACTTTGAATCCCGCAACTTAAACGATCAATTATACCTTTAAACATAGAAAGCTTATTTGGATCAATATGATTTGGATCGCTTTCGCATGAAATTTCTTTTATATTAAATAACTTTTTACAAAGTTCCAAGGTTTTTAATAATTCCTCTTCATTAATCAGTGTTGTACCACCACCCACATACATGGAGGTAAAATCAAAACCTTTATCTTTCATGATTTTAATTTCTTCTCTAAGATTTTGAAAATATACTTTGGCTAAATTTTCATCATAATAATATTTATGAAAGCTACAATAAGGACAAAAAGTATGGCAAAAAGGTACATGGGCATAAAGCATATAGTTTTTGTCTTGTTTTGGAATTTTTTCTTCGGGTTGTTTTAAAAGTTCGACATTGAAACCTTTTTGGAGGGATTTTTCCATCATAGTATGAGAGTATTTTAAAGCTAAATTTTGAAATAAATTCATAAGTGGCCTATATATTAAAATATTTAAGATATAACTTTATCAATTTTTAGCTAAAATAGGAGTAAATTTTTTATTTCTTAAATAAAAAATGGGATTAAGTTTTTAAATTATTTAAAAAGGATATAAAATGGATAAAGCCAAAATTGTTCAAAATTTAAATGCTTTGTTTAAACAAAGAGCAGAGTTTTACTCTTATTTTGATGAAAATATTGCCAAAATCAATAATACTGAAGTATTTGATTTTAAGAATGCTAAAAATTTAAATCCAGAAGAGGTATATAAGCAATTTTATCATTTTGATTATGCTATAAGAAAATTATTGCCTGCTATTTACAAGGCTTATGAAATTACAGATGCAGATTTAGACAAAGATTTTTAATTTATTTAGAGAATAGAACGAACTATTCTCTAAAAGACATATCTAAATTTTTTGATTCTTCTTTTATATTTTTACTCGTATCTTCATTTTGTTCAAATCCTCCACCAAATGCTTTGATTACATCTACTATGGAATTGGCATAAGAATATTTAGTGTTATTAAAAGCAACCGCAGCATTAAGCCAATTTTGACGCGCCTCTAAATAATCTTGCAAAGACATTTCTCCTATATCATAGCGTTCTTTAGCAATTTCATAGATTCTTTTGTAAGATTGTTCGCTTGCTTGTGCATTATCGTATTGTAAGCGTATAGTTTTTCTAGCTACTAAAGCATAGCGAATTTCTCCAAAAGCAGTAATCAAAGTATTTTGATAATTTACAAAAGCTTCATCTTTATTAAGCTTGGCTAAATTTACATTTTGGTAAATTTCACCCCAATGAAAAATAGGCAGAGTAAAGTTTCCACCTATGTTCCAAGTCTTAGAACCTCCTTTAACCAAGGTATCTAAATCCCCGCTTTCAAATCCCAATAATCCTGTTAAAGAAAGGCTAGGTAAGAAAGCCGTGCGAGCTACTCCAACAAGATAATTTTGCTGAGTTAATTTTTCTAAAGAAGAGCCAATATCTGGACGTTGAAGTAAGATGGTGCTTGAAATTCCAGTTGGAATGTCAAATTCTTTAAGATTAAAAACTTGATAGCTTTGATTTTTGTAAAGTATGTCATTTAAATTATTTGAAGTTAAAATTTTTAAAGCTTTAAGGTAATTTTCTTTATTTAATTTTGCTTCATTATATTGCAAAGCCATACTTTCTAAGTTGGCTCTTGCTTGAGCAAGTTCATATTCACCTACAGCACCAACTTGAAATTTTTCATCATTAATCCTATAAATTTCTTTTGCAGATTCATAGGCTTCTTTAAGAGCATTTTCATTTTCATAAGCATTTGCAAGATTAAAATAAGTTTGAACTGTATTTGAAATAACAGAAAGTCTTGCAGCTTCATAATCATACTCACTTGCTTTAAAGCCTGATTTTGAGGCGCGATATGTATCGCGATATTTTCCCCAAAGATCGATTTCATAGCTTAAATTAAGTCCCATTTTAAAATCATTACCGTAACTTACTTCCCCAGTTCGATTGCTTGGAGCATTTATAGCTGTTTTTGCACGACTTCCGCTTGCGCTCCCATCAAATTTTGGCAACAAACTGCTAAAATCTATACCTAATTGAGCAGCAGCTTGTTCCATGTGTATGAAGGCAAGTTTTAAATCATTATTATTTTTAAGTGCTAAATCAACCACTTTATTTAAATTTTCATCATCAAAGTTTTTCCACCAATTTTTTGTGATAGAGCTATTGTTTTCTTTTTCCCAAGATAAGGCTCCAAGCTTATTATCAATGCTATAGTTTGCTTCGGGAATATTTAAATTTGGACTTAAAGAGCAAGCTGAAATCAAAAGAGTAAAACTTGCTATAGCGCTAATTGAAATTATTTTATTCATGAACCTTACCTCTTTTTTTATCTAGCCATTCATTAAAATTTTCTAAAAGATAGAAAAATAAAGGCACAAAGAATATCGCTAAAGTTGATGCTGCGATCATTCCACCAATAAGCCCTGTTCCTAAAGAGTGTCTTGAAGCACTTCCTGCTCCTGTTGCGAAAATCATTGGCAATACCCCAAAAGTAAATGCCAAAGAAGTCATTATGATAGGACGAAAACGAAGTTTCGCTGCTGCAACAGCTGCTTCAAAAACTCCTTTGCCTTTTTTAAAGCGCTCTTCCATTGCAAATTCTACGATTAAGATAGCATTTTTAGCTGAAAGTCCAATCAAGAGCAAAAGTCCTGTTTGAAAATATATATCATTGCTAAATCCTCTTAAATATACCAATAAAAATGATCCAAATACCGCAAAAGGCACAGCTGTTACAACTGCTAAAGGTATAAGCCATCTTTCATATTGGGCAGCTAGGATTAAAAAGACAAATACCATGCCTAAAGCAAAAGCATAGCTTGCTGTTCCTTTACTAGAAACTTCTTGATAAGCTGATCCACTCCAAGCTATCGAATAATCATCTCCTAAAGTTTCTTTTGCTACTTGAGCAATCGCTTCTATAGCTTGGCCTGAAGTATAACCTGGTGCGGGTTGACCTTGAACTTGTGCTGCTGGGAAAAGGTTGAATCGTTTTACATCATCAGGCCCTGAACTTCTTTGTAAAGTTAAGAAAGAATCAAGTGGTATCATTTTTCCATCATTTGATCTTACAAAAATATTTTTTAACGCATCTTGTGTATTTCTAAAATCACCTTTTGCACGGATATTTACTTGGAAATTTTTACCTAGCATAGAAAAATCATTAACATAATAAGTGCCTATAGTTGCATTCATCGTGTTAAAAACATCTTGCATGTTAAGATTGTAGTGTTTTAATTTATCTCTATCAATTATAAGCTTGTATTGAGGGAAAGTTGTATCAAGGGTTGTTCTTACTCTTGATAGCTCTTTTCTTTGGTTGGCCACAGCAACAAGTTTATTTACATCTTTTTGTATTTCATCATAGCTTTTTCCGCTTTTGTTTTGAACATACATTTCAAAACCGCCTGTGATACTTAATCCAGGTATAGGAGGTAAGCCTATAAATACACTTGAAGCATTGCGATCAAAAGCAAATTTTTTATTAAGTTCGGCTATAATTTGATCAGCGCTTACATTTCTATCTTTCCAATCTTGCAAACCTATAAACATTGCAGCGGCATTTTCTTTGAGTGAACTTGTAAAAAGATCAAATCCTATCATAGCCATTGCATCTTTAACTCCATTAGTTTTTAAAACTTCTTGGCTTATGTGATCAACCTCTGAAATTGTTCTATGGAGTGCTGAAGCTGAAGGAAGATTAATAATGCTAATCATCAAACCTTGATCTTCTTCAGGAACTAAAGAATTTGGTACTGCTTTATAGAGATAAAAAATTGCTCCAAGCATAATACAAAAAATTAAAACAAAACGAATGGTTCTTTTTAGGATATATGCTACTCCTGCGCTAAATACAGAGGTACTCCAATCAAAAAAATCATTAAATTTCTTTACAAATTTAAATGGCTCTCCTTCATTGCGTCGCAAAAAGAGTGCACATAAAGAAGGTGTTAAGGTAAGAGCAACAAAACCTGATATGGTTACAGATATAGCTAAGGTAAGAGCAAATTGTCTTTGAATTTCTCCAACAAAACCTGATATAAAAGAAACTGGTACAAAAACAGCACAAAGCACAAGAACAATTGAAATAACCGGAGAGCTAACTTCTTGCATCGCTTGGATAGCAGCATCTTTTACGCTTATTTGCTCATTTTCATGTAAAATCCTATCAATATTTTCTACAACTATAATCGCATCATCTACAACGATCCCTATGGCTAAAATTAAAGCAAAAAGCGTAAGCAAGTTAATACTAAAACCTAAAACATAAAGTCCAGCAAAAGTTCCTAACAATGAAACAGGTACAGCTATCATAGGAATAAGTGTTGCACGGAAATTCTTTAAGAACATATACATAACAATGATAACTAAAATTAGAGCTTCAACAAAAGTTTTAACAACTTCTTTGATTGATTCTATTACAAATTTTGTTGTATCGTAAGGAATTTTATATGTTAAACCTTTTGGAAAATTTTTTGAAAGTTCTTGCATTTTAGCTTGAACAAGTTCTGCTGTATGCAATGCGTTTGCCCCTGATTGAAGATTGATCATAATTGGAACTGCATCATTGCCATTTAATCGTCCTTGTGAGCTGTATTGTTGTGATCCTATTTCCACATCAGCTACATCTTTAAGTCTTAAAAATGATCCATCATTATTTGTTCTTAAAATAATGTTTTCAAATTCACTAGGATTTTGTAGTCTTCCTTGCATAGTGATTGAATAAACATAAGGGGATTTTTGGGTTACAGGTTCTTCGCCAATTTTACCAGTTGCGTATTGGGCATTTTGGTCATTAACCGCAGAAATTACATCAGTAGCTGTGATTCCAAATTTATTTAATAAATCAGGCTTGAGCCAAATTCTTAAAGAATAATTACGATTTCCTATAGCGTTTGCATCTCCAACTCCTGGAATCCTTTTTAACTCATCTAAAACATTTAAAGTGATATAGTTATATACATCTACTGCACTCATTGAGCCATCACTTGAATACATAGAAATTGCAGCAAGTGTTGTTGAGGAAGTTTTTCTAACTGTTACTCCAAGTTTTTTAACTGCATCTGGCATTTTTGCAGTTGCGGCTGAAATTCTATTATTAACATCTATGGTGGCTTGATCAGGATCTGTACCGATATCAAAATAAACAGTCAAACTCATAGTTCCCGAAGAACTTGAAGTTGAATCCATGTAAATCATATTATCTGCGCCATTGATTGCATCTTCGATAGGACTTGCAACTGTCGAAGCAATGGTTTGTGCATCAGCTCCTGTGTAAGTTGCACTTACTTTAACTGTAGGAGGGGTTAAAGAAGGATATTGTTCTATAGGTAAATTTGTAAGACCTATAGCTCCAGCTAAAGAAATGATAATTGCAACAACTGAAGCAAAAACAGGTCTTTCGATAAAAAATTTAGAAAACATTATTGTGCTCCAATTTCTTTAACTTCGCTACCAACTTGAATTTTTTTAAAGTTATCTAAAATGATTTTATCGCCATTTTGTAATCCTTTGTCAATAATGGCATATTCATTGTTTTGGTAGCTTATATGTACAGAAGATTTTTCTACTTTTCCATTTTTAACAAGAAGAACATAAACATCATTTTGATTTTGTTTAACAGCTATTTGAGGCACTTTAAAGCCATTTTTTTGTATAAAACCTTCTGAAGTAATTGTTGCAAAAGCACCTGGTAAAAGTGTTGAGTTGTTGTTGTCAAATATAGCTTTGGCTTTTACTGTTCCACTATTAGCATCTATAACAGAATCAATAAAATAAAGTTTGCCTTGAACGGTTTCTCCATTAAGATTTAAATTTGCATGAATGCTGTCTAAATCCCATTTTCCACTTTGAGTATTGCGGACTAAATTTAGTTTATCTGTATCTGAAATAAAGAAATCTGCGTAAATAGGATTTAAATTTGTAACTCTAACTAGTTCAGTTGTTGAAGCACTTACATAATCTCCTATATTAACTAAAGCATCTCCTATAGTACCATCAAAAGGAGCTTTTATTTCGGTATGATCTAGATCAATTCTTGCATTTGCAAGCTGTGCTCTAGCACTTGCTAGACTAGCTTTTGAATTGTTAAATGTAGCAAGAGAAGAGTCGTATTCCTTTTGAGAGATTGCACTTTTACTAAAAAGAGCTTTAGAACGATTAAAATCCTTGCTTGCATTTTCGAAAGTTGCCTTAGCCATCAAAGCTTGTCCGTAAGCCGAATCAACACTAGCTTTAAATTTATCTTGTTCTATAATAAATAATGTTTGTCCTTTTTTTACTTTATCTCCAGCTTTAAAAAGTTTATTTTCTATTACGCCACTAACTTGAGGTTTTATAATGACATCATAATCACTGACAAGTTTAGCAGGATAGGTAAAACTAAGTGGTAAATCTTCAGATTTAGCACTCATGGTTGTTACAGGTTGAGGCGGCATTTGTATTTTTGGTGCTTCTTCTTTGCTGCAAGCAGTGAGTAAAAGCACAACACCTAAAGCTAAAATAGTATTTTTTTGAAATAATTTCATGGTTTTGCCTTGAAAAATTAAATTAAAAATTGTAATTTTTATTACAAAAATTTTTGGCTAATTATATCTTAATTTTGGTTAATAAAATTATTTTTTAAGCTTTGGAGCTATTGATTCCATTTAGAAAAACATTTACAACAAATTCAACATGTTCTTTTTGTTCTTTTTTATTTTTCAAAGGAGCGTTAATTAAAACATTAAGATGATGATAAGGTTCTTTTAACATAGTGCAAAAAAGAACAGCAAGTTTTTCTGCATTTTTTTTCATATAAGAATTATTTTGTTGTTTGAAAAAACCCATAAGTATGTTATAGGAAAAATTTTGTTGATTGTTTTCTATCCAATTGGCAAGATGTCTATCTTTGTCATAAACTTGAGAATAGATAATTTTACCAAAAGCTACAGCTTCTGGTTGATTGAAAATTTCTATAAAAGCTAAACCAAAAGAAGTTAAAATTTCTTTTAAAGTGCCATTTTCAATTTCTTGTGTTTTGGAATAAATAAGATGAAAGTGTTTTTTACATATGTCATCTAAAATTTCAAAGAATAGCCCTTCTTTACTTTTAAAACCATCATAAATATTAGAATAAGATCCTCCAGATAATTTAATAATATCACTCAAACTTGTTTCTTGGTATCCTTTTGTTAAAAAAAGCTCTAAGGCCACTGCTTTGATTTTTTCTTGTCTGGCTAAAACTTTTTGTGATGGTGTTCTATTTGAGTTCATTTTTATCCTTTATAAGAGTGCTTTTAGGGTATACAAATATACTTTTTCTAAAAACCGAAATTTTTTCATTATCCTTTGCGTAAGCTTTTATATGTAAAGGAAAGATTACGTCTTTTTTATCATTATTTGCTAAATTTTTTGTAGCCCTGATAACAACTATTTTTTTGACTTGTTCTCCTGCTTTTAATTTAAAAGGTTTGTTTGGTCTTATGATTTCAATTCCATCATTTATTCCTTCTAAATTTGCTGTAAAATAATATTCATGAGGTTTAGAATCTGTATTTTGAAACAAAAAGGTATAAGCATTTGAAATGACTAATTCACCTTTAACATTTGAAATATTATATAATTCACTACTACGATTGATATTTAAAAGCATGCTTTCTTTTTTGCTTCCCATGATGATTAAAGCCAGTAAAGCAATTAGAAGAACTATAAAATATGCTATCGTTCTAAATCTTAAATAATGAACTTTAGAACGCGTTTCAATAGCTTTTGCACTTGTCCAATTGATCAAACTTGGACGATTAAATTTGCTTTGCACCTTAGAGCAAGCATCGGCGCATTCAAGACAATTGATACATTCAAGTTGCATTCCTTTGCGTATGTCAATATGAGTTGGACAGATGCTAACACAGGCTTCGCAACCTATGCATTCTCCCTCAGGTGGTTTTTTATGAAGTTTGGTATGTCCATCATAGATCAAGCCCCCGCGTTTTTCATCGTAAATCACTTGCATTGTATCATGATCAAACATTACAGATTGTATTCTTGCATAAGGACAGACATAAACACAAAACTTTTCTTGTAAATAGGTAATATCCAAAGTAAAAAGTAAGCTAGCACAAAATAAAATTCCAAGTAAAAGTAGATGCTCGCCAGGATTTTGAATATAATTGAAAAAATCTTCAGGAGGAATAAAGTACCAAAGTAAATTACTAACAGCAACTAAAGATATAAAATAAAAAATTATCACTCCAAGAAATTTTTTAAAATATTGCCTCTCATATTCTTTTTGTTTGTTATTGATATTTTTGCGAATTTTAAGAAATTTAGTTTGTATGATATCTCTATATATAACTCTAAAAATCGTTTGTGGACAACTCCAAGCACACCAAATTCTTCCACCTAAAGTTGTAATAAAAAAAATAAATAAAAAAAGAAATATAAGAACAAAAGGCATGAGATAAAATTCTTGTGTTGAAAAAGAAATAAAAAATAGGTTTAATTTAGAATGATCAAAACTTAAAAGAAAAAAATGATTCTCATTAATTCTTATGAAAGGTAGGGAAAATATGATAATACTTGCAATTAAATATACAAAATATCGTTTTTTTGTATAGTTTGTAATGTGTCCTTGCATTTTTAGACCTTAATTATAATTTTTAGCACTTTATAATTAAGGATTATAACCGATAAAAACTAAAACAATTTTTAAATGCTTTCTAAGTTAGAATTAATAAGAAGTGTTTTATAATTATATTTCACAACAAAAATTTACACAGAAAGGTGGTGAGGACTGTGCCAGGAATCAAGGTGCATCCTAACGAGTCTTTTGATGAAGCGTATCGTAAATTCAAAAAACAAGTAGATAGAAATCTAGTTGTGACTGAAGTAAGAGCAAGAAGATTTTTTGAGCCTATGACTGAAATTCGCAAAAAACAAAAAATTTCAGCACGCAAAAAAATGCTTAAAAGACTTTATATGCTTAGACGCTACGAGTCAAGACTCTAACCCAAAAGCCCGAAAGGGCTTTTTTTATATCTACAAACTTCATTTGGTATTAAATTAAAAAGTATTTATTATTTTTTGTTAAAATTTCTAATTTAAATTTTCTGTTTTTAGGATAAACTTATGAAAAAAATCAAAAAAATCATTCAAATTGGTATGATAGGTGGTTTAGCAGCTGTTGCTGGAGGTGCTTTAGCAGGTTGCGGAAGTAATAATGACAATGCAGATACTTTAAATCAAGCAGCTAATGTTCAAGGAGCTTTTGTAATTATCGAAGAAACAGCTCCAGGGCAGTATAAAATCAAAGATCAATATCCAAGTGATGAAACAAGGGTAGTTTTAAAAGATCTTAATGGCACAGAAAGAATTTTATCCAAAGAAGAAATGGATGCTTTGATTAAAGAAGAAGCAGCTAAAATTGATAATGGAACTTCAAATTTAACTAAAGACAATGGACAAATTAGCAGTGGAGGATTGAGTTTAGGAGAAACTTTACTCGCAAGTGCTGCAGGTGCTATTTTAGGAAGTTGGATAGGTTCAAAACTTTTCAATAATCAAAATTTTGCTAACCAACAACGCGGTGCTTTTTCAAATCAAAGTGCTTATCAAAGGAGTGTTAATAGTTTTAATAAAGCAGGCACAACAAGCTCTGCTTCAAGTGCTAAAAAATCAGGTTTTTTTAGTGGAGGCTCTAAAGCTGCAAGTTCTAGTTCCTCTTTTGGCTCTTAAGGATAAATAATGCAATTACTACAAGTGGATAAACTTCAAAAAGATTATTTAGAAAATATAGGTTTTTCTTGGCATACAGATGAAGATGGAAGTGATTATATTAGCAATAAGTTAGTTTGTGTTAAGGAAAGTGAAGCTAATGCTTATTATGAAGCGGTGAATGAGCTTTATGATATGTTTATTGCTGCAGCACAAGAAGTGATTGATAATGATCGTTTTGATGAGCTTGGAATTCCTTTTAATCTTATTGATGCGATTAAGATGAGTTGGGAAAATGAGGTTCATTGGCATTTATATGGGCGTTTTGATTTAGCGGGTGGGCTTGATGGTAAGCCTATAAAACTTATAGAATTTAATGCTGATACTCCTACTGCTCTTTTTGAAAGTGCGATTTTACAATGGGCGCTTTTAAAACAAAATGGAATGGATGAAAGCGCACAATTTAACAGTATTTATGAAAGTTTGATGGATAATTTTAAAAGACTTATTACCCTTGATGAAAGTGTTGAAGGGTTTGAAGAGCATTATCAAGGATGGAAAATTCTTTTTTCAAGTGTTGCAGGAAGTAAAGAAGAGGAAATTACTACAAAATTGCTTGCACATATTGCAAATGAAGCAGGTTTTCAAACTAATTTTTCCTTTGTAGATGAGGTGGAATTTAGCGAAGAAGGTGTTTTTAAAGAGGGCGAAAATTATGAGTATTGGTTTAAGCTTATTCCTTGGGAAGATATAGCCATAGAAGAGGGTGAACTTGCCATGCTTTTAACTCAAATCATGCGTAATCAAAGAGCAATTATTTTAAATCCTGCTTATACGCTTTTATTTCAATCTAAGGGAATTTTAAAAATTCTATGGGAACTTTATCCAAATCATCCTTTACTTTTAGAAACAAAAGATACTCCTTTGGAAGGTAAAAACTATGTTAAAAAACCTGTTTTTGGTAGAGAAGGTGCAAATATCAGTATAATTAAAGATGGAAAAACTTTGCATGAAAATATAGGTCCTTACGGGAATAATAAGGCTATTTATCAAGAATATGTAGAGTTTAATTCATGTGAAAACGAATACTATCAAGCAGGTGTTTTCTTTGCTTATGAAGGGTGTGGCTTAGGATTTAGAAAAGGAGGACTTGTGCTTGATAATTATTCTAAATTTGTAGGACATATTATAAAGGATTAGAAATGAAAATTGTTTGTTTGGATGCGGCAACTTTAGGAGATTATGATTTAAGTGTTTTTGAGAAATTTGGTTCTTTGCAAATTTATACTACAACAAATAAAGAGCAAACCATAGAGCGTTTAAAAGATGCTAATGTCGCTATGACAAACAAGGTTGTAATTGATAAAGATGTGATTGATGCTTGTAAAAATTTAAAACTCATTTTAGAAACTGCCACAGGGGTTAATAATATCGATATTGAGTATGCTAAAGAAAAAGGTATTATTGTAAAAAATGCTGCTGGGTATTCTACCATGAGTGTTGTACAACATACTTTTGCGTTTATGTTTACTTTTTTAAATCAAGTGCTTTATTATGACAAATGGAGTAAAGAGGGTAAATGGTGTGAAAGTCCTATTTTTACAGATTATAGTAGAGTTTTAAATACCTTAAGTGGTAAAAAACATGGTATTATAGGCTTAGGAACTATAGGTAAAGAAGTGGCAAAAATTTCAAAGGCTTTTGGAGCTGAAATTTATTATTATTCTACGAGTGGAGCTAATAAAAACGCAGATTTTGTACATTTGGAATTAAAAGATTTATTGAAAACTTGCGATATCATAAGTATCCACGCACCTTTAAATGAAAAAACTAAAAATTTACTCGCCTTTGAAGAATTAAAGCTTTTAAAAGATAATGCGATTTTGATTAATGTAGGAAGAGGTGGGATTGTCAATGAAAATGATTTAGCTAAAATCATAGATGAAAAAAATATTCGTGTAGGGCTTGATGTTTTAGAAATTGAACCTATGATGAAAAATCATCCACTTTTAAGCATTAAAAATAAAGAAAATCTTATTATCACTCCTCATGTTGCGTGGGCGAGCAAGGAGGCTTTAAATGCTTTAATGGATATAGTTTATAATAATTTAAAAGAATGGATAGAAAATGGCAAGTGAACATAGTTTTGATATTTCAGCAGCTTTAGATAAACAAGAGTTAAAAAATGCTTTTGAACAAGCTAAAAAAGAACTTGATAGTCGTTATGACTTAAAAGGAATTAAGTGTGAGATTGATTTAAGCGAAAAAGAGAGTATTTTTAAACTCAGTTCTTCTAGTGAAGGAAAGCTTGATGTTTTAAAAGATATAGTGATTTCTAAACTTATCAAAAGAGGAATTAATCCTAATGCTATTAAAGAGCTTTCTCGTGAAAGTGGAGCAATGTTTCGTTTAAATTTGAAAGCAAACGATGCTATTGATAGTGAAAATGCCAAAAAAATCAATAAAGCTATCAAAGATAGCAAACTTAAAGTTAATTCTTCGATTCGTGGTGAAGAAATTCGTGTTGTAGCAAAACAAATTGATGATTTACAAGCTGTGATGAAGCTTGTAAAAGAGCTTGATTTAGAGTTAAATATCAGTTTTAAAAATCTTAAATAAGGTCAAATTTGAAGCATTGTTTAGCTCTGTGTTTTATTTTTTTTCTTTGTTCTTGTAGTGTGAAAAATCAAAATTTTTCGAGTCAAAGCTTGATGGTTTTGATTGCTTCTCCTATGATAAAAATCAATGACGCAGCTTTTTTAAAAAAAGAAAATAATGCTTTAAATTTAGAAGTTTATAAACTAGGGCAAGCTTTTTTTGAACTCAAAATCAAAGATAAAATTTGTATCAATGCAGTGTGTTATGATAAAAAAGTGTTTAATCAAAAATTTTTTAAAAATGTATATTATGATGATATTTTAAGTGATATTTTAAAGGCAAATGCTTTATGGCAGGGTAAAAATTTAGAAAAAACTGATTGTGGTTTTGAACAAAATTTAAAAGCAAAAAATTATGAAATTTTTTATCAAGTTTGTGATAATAAAGTAAGTTTTTTTGATAAAATTTCACATACTAAAATTATCTTAACGCATATTCAAAATTGAAGGATAGAGTTTGAAATTTTTTTTACTGGTATTTTGCTTTGTAAATCTAGCTTTAGCGAAAGTTTATAAAGGTGAATTGCATTTTTATCATTTACAGGATAAAGAAATTTTTGCCATAGTTTATGATTATGCACCTATGACTCCACTTTTTGACAGGGATAAAAATCAAACAAGTTCTAGTTTTTTAATTGTTGATGATATAAATGGAAATTTAGAAATTCCGCTCGTTAAGATAAATGATTTTTGGCAGGATGAGCGTAAAAAATATAAAATCAATTCTTCTAAAATGCTTACATATGATAATAAAAATTTTCAAGGAGAAAATTTAGGAACAACTACTTTAGAACTTGTCGAAACGCAAGATGGCATTCGTATAAAGCGTAGTCTTGATTTTATAGGTTTTAATGATGATTTTAAAGAATTTCATCCTGTTCATAAGGGTGTATTTAGTTTTGAACAAATTCGCCAAAAACCTATTTTTTTACAAGATGGAAAAATTAGTTTTGAAGAATGGTATTATTTTTATGAAGATGGTATGAGTCGTGCTATTTTAGAGTTGAATAATTTTGTTTATGATATTAATGCTCACGCGTTTGTAAAACTAAATGATTTGTATAATACTGAAAATCAAAAATTTCAAAATCTTTTACATGAGAAGCTTAAAAATACATGTGATGAGTGTTTTGAAGATCTGCAAAATTTACAATTTAATAATAATTTTTTGCTTAATAATGGAAAATTAAAAATTTGTTATCTACCTTTTGAAGGTCATTTTTTAGATGAAAATATTTGCGTAGAATTTAACGAAGATGAGCTCAAGGAATTTAAAAAATGATGGAAAAATTAAAAAATTTTTTAAGTTTGAAAAATATAGAAGATACTCAAATTTATAAAGAGCTTAAGTGTGCTAAAAATGAGGCTTTGATTCTTAGAGAGCTTTGTAGAAATTATGTCGTTTCTATTTCTTCTATCAATGCCTTTACTTTATTATCGACAATTTTTGAAAATGATAAGTATCTTTATCTTGATGCTTTGGAGGATTTAAAAAAACTTATCGAAAGAGGTTTTGTAAATCAAAATTCGAGTTTTTTTAAAAGTTTAGAAAATAATAAAACTCAAACATTAACTCTTGCTTTATTGCAAAGTGAGCTTAGTCTAAGTGAATATTTTTTAGAATTTTTAGAAGCAAAACCTCGTTTAAACTTTGAGAAACAAGAGGCTTATACAGATTATTTAGAATATTTAAAAGATGAATTTGTGCGTATTCAATTATACGAAAGATTAAGTTTTATACAAAAAAGTGCTTATAATAGCGAAATAAAAAACCAAATTAAACTTTATGAAAAACATATCAAAGAAAGACTAAAAAAAAGTAAATTTTATAATGTATTGGCTGATATTTTTAAAGAATATAATCTTGAACATAAAGAACAAATTATTTTTCTAGCACTTTTAAAAGAAGAATATGCCTTAAGTAATGAAAGTTCGATTTCTAGAGAAATGAATTCTTTACTTTCTTTAATCAGTGAAAATGATTTAGAAAGACATAAAAACAAAAAACTATTACAAGAAAATGCTCCCCTTTTAAACTTAATCGAGTATGATGAATATTTAAATGCTTTTGGAGATATTTCTAAAAGTTTTTTTATTATTGATGAAATCTTACAAAGAATTATAAATTTTGAACCAAAACAAAGTAAAAAAATCAAAATTGAAAGTGTTTTAAAAGATCAAGATATTTTCGAGCTTATAGAACCAAGCACTGACATCAATGATATTATTATGCCTGAAAATACAAAAGAGCTTTTAGAAAATATTTTAAAACAACAAGATAAAAAAGTCCTAGAAAGACTTCATTCTTGGGGTATAAAGAGTAATAAAAATATAGAAGCTAAAATTATTTTTTATGGTCCTGCTGGTACTGGAAAAACTATGTCAGCTTTAGCTATGGCTAAATCAATGAAAAAATCTGTTCTTAGTTTTGACTGTTCTAAAATTTTGAGCAAATGGGTTGGAGAGAGTGAGCAAAATGTAAGAAAAATTTTTGATACTTATAAAAATATCGTGCAAACTTGCAAACAAAGTCCTATTTTACTTCTCAATGAAGCCGATCAGTTTTTAAGTACGCGTGTAGATGGAAGTAGTGGTAGTGATAAAATGCATAATCAAATGCAAAATATATTCTTAGAGCAAATTGAGCGTTTTAGCGGTGTGATTATCGCTACGACAAATTTTTTAGAAAGCTTAGATAGTGCATTTTCAAGAAGATTTGATTATAAGATAGAATTTAAAAAACCTGATTTTAAAGATAGGCTTAAAATTTGGGAAAAATTTCTACCTAAAAAAGCATTATTTGAAAAAGATTTTAATATAAATATTTTATCAAATTATGAATTAAGCGGAGCACAAATTTTAATGGTGGTGAAGAATACAGCTTTGAAAGTAGCTGTATCACAAGATGGGGTTTTTAAAATGCAAGATTTTATAGAAAGTATACAAAAAGAATTAAATTCAAGTTTTGATAAAAGTAAGATTGTTGGATTTTAACTTTTTAATGTTTTTGTATAGCGAACTATAAAATAAAACAAAGCTATAATTAAAGCACTCCATTCCCAAAACATAGGAATTTTTGGGGTTAAAAAATAATGATAACTTGCCAAAACTAAGCATAAATATCCCAGTTTTCTGATTTTACTAAGTTTTTTAAAGATTTTAAAAGAACTTAAAAGCATTAAAAATATGATTAAAAATGCGATAAATCCACTTGCTTCTAATAAACGATGTGAAATATCATCAAAAAGCCTTAAAATTTGAGCATTTCTATCAAAAATAAAATAATTTAAAAAGTGCAAAATCGCCCAAAAAGCTGCAAAAATACCTAAAATTTTAGGATAATTTTTTGTTTTTTTAAATTTAAGTAAAGAAAATAAAAGACTTAAATTTAAAAAGATTAAAGCAAATATTCCGGTGTAAATATAGGCTTCTTTTACAAAATCAAAGGCTTTTATGATATGATAAAAGCCATAGATTAAACTTATGATAAAGCTAAAATAAGCAAGAAATTTAAAGTATTTTGTCTGCATTAAAAATTCACTTTCAAGTCCATGTTTTTATATAAACTTGCCACTTCTTTTTCATAACCATTAAACATTAAAGTAGGCTTGGTAAAGAAGTCTCCTAAAGCCCTTTCGTTAGCTTGAGACCATCTAGGATGAGAAACATTAGGATTGACATTGGCATAAAAACCATATTCACTTGGAGCGTAACTTTCCCAAGTGGATTTAGGCTGTTCTTTAGTAAATTCTATTTTAACTATAGATTTAATACTTTTAAAGCCATATTTCCAAGGAACAACAAGACGTATTGGAGCGCCATTTTGAGGCTTTAAGGCTTTTTTATACATTCCTACTGCAAGCAAGGTAAGAGGATGCATAGCTTCATCCATGCGAAGTCCTTCTACATAAGGATAGTCTATAGTTGGAAATAAAGCGTCTTGATCGGGAAATTGACTCTTATCTAAAAGAGTGGTGAATTTAACAAATTTTGCCTCGCTTGTAGGTTTTGCCATTTCAATCAAACGACGCAATTCAAAGCCTACCCAAGGTACCACCATAGACCAAGTTTCAACACAGCGAAAACGATAAATTCTTTCTTCTAGTGGGAAATTTAAAATATCTTCCATGCTTAAAGTTAAAGGTTTTTCTATTTCTCCACTGATATCGATTTTCCAATTTTGAGTATTGAAATTTTGTGCCAATGATACAGCCTTTTTTTTATCTGTTGAAAATTCATAAAAATTGACATAATTTGTAGCCAGTTCTTCATCGCTGATTTCAAGTTTGTTTGGATTAGTATCGCTTGTGAAATTTAAAGCAGATAGTTTAGAAGCAAGCATGCTTGAACTTATTAAAGCACCCGCTCCAAGTTTTAAAAAATTTCTCCTTTGTTTATAAAGTTTTTCAGGTGTTATAAGCATAATTTTTCCTTATTAAAAATTTTTATTATTAAACTATAACAATGTTAATACAGGATTAATTTTGTGTGATTTTTTCAAGTTGTATATTGTAGAATATTTCTTCGCAAAATTCCTTATAATGATTAAGTAGTTTAATTTTTGAAGTTTCTTGCATTAGAATTTTAAATTCTAATTTTTTTAATTTTCTAAGTTCATCTTTAAGCTCTTTATCTTTTGAAAACAATAAAAAATATTCTTTAAAGATGAGCTCATAAATTTCAAAAGTTCCATCGACAAGATAATTAATCGCTTTATCAAGATGCCGATTAGAGACTTTAAAATTTAAAGGATTTAAAACCATGAAACAAAGATGAATCATGGCGAAGTGAAAATATTTAAGATGTTTTTCAGGTAAGGTGAACAAATCGCTTTTTTGAAAATTTTGAAGATTGTTAAAGTCAGAATTCAAGAAATGATAGCCAAAACAGTCATTGATATTTGAAATCAAATTTTTAATTTTTTGTTCTTCATTAAGTTTTTTTCTAAAGGCTACAAAATAAGCGAGAGCCTTGTAAAATATTTGAAAAAATTCAATATGTTTATTTTCTCTTAGGCAAATAAGACTTAAATCTTTTGGAGAAGTGGAGTGCTCTTGCATATAATTATAAACTTTCAGGGAAATTTTATTTCTTACCTCAAGCAAGTAGCTCAAGTCTTTTTGTTTTAAAATTTGATAATAAAAAAATATAAAATCTTTAATTAAACCTTTATGATCTTTTTCAAATAATGAAATTTGAAAATCCACGCTAAGAAACTGATTGTAAAGATTAAAGTAATCGCATTCTAATTGTTGATAATTCAATATTTTATCCCGCACTTAGCATAAAATTCTTTTAAAGCATGTTCTTTATCAGGCTGAGTTTTAATCCATTCTTCAAAGTGATTACACATATCCCATTCTTTTTGCTGAATTGCTTCATAATTTTGCTCTATATCGTTTTCACTTATATTTTTTCTGTGTATTTTGTTTAAAATTTTTTCACATACAGCCCTAGGATTTTCATTTTTATATATAGGCCTTCCTACAACGATATAATCACTCAAATTTTCTCTAGCCATTGCAAGATTAGCAACACGTTTTTGATCATCACTTGTTTCTCCAAAAGGACGAATTCCAGGAGTAAGGGTTAAGAAATTTGAACTTGTATGCTCTTTAATTTTTTTGCTTTCAAAAACAGAGCATACCATACCATCAAGTCCATTTTCATAGGATATTTTTGAAAAATTAATTACAGCTTCTTCAATTTTTTGTCTATAAATACTAAAGAAATTTTCTTCATCAAAACTCGTAAGAGCAGAAACTGCTAAAACTAAAGGTCTTTTTGAAAATTTGCTAAGCCGTGTCATAACTTCTTGTATGGCTATTTTTCCAGCACTTGCGTGGATATTGATCATATCAACACCAAGTTTTGATATTTCTTCGCAAGCATCTGCCATAGTGTTGGGAATATCATGAATTTTAAGATCAAGAAATATTTTAAAATCATCAACTTTTTTAAGTTCTTCTATGAATTTAAAACCATCTCTTAAATATGCCCTTAAACCTACTTTTAACCATATGTCTAAATTTTTTAATTCTTTGGCAAGTTGTAAGCATTCTTCTTTTGTAGAAAGATCAAGTGCGACACAAAGCTTCATTTTTTAGCCTTTATCAAGGCATCTAAAACTCCATTTATAAATTTTGGAGAATTGTCATTAGCAAGTTCTTTAGCAAGTTCTATAGCCTCATTGATGACAATGGCACTAGGAGTATCGGTAAAAAGTAACTCATAAGCTCCAAGTCTTAGTATAGCTCTTTCTACATGTCCTAAAGCTGTAATTTGATTATCATTTAGAAATGAATTTAAGGTTTCATCAATATTGTTTAAATTATCTAAAATTCCATGATACAAATTTAAAGTAAAATTTTTTTGTTCATTGCGTATTTTTTTTTCATCTAAAATTTCATCTACAAAAACGTTGTTTTGAGAATTTAATTCAAGAGCATAAAGTAAGGAGATGACGCTTTGGCGAACTTGATGACGCGTTGCCATTAAAGCTCCTTGCTCAAATTTAACATCTCGATTACAGTTGTCATAGCTTCAAAGCCTTTATTGCCTGCCTTGCTTCCAGCTCTTTCTATGGCTTGTTCTATTGTATCTGTAGTTAAAACACCAAAGCTTACAGGGATATTATGATTTAAACTCACATTGGCTATGCCTTTGGTGGTTTCTGCTGAAACATAGTCAAAATGCGGAGTTGAGCCACGAATTACTGCACCTACGCAACAAATTGCATCAAATTTTTTGCTTTCTATAGCTTTTTTTAATGCATACGGAAGTTCAAAAGCACCAGGAACAAGTATAAGGCTTAGATTTTCCTCTTTGCCTCCGTGTCTTAAAAAAGCATCTTTTGCTCCTTCTACAAGGCGATCTGTGATGATATGATTAAATCTTGCATTAATGATAGCGATTTTTGTATTTGAGTCTAAATTTAATTTTCCTTCAATAATATTCATTTGTTCTCCTTTATGATATTTTGTATTTTTAGTAATGTATTAACGCAATTTTTAAGGCGTGTAAGATTAAGCATATTGGGTCCATCGCATAAAGCCTCGCAAGGATTAATATGTGTTTCAAAGAAAAAGCCATCTATGCCTACGGCTGCTGCCGCTCTTGCTAAAGGTTCTACAAATTCACTTTTTCCTCCACTACTTCCGCCTGCAGCTCCTGGCATTTGTACACTATGGGTAGCATCAAAAATAACTGGAGCAAATTCACGCATGATAACTAAAGAACGCATATCTACTACTAAATTTCCATAGCCAAAGCTAGCTCCTCTTTCAGCTACAAAAACACCATTTTTTTGAGCAGCTTCATAGCCTTCATCTTCTATGCCACGGGTTTGTAGAACTTTTTTAACGCTGTATTTGATATCGCTTGGGTTTAAAAATTGTCCTTTTTTGATATTAACTTTTGCCTTAGTTTTTGCTGCAGCTACAAGTAAATCGGTTTGACGACATAAAAAAGCAGGAATTTGCAAGACATCAGCTACTTCGCTTACGGCTGCTGCTTGATTGCTTTCGTGTATATCGGTTAAGATTTTCATACTAAATTCATCTTTTACGCTTTGTAAAATTTTTAATCCTTCTTCAAGACCAGGACCTCTAAAAGAATTAATACTTGTGCGATTGGCCTTATCAAAACTTGATTTGAAATAAAATTCTATATTTGGATTTTCATTAAAATTTTTTAACTGTTCAGCAACTTTAAAAATCAAATCTTTGCTTTCTATCACACAAGGACCAGCAATGAGTATCATTTTTTTCATTTTTTTCCTTTGTTCTTAACTAAAATTAATCCACCAAAAATAATGCCTATTATACCTAAAAAAACCATAGTACTTGGTAAATTATCTCCTAAAATTATTCCAACTACCATACTAAATATTACATCAAGATAACTAACTCCGGCAACCACTCCTGCTTGTTTAGCGATACCATAAGCTTTGGTAACATGAATTTGATAAATGGTACCTAAAGTTCCCATAATGGCAATGATAAGCCAAGCTGTAAGACTTGGCATCACAAAAGGCGCTAGAATGAAATCTAAATGTAAAGAATCAAGATGCTGTGGTTCAAAAAATTCAGCACTGATCATAGAAATTAAAGGCATTAAGGTTCCTAAAAGGATAAAAGAAAAGGCAATTTGTTCTGTAGTGTAAGATTTTCTAAGTTCTCTTACACTTGTAAGAGCTAAAGCGGCTAAAAATCCACTCGTGATACCTATAACTGAATTTTTTAAATCAAAGCCTGAATGATTTAAATTATGAGCCCAAGGCTGAGCGATTAAAAGTACTCCACCAAATGCTATTAAAATTCCTATCCAGCCTTTGATGCCAATATTTTCTTTAAAAACAACAAAAGCTATTAAAGTAATAAAAATTGGAGCGGTTTTTTGAAAAGCAAAAGCTCCACCTAGTGTAATATTTGAAACATTATAGAAAAACATATATAGTGAAAGCGTGCCTACTATTCCACGAAATACCAAGAGCCAAAAATGTCCCCCTTCTTTATGTGCCTTAGATCGTTTTAAAAGATAGACTATGAAAAAAATTCCTATGATATTTCTAAAAAACATAATTTCTATAGAACTCATTTCCTTGCTAAGAATTTTTGCACAAGCTCCCATAAGTGCAAAATCCAAACATGCTAAAATCATGAAATAAATTCCTAAATTATGTTTGATTACTTTTAGCATTTTTTTCCTTGACTAAAATCTGAGCTAATTCTAGTCTTTTTTTGCTTAATATTAAGCCAAATTTTATATAATTTTAAAAATATAATTTTCTAGGAAAAAAATGCAAAGCATTATACTTATAGGTAAGCCAAATGTTGGAAAATCAAGTCTTTTTAATAGAATGGCAAGACAAAGAATAGCTATTACAAGTGATATTTCAGGTACAACTAGAGATACAAATAAAATAGAAATTCATATTCATTCAAAAAAAGCCATGCTTATTGATAGTGGAGGGCTTGATGAAAGTGATGAACTTTTTAAAAATGTGAAAAAAAACACTTTAAAAGTAGCCAAAGAAAGTGATATCATACTTTATCTAGTTGATGGAAAATTAGCGCCTGATGATGAGGATAGACAGTTTTTTTATTCTTTAAAAAAACTTGGAAAACCTATAGCCTTAGTGATTAATAAAGTAGATAATAAAAAAGATGAAGAAAGGGCTTGGGAGTTTGCAAATTTTGGCGTAAAGGAAATCTTTAATCTTTCAGTAACCCATAATGTAGGCTTAGATGAACTTTATGAATGGCTTGAAAAATTTTTACATGAAGAGTTTTTAATCCCTGATGAAGAAGAAAATTTAGAAGATTTTTTAGAGTATTATGAAGAAGGAAAAGAATTTCAATTTAAAGAAGTCGATCAAAATCATATAAGAGTGGGTATTGTAGGGCGTGTAAATGTTGGAAAATCAAGTCTTTTAAACGCTTTGGTTAAGCAAGAACGCAGTGTTGTAAGTTCTATCGCAGGAACTACTATAGATCCTGTTAATGAAAGTATAATTCATAAAGATAAAGTGATAGAATTTGTTGATACTGCAGGCATTAGAAAAAGGGGTAAAATTCAAGGATTAGAACGTTTTGCCCTAAATCGCACGGAAAAAATTTTATCTCATTCTCAAATAGCACTTTTGGTTTTAGATGCACATGAGGGCTTTAATGAGCTTGATGAACGCATTGCTGGGCTTGTGGCTAAGCATTATTTAGGTGTGATTATTGTTTTAAATAAATGGGATAAAAGTGAGATGGATTTTGATAAGACTGTAAAAGAATTGCGTCTTGATCGTTTTAAATTTCTAGCTTACACACCTGTGATTAGTGTATCAGCTTTAAGTGGAAAAAGGGTGCATGTTTTACTCGATAAAATTTTGCAAATTTTTGAAAATTTCACTCAAAAAATCCAAACTTCTAAGCTTAATACTTTGATAGAAAATGCCACAAGAGCACATCCTTTGCCGCATGATTATGGGAAGTTGGTTAAAATTTATTATGCAGTACAATATGATTTAGCACCGCCAAAAATTGCACTTATTATGAATCGTCCTAAGGCCTTGCATTTTAGCTATAAGCGTTATTTGCAAAATCAAATCAGAAAAGAATTTAATTTCGAAGGTGTGCCTTTAGTGATTGCTTCGCGTAAAAAGGGCAGTAAAGAAAATGATGAAAGTTAAAAATATCGTTTTTATAGGATTTATGGGTTCTGGAAAAAGCACTTTGGCAAGAGCTTTAGCTAAGGATTTAGATCTTGTTTTTTTAGATAGTGATTTTTTAATAGAACAAAAATTTAATCAAAAAGTTAGTGAAATTTTTGAACAAAAAGGGGAGAATTTTTTTAGAGAACAAGAGCAAAAAATGTCTGATTTTTTTAGTTCTTGTGAGAAAGCTTGTATTGCTACGGGTGGAGGGTTTGTTAATGTTTCAAATTTAGAAAAAGTAGGTTTTTGTATTTATTTAAAAGCAGATTTTGAATATTTAAAAAAGCGTTTAGATGAAAATGAAATTTCTAAAAGACCTTTGTTTTATGATGAAATTAAAGCAAAAAAATTATATAATGAGCGTTTAAGCAAGTATGAACAAAAGGCAAATTTTGTTTTAAATATAGAAAATAAAAATATAGACAAACTTTTAAGCGAGATTAAAAAGGTGATAAAATGAGAGTATTAACAGGCCTTCAGCCAAGTGGCGATTTGCATATAGGTAATTATTTTGGTGCGATTAAGCAAATGGTAGATGCACAAGAAAAAAGCCAAATGTTTATGTTTATTGCTAATTATCATGCCATGACTTCTTCTCAAGATGGAGAAAAACTTAAACAAAATTCCTTAAAAGCTGCTGCGGCTTTTTTAAGCCTTGGTATAGATCCGCAAAAGAGCGTTTTTTGGTTGCAAAGTGATGTTAAGGAAGTTATGGAGCTTTATTGGATTTTATCGCAATTTACTCCTATGGGTTTATTAGAGCGTGCGCATAGTTACAAGGATAAAGTTGCTAAGGGGCTTAGTGCTTCACATGGGCTTTTTTCTTATCCTGTTTTAATGGCAGCTGATATTTTACTTTTTGATACACAAATTGTCCCTGTAGGAAAAGATCAAATCCAGCATGTTGAAATCGCACGCGATATTGCTTTAAAAGTTAATAATGAATGGGGTGAAATTTTTACCCTTCCAGAGGCTAAAGTTAATGAAGAAGTAGCTGTAGTTGTAGGCACTGATGGGGCAAAAATGAGTAAATCTTATCAAAATACTATAGATATTTTTAGCAGTGAAAAAATCTTAAAAAAACAAATTTCTTCCATAGTTACAGATAGTACCGCTTTAGAAGATCCAAAAGATCATGAAAACTGCAATATTTTTAAAATCGCAAAGCTTTTTTTAGATGAATCAGGGCAAAAAGAATTACAAATACGCTATGAAAAAGGTGGTGAGGGTTATGGACATTTTAAAATGTATTTAAACGAGCTCGTAAATGCTTATTTTAAAGAAGCAAGAGAAAAATATAATGAGCTTTTAGAAAAGCCTTCGCATTTGAAAGAAATTTTGGATTTTGGTGCGACAAAAGCAAGAAAAATCGCCCAAGAAAAAATGCAAAAAATTTATGAAAAAATCGGACTTTAAGGAGTAGAAAATGCTAGATTTAAAAAATTTGCAAAATAATTTTGATGAAGTGGCTAAAAAGTTAAAAAATAAAAAAGTTGATGAAAATATCTTAAAAAAACTTGCTGAACTTTTTGCAAGTTTAAAAAAAGAAAAAATAGCCTTGGAAGAATTTCAAGCTTTTCAAAATAAATTCAGCAAAGAGCTTGCTACAGCCGAAGATAAAGAAAGTTTAAAAGCAAAATTAAGCGAAAATAAAAGCAAAATTAATGAGCAAAGCGCTAAAGTAAATGCTTTAGAAAATGAGCTTGAGGAAATCGCTCATGCCATCCCAAATATCCCTGATGAATGTGTGCCTGTGGGTGAAGATGAAAATGAAAATGTGGAGCTTAAAAAAGTTTTAAATCCACCTAGCTTTGATTTTACTCCAAAAGAACATTTTGAATTAGGCGAGAGTTTAAATTGGCTTGATTTTATGCGTGGGGTAAAAATTTCACAAAGTCGTTTTTGTGTGCTTAAAAATGAAGGAGCTTTATTAAGCCGTGCTTTGGTAAATTATATGATAGATTTTAATAGAAGTCGTGGATTTGAATTTGTTAATGTACCTTTTTTGGTAAATGGTGCTACTATGTTTGGGACGGGTCAGTTGCCAAAATTTAAAGAAGATATGTATAAGGTAGATGATGAGGATTTATATTTGATCTCAACTTCTGAAATTCCAGTAACCAATCTTTACAGCGGAGAAATTTTAGCGAGTGAAACTTTACCTATAAAAATGACTTGTTATAGTGCTTGTTTTAGAAAAGAAGCAGGCAGTGCAGGGCGTGATACAAGGGGTATTATAAGACAACACCAGTTTGAAAAAGTAGAGCTTGTAAGTATCACTAAACCTGAGCAAAGTGATAGTGTGTTTAATGAAATGCTTGAGTGTGCAAGTGATTTGCTGAGTTCTTTAGGTTTAGCGCATAGACATTTGATGCTTTGCACTGGAGATTTGGGTTTTAGTGCAGCAAAAACTGTAGATCTTGAAGTGTGGCTTCCAGGACAAAATAAATATCGTGAGATCAGCTCGGTTTCAAATTGTCGTGATTTTCAAGCAAGACGCGCTAAAATTCGCTATAAAAACGAACAAGGAAAAAATGAACTCGTCCACACTCTTAATGGCTCATCTTTGGCAGTAGGAAGAACCTTGGTAGCGATTATGGAAAATTATCAAGATAAAGAAGGAAAAATTCATATTCCTGATGTTTTGAAAAAATATTTTTAAAGAGTATAGATGGCTGAACAAGAAGATATAATACTAGAAAAACCCGAAGATGGCTTAAATCAACCAAGACTTGATGAGAGTTTAGAGGGATTTAAAGGGCAAGAGGGGCAAGCTCCAGAAGATGAAGAATTTGCATCATTGCCAGAAGAATTACCTCAAGAAAATAGTGAAAGTGGTTTTAAATTTACAAGAGAAAGTGCGCCTGAAGATGTATCAACTTTTGAAGAAGTTGAAAGTCAAGAGCCTACGCCTTGGTATAAAGATCGTAAGTTTATGTCTCTTGTGGGTTTATCTTTGGGGATTATTTGTATTTTAGTTTTTACACTTTTTTATTTAACTTTTAGTGAAGGAAAAATTAAACCAGATATTATAGCTTCTAAGCCTTTAGAACAACCTGTTATTATGCCTGATGAATCATATAAATACAATGATATGCAAAGAATTGATGGTATGATCCAAAAAGCAAATGCTTTATATTTAAAGGGTGAGGTTGAACAGGCTTTAAAAGTTTATGAGCAAGTTGCCGTATATAATGAATCTTTATCTAATTATAATTTAGGCGTTTCTCAAATGAATGAGAATAAATTCCAAGAAGCTTTTGAAAGCTTCAAGAAAGCTATAGCCAATGGAGAAAATCAAAGTGTAGCTGCTATCAATGCTGCTGTTTGTGCTTTAAAGCTTAATGATAAGGAAAAATTTAGATATTATATTGATTTAGCTCAAGTGTATCTTCCAAAAGAAGGAAAATCAAAATTATATGATTATTATTTAAGCTTGATTAATTATTACAAAGGATATTACCCTGAGGCCTTACAAATGTTGCAAAGAACAGATGTGGAGCCGTATTCTGATGTTGCAAAGTATTTGTCTGCTAAAATTTATGCAAAAATGGACTTTGATTCCAAGGCTATACAGCAATTAAATTCTCAAGGCAATTTTGAATCTAGTTTATCTTTAGGTCTTTTATACGCTAGAATAGGAGAATATGCTAAAGCTAAAGTCGCTTTAAGTACAGCGATGAAAATTGAAAGAGATTTTAATCAGAGTTTGGCGGCTTTAACATTGGTTGATATTAAAACAGGAAATTATCAAGATATGTTAGCGCGCTTGCAAAATTCTTATGATAACGATAAAGATAGATATAAGATTTTAGATACTTATAAAATTCAAGTTCGTTTAAATAAGGATCTTTTTAATATAGCAGTTGCCCAAAATTCTTTTTCAAAAGATTTATTAAAAAAACAAAAAGATCAATTTGATTTGCTTTTTTATTTTGCGCCTTATCAAGTGTTTGATAGTAAGCAGGCCGCTTTATATATTAAAAAAGCTAATGTTACAGATTTCGTAGATGATAGTGCTGATGCGGGAGTTTATCTTAATACAAGTAAAGCTCTTTCATCTACCAATGTAAAAATTGCCAATATTATTAACTATGCATTAAATCAGAAGTTACGCCTTGCTAACCAAGAATTTCAAAAACTTATCAAGGATTATCCAGAACACAGTATTTTGCATTATAATTTGGCTTTAACCTATGCCCAAATGCAAAATTATGAACTTGCTTATAAGCATTTTTCAAGTTCATATCATCTTAATCCTAAAAATTACTTAGCAGGTGCTTTTGCTATGTTTTGCGCAAAATTAATTGATATTGATACAACTAAACTTTACAATGAAATTCTTGATAATATAGCTGCCGATTCTAATTTTAAAGCTAATATGCAAAAAAGTATGTTATTTTTGGTTAATAATAATTATATTTCCATGCTTCCTTATTTGGATGAATCAAAAAAAGATACGCCTTTGAGTTTGATTTTTGAAGCTATTGTTGCTAAAAATAATAACCTTAATAATCAAGTAGATGTGAAAATTGCTAAATTGCGCTCAGAGTTGCCTGAAGATATTTTGGCAAATATTTTGTATTTTAATTCTTTAAATTCAAATTTAAATATTAAAGAATATGCTCAAAATGCTCAAATTCATTTTAAAAATTTAAAACTTGATTATCGTAGTGTTTTTGGTGGGCCAAATATAGCTAGGGAGTTTTATGTTAATTTAATGCATATTGCAGGGCTTTTAAATTTAGAAAGACAGAAATTTAAAGAGTTGATTAATGTTTCTGGAACAAAAGATGAGGGTATTTTACAAACATTAGCTTATTTGGATATTTTTGCACAGCAATACGAAGAGGCTTATGCGCTTTATAATTCTTTGATTGATGATTATGGAGCTAAAGATACTAAAACTTTATTTTTAGCAGCCGTAGCAGCCGTAGGTGCAAATAATCCAAATTCAGCTATAGCACTTTTACAGCTTTCTAAACTTACAGATAAAAACAACAAAGAAAGTAAAGCAGCTCTTGGTATGTTGTATCAAGAAGTAAAGAACTATGAAGCTGCAATATCTCAGTATAAAACTTTACCTAATAATTTTAAGAGTGAATTTTTTACTTTTGATATTAATAACAATTAAAAATGCTTAGAAATTTCTAAGCATTTTTAATTAAGCTTGAAGATCTAGAGTTTTTCCGCCTAGCTCATCGATGCGATCGCTAACTTTTTTAAGTGCTGCATCTATTGTATCTTGACTGATTTGAGGAAGTTCTCCACCCCACATTTTTTCTGCTTGCTCAAATCCTTTTTTCATACCTTCAAGACCTTTTTTCAATTTTTCAACATCATCGCCACCGCCTTTAATAACAAAATCCGCGATGCGACTGGCTGTATTTTCCACTCCAAAAAAACCATCTTCACTTACAAGTTGTTGAAGTTCATCTGTATTCATATCAAGTGGATTTTTGCCACTGTAGCCTAAGGATGCAAAATCAATATTTTTAAGTATAGATTTCGCAGTATCTAAATTGGCACCATTTAAAAGACTATCTAGTCCAGTTTGGGCATTGCTCGAACCTATTACAGTATTCATTGTTTGCTGTTGAAACTGAACTAGGTAAATTTGTGTAATGCCCTTTCCACCAAGTGCATTTAATTTTTCAAGGGTATTTTTATCTACATCCTTGCTAGAATTAGCACTTTGAACATTTTTGTCTTTCGTGTTTTCCTTAGCATCATCTGCCTTCTTATTGCTAACTTGTGTTTGTGCCATGCTAGCGATATTTGAAAAAGTATTCACTTGCATATTTGCTCCTTTGTGTGAGGCTTTAATTTATATCGACTTTTGACTTAAAAAATTTATAAGGACATTAAATTCCTTATTTTCAAAGGAATTTAATGTTTTATTGTAGATAATAAGCAATTTGCTCTTTATTGAGAATGCGGATAAGATTGCTAGTACCTTCTACTCCTGTTGGAAAGCCTGCAGTTAGAAGATAGCATTTATCTTCATCCATAAAACCTTTTTCAACACTTGATCTTACAGAGTCTTTTAATAATTCTGTAAGTTCATTACTTTTGTTAACCAAGATTGCAGGATTAACTCCCCAAACTATACTTAAAGAGTTTAAGGTTTTTTCAGAATGCCCTACTGCTATGATTTCTATATTTGGACGATATCTTGCAATCTTAATAGCAGATTTTCCGCTACTTGTTAAAGAAAAAATAGCATCAGCGTTAAGATCTGTTGCAAGATGAGCTGAAGAACGCATGATTTTATCTGTATTGTCTAAATCATTAAAATCATTAAATTTGTTATATGGATAGCGTTTTTCTGTTTCTATTATAGTTTGGCACATTATATCAACAGCGTTTGCAGGATCTATACCAACGGCACTTTCTTCACTTAGCATTACTGCATCTGTTCCATCTAAAACAGCATTTGCAACATCTGAAATTTCAGCTCTTGTGGCGGTTTTGCTTTTGGCTAATGAAAAAAGCATCTGAGTCGCAGTAATAACAGGCTTAGAGGCATTGTTTGCCTTTTGTATAATTTCTTTTTGGATATTAGGAACTTTATAATAAGGTACCTCAATACCTAAGTCTCCTCTTGCAACCATTATACCATCGCTAGATTTAATAATCTCATCAATATTTTCTACTGCATCAAATTTTTCAATTTTTGCAAAAATAGATATTTTTGCGTTATTTTGTGCTAAAATTTCACGAACTTCATCAATATCGTGCGCATTTTGTACGAAAGATATTGCTAAAAAATCTACTTCATTTTTTATACCCCAAAGTAAATCATTTTTATCTTTTTGTGTAATAACATCAATATTGATTTTAGTATTCGGAAAATTAATACCTTTATTTGAGTTTAAAAAACCATCATTTTCTATAATGGTTTCAATTTTTTGATCATCTATGCTTACTACTTTAGCACGAATTGATCCATCATATAGATAAATATATTCATCAATTTTTAACATATCTAAAATAGAATTTTGATTAATACTGATTTTATAATGATTTTGAGCAATCTTCTCCCCTAAAATTGTTTCACGATAAAAATCAAGTCTATCGCCCTTTTTTAATTCAAATGGTTCTTTAAGTTCACCTGTACGAATTTTAGGACCACTAATGTCTTGTAAAATTCCAATACGAGTATGCAATTCTTTAGCTACTTTTCTTATGGTATCTAAGTTTTTTTTATGATACTCATGTGTTCCATGAGAAAAGTTTAAACGGAAAACATTTACACCATTGATAATCATTTGGCGTAGAATTTCTTCCTTTTCACTTGCTGGACCTACTGTGGCTACAATTTTTGTTTTTTTAAGCATGGTAAACTCCTTTTGAAATTATTGTAGCTAAAAATAGAAACAAAATGATTACAATAATTCTGAAGAAAATTTATCTTCGTTAAATTCCATTCCTAGGTAATTACATACAAGCTTTGCATCTCTTTCGGCATTTCCTAAACAACTCGTTGCCCCAGGACTTGGAGTCATATTGAAAATAATACCAGGGGTTTCTGTGATACTTGCTTCACCTAGCATTAATTCTTCTTTAGTTTTATCAATAACTTGTGGTCTTACGCCTCCAAAACCTTTTGCATAATAAATATCGCTTGCTTTAAGACTTGGGACTATTTTTTTGGCATCTTTAACAAATAAGCTTTTATCAATAAAAGGTAGTTCAAAAAGATAATTATAAAAGATGTAATTTCTAATTGTTGCATCTTTAAACATATTAAAAGTTACTTTTAAAACAGTTTTATCAAGTTTTAGTGCTTCAAAAAATTCTGGAACTGATTTTAGACCATGATAACGTTCTAGTTTTGGAATAACAAGTGCAGTAGGTCCAAAGCGAGTGTTCATATTAGCAAGCAAATCAGGATCTCCATGAAGAGCTGCAAATGGAAGTTTAGGATTTTGCACCATATAAACCTTGCCATTTAAAAGTTTTTGTTTGGTTAAATAAAAACTTCCTGCAACAGGCCAACAAGACTTATCCATACCTAAGTTCATTTTATGCGCCAAATATAAAGAGTGCGCTCCAGCATTGACAACTACGCTTTTGGCATGGTATTCTTGATGATTTGAGGTTTTTAATATAAAAATATCATCCTTTTTTTCTATGTGAATAATTTCTTGATTAAAGGCAACGAAAGTATTTTTATTTTGTTTTTGGGCTTGTTCTATTAGATTTATACTCATTTTCCCAAAATCTACAGTTGTAAAAACCTCGCCGCTTTCAACACCCATGGCGCAGATATTTTCAGGTCTATCTTGATTGCAATCTTCTCCTAAAACAACCTTGGGTTCAATTTGTTTGATTTTTGCTTTATCGAAAAATTTTATATAAGGATAAAGTTCTTTAAATTCTTCATAGCGTTTTTTCATATAATCACATTCTATATCTCCAACAGCTAGAGCCATTTTTTGATGAGAAAACATGAAATTATTTTGCGCATTTTGCATGAGTCCATATTTAACTATCATATCAGCTGTTCTTTTTACTTTTCGCGCTTTTTCTAAAGTATAATTGGTTTCAATATCTCCACAATGAATGGTTTGAGAATTACTCGTTCCCTTAGAATTTAATGTTGCAGCTGTATTATATTTTTCTATCAAAGCAATATTTTTAATATTTGTATATCTTGCAAGCTCGTAAAATAATGCTGCTCCTGAAATTCCAGCTCCGATGACAAGCACATCAAATTCTTGTTGGCTCATTGTTTTTCCTTTTTTTATTTTAATAAACTTTTTTCTAAATAGAAGTTTAATTGAATTTGTTTTACAAAAAGTTAAATTTCATTAAGGTTTGATATCAATGAGAATTTTTGTAACATTTTTAATAAAGTAAATTGGGATTTTCTTTTATAATCTTTTTCATTCCTCGAAAGATTAAAAGTTTATCATAAATTGCGTGATCGAAATAATTTGCTAAAAATTGCCCATCTCCACCAGTGAAATAAAGCTTTTTATTTTGAGCGGCATCTTTTATCAGTAGGTAAATTCCTTTAAAAACACCATAACTTAAAGCATCCATGGTTTTTTGTGGGAATGCATCAAGACTAACTTGAGTGTTAAATTCACTTTTTAATCGTGGTGAAATATGGCTATAAATTTTTTTATAATTTGCAATACCTGGCAAGATAAAACCACCAAGATGTATAGAATTAGAAATAATATCAATTGTAATAGCACTACCTGCATCTACAACAACTCCATCTTCAATAGTATAACAAGCTGCTATGCGATCGATTCCTAATCCTTGATAAATTGTATCAAATAAAAAATAAGGTTCAAGATTGATAAATTTTTTTTGATTTTTTAAATGTTCTTTGAGATGTTCATTGACATTGATATAAAAAATTTTTTGTTCATTTTTAAATTCTAAAAACTGATCTATACTAAGAGTAAAATATTTGTTATCATCTAGGAAATTAGCATTTGAATTCCCAATATCACAGAGCAACATAGATATTAAATCCTTTCATTTCTAGATGATTTTTTGCTTTAGAGCAAAGAGAAGCCATACTAAAAAAATATTTGTTATTTATGTTAATTTGCTGTGCTAGATTTTCTAAAAATAAGGCATCTTTCATTAAAAATTTTGTTTTTCCTGTATACATAAAAAGAATGTTATTTTGATCTTTAGCGCAAATATAACTTTTTTTTCTAGTCAACATACTTAAGTCATAGGGCTTTAAATTTAATTTTAAAGACTTTATTATTTGTTCTAAAATTTTTATCATAGTAAATCTAAAATTTTATCTCCGTAGTAAAATTTACCATTCCCCATGAAAGAAATTTTATCAATAGCTTCTGAAAGTTTAAATACTTGCGCATCATTTAAATTTAGATTCATTTTGATAAGATAGCCTGTTTTTTCAAAAATATATAAATAATTATTGTATATATTACTTTTTACAAAAATAGCAAATTCAAATTTTTTTTCTGCAATTTTTCTTAAGTTATAATCAGTTTTAATAATAGCGCCATCTTTTTCTAGTATAAAAATACCATCATCGCTAAGTGCAACATCTTTTATGTCAGCGTCAAGATAAAGAGTTCTAGCAGGACTTACAACAATAATTTTTTTGGCTGTTGCTGCTATAAGCTTATCTCCAATTACACTTAGATGGATTACATTGTTGAAAAAATTTTCTGCTGAAATAACCACGTCTTTAATGATTTGAAGATTGTTTCTTGAAAGAATTAAAATTTTGCCATCTAGTGTTGGATAAACGATGATATTGTCTAAAAATATGGGATTAGCGGTACGACTGTCTTGGGCTGGAGCTGAGGTTAGGGTTTGACTGAATTTAATACCCAAAGAACGATTTGCAAGAACTATAGTATTATTTGCAAGTACAAGGGCTAAATCATCTCCATTAGAAGCTACTCCTACAACACTAGCATCAAATTGAAAATTATAAATTTCATTATAAGAATTATCAAAAATTTTTAAATTCCCATTGTCATCTGCGGTAAAATATTCTCCATCTTGATAAGCTATAAGTATATAATTTTTAGGAAGTTTAAACTTATCTATAGAAATATTATTTTTTAATATAGCGGTATTATTGCTAAGTTTTGCAGAAACTAGATTCCAGTCAACGATTTTGCTTTTTAAATTACCATTATGGCTTAAATCTCCATTGGTTTGTTCTGGTTCAAAATATTGTCTTTTAGTGCCACAAGCACATAGGAATATTAAACAAAATAGTGTTAAAAATATTTTTTTCATTGTGTAATACCTTGATAATGTTTAAGATTTTTAGCTATTTGACTTAAGCTCGAATTTTCTTTTATTTGAGAAAGCAAAACATTGGCTTCTTCGATTTTATTTTGCTCTAAAAGTTTGTAAGCTTCTAATAATTTATCATAATTTTTTAAAAATATCGATTTATCCCCTAAAGATAATGCGATAATATTTTTAAGTAAAGTGTTTGTTTGAGTATTACTATAAATTTGTTTTAGTTCATTTTGGAGAGCTGTATTATTAAAATCATTAATATTTTCTTTTAGTAAAAAGATAGCGTAAAGATTGGTATTTTTATTTTTAAGTTGTTCTAAAAGATTTTTATTGCTAGGATCTTGTATTAGATTGGCATAAATTTCATTTGCTTCTTTTGTTTTATAATCGTTTATTTTTGAGATTATAAAATTTCCAGCAAACCAAGCAACTAAAATTATCACAACAGCAGATATATAAAATTTATACTTGCGTATAAACCTCTCTCCTTTGATAAAATTTTCTATAAATTGTTCTTCCGTGTTAAGTTCATTTTTAACAGCTTTTAAATTATCTTTTAGTCCCAAAATTTATCCTTGAAAAAATATTTTTATTTTTGTATAGAAAAATTATGATATTGTATCATATAAATTGCAAAATATCCTAAACAATTTAAAGCTTTTTATGATATAATTTTCAAAATTTTAACTTTTTTATTAAGGTTTAAGAAATGCAAATAGATGAGAAATTATTAAGCAAGCTTGAAAAATTAAGTGCTTTACAAATAACAAAAAACAGAAATGAAACCATTGCACAGTTAAGTGAAATTGTGAATTTTGTTGAAAAATTAAACGAACTTGATTTAGATTCCCAAGAGATTACTGTGAGTACTATAAAAGGTGGAGCTCCTTTGAGGATTGATGAGATAAGAAATAGCAATGTTATTGATGAGGTTTTAGATTGTGCTCCAAAAAAACAAGAACATTTTTTTGTTGTTCCTAAAATCATAGAATGATTAACTTAGCATTTAGTGCTTATTTGTAGAATAAATTTAAAACAAAAAATCAGAGAGTGATTGAAATGAATTTTTATTGGTTTGATGCTTTTATTTTAGGATTTACCTTGCTTTTAGGGCTTAAGGGTATTATCAATGGTTTGATAAAAGAAATTTTTGGACTTTTGGGTATTATTGGTGGTGTTTTTATTGCTTCAAAATATGCAACTCAAGCAGCTGAATTTATACAAAGTACTTTTTATAAGATAGAAAATCAAAGCTTAGCTGGATTTGCTGGATTTTTAGCCATATTAATTATTTTTTGGATAGTTTGTTTATTGGTGGGTAATTTTCTTTCTAGGTTGATTAAATTAAGTGGCCTAGGTTTTTTAGATCGTATTGGTGGCTTTATATTTGGTGGAGCAAAAATCTTTTTAATTTTTGCAATTTTGGTTTTTTGTGTAGCAAGAATTGATTTTTTAAATGATAAATTAGATAATTTTGCTAAAAATAGCTATACTTTAAATTTACTTAAAGAAACGGGATCTTTTATTATGAATCAACCTTTAACAGAAAATAGTCTAGATCATGCTAGTGAAAAGTTGCAAGATATTGTAAGTGATTTAAACAATACTCAAAAAGGGGAGTGATATGCTGATAGAAAATGTGGAATATGATGTTTTACTTGAGAGATTTAAAAAAATATTAAGACAAGGCGGACTTAAATATACCAAGCAAAGAGAAGTACTTTTAAAAACTCTTTATCACAGTGATACTCATTACACACCCGAAAGTTTATATATGGAAATCAAACAAGCTGAACCCGATTTAAATGTAGGAATTGCAACTGTTTATCGTACTTTAAATTTACTTGAAGAAGCAGAAATGGTAACTTCCATTTCTTTTGGTTCAGCAGGTAAAAAATATGAGCTTGCTAATAAACCTCACCATGATCATATGATATGTAAAAATTGCGGAAAAATTATAGAGTTTGAAAATCCTATTATAGAAAGACAGCAAGCCTTGATTGCAAAAGAACATGGTTTTAAACTTACAGGGCATTTGATGCAGCTTTATGGTGTTTGTGGTGATTGTAATAATCAAAAAGCAAAGGTAAAAATATAAATGTTTGATAATATTTTAGAGCAACAAAGAATAGAAAAAGCTAAAGAGTTAAAAAATTTAGGGATTAATCCTTATCCTCATTTTTTAGAAAAGGAAATGTCTTTAAAGACTTTTAAGGATAAATTTTCTTATATTTTAGAGCAAGTTGAAAAAAGAGATGAAAGTGTCAATGCTGTTGTTGCAGGACGTTTGAAACTTTTGCGTATAGCTGGGAAATCAATTTTTGCAAACATTGAAGATGAGGATACAAATTTACAAATTTATTTTAGTAAAGATAGCGTAGGCGAAGAGCTTTATACGATTTTAAAAAAGAATTTAGAGGTGGGTGATATTGTTTTGGTTAAAGGTTTTCCTTTTGTAACTAAAACAGGTGAATTTAGTTTGCATGCAAGCGAAGTAAAACTCGCTACAAAAGCTATTGTTCCTTTACCTGAAAAATATCATGGATTAACAGATATTGAGCAAAGATATCGTAAACGTTATGTTGATATGATAATGAATGTCGAAGTTAGAAAAGATTTTTTAGTGCGTTCTAAAGTGGTGAGTTTAATCCGTCATTTTTTTGAAAATAAAGGTTTTTTAGAAGTAGAAACTCCTATGATGCATCCGATTGCAGGTGGAGCAAACGCTAAGCCTTTTGTAACTTTTCATAATTCTTTAGGCGTAGAAAGATTTTTAAGAATTGCTCCAGAACTTTATCTTAAAAGACTTATAGTAGGTGGTTTTGAGGCGGTTTTTGAAATCAATCGTTGTTTTAGAAACGAAGGTATGGATTTAACTCATAATCCCGAATTTACAACTATAGAATTTTATTGGGCCTATCATAATTATAAAGATTTAATGGATTTAACCGAAGAACTTTTTGCTTTACTTTTGGATAAACTTAATTTAGGAAAAACAATAGAATTTGATGGAAAAATGATAAATTTTTCTAAACCTTTTGAAAGAATAACCTATAAAGATGCACTTTGTAAGTATGGTGGTTTAGATAGGGATTTAATCGAAGATAAGGAAAAAATTCTTACTAAATTAAAAGCAGATGGTTTTGAAGCGAATGAAAAGCTTGAACTTGGACATTTGCAAGCTGAACTTTTTGACAATTATGTGGAAGAAAAATTGATCAATCCTACTTTTGTGATTGATTTTCCTATTTCCATAAGTCCTTTATCAAGACGTAGCGATGAGGATTCTCAGATTGCTGAGAGATTTGAGTTGTTTATTTGCGGAAGAGAATTGGCAAATGGTTTTAATGAGCTTAATGATCCTCTTGATCAATATGAGAGATTTTTAAAACAAATTGAAGCTAAAAATGCAGGCGATGAAGAGGCTTGTGAAATGGATGAAGATTTTGTAAATGCTTTGGGTTATGGAATGCCTCCAACGGCAGGGCAGGGCATAGGTATAGATAGACTTGTTATGCTTTTGACAAATAAAAAATCCATTCGTGATGTGATATTGTTTCCTGCAATGCGTCCATTAAAATCAGAACTAAAGGAGAAAGAATGAGTTTAGAAATGTTTGATAAAGAAATTTTTGATTTAACAAACAAAGAGTTAGAGCGTCAATGTGAAGGTCTTGAAATGATAGCGAGTGAAAATTTCACTTTACCTGAAGTAATGGAAGTTATGGGAAGTATCTTGACAAACAAATACGCAGAAGGTTATCCGGGTAAAAGATATTATGGTGGTTGTGAATTTGTTGATGAGATTGAAACTCTAGCCATTCAAAGATGTAAAAAACTTTTTAATTGTAAATTTGCTAATGTTCAGCCTAATTCAGGTTCTCAAGCTAATCAAGGTGTTTATGCGGCTTTGATCAATCCAGGTGATAAAATTTTAGGAATGGATTTAAGTCATGGTGGACATTTAACTCATGGTGCAAAAGTAAGTTCTTCAGGTAAAATGTACGAAAGTTGTTTTTACGGCGTAGAACTTGATGGAAGAATTGATTATGAAAAAGTAAGAGAAATTGCTAAAAAAGAAAAGCCAAAATTAATAGTTTGTGGAGCTAGTGCTTATGCAAGAGTGATTGATTTTGCTAAATTTAGAGAAATCGCTGATGAAGTAGGCGCCTATCTTTTTGCTGATATAGCACATATTGCAGGTCTTGTTGTAGCAGGCGAACATCCAAGTCCTTTTCCACACGCTCATGTAGTAAGCTCAACTACGCATAAAACTTTGCGTGGTCCAAGAGGTGGTATTATTATGACAAATGATGAAGAGCTTGCTAAAAAAATTAATTCTGCCATTTTTCCAGGTATTCAAGGTGGTCCTTTGATGCATGTAATTGCTGCAAAAGCAGTAGGATTTAAATTTAATCTTAGTGATGAGTGGAAAGTTTATGCAAAACAAGTAAGAACCAATGCTCAAGTTTTAGCTAATGTTTTAATGGATAGAAAATTTAAACTTGTTAGCGATGGAACGGATAATCACCTTGTTTTAATGAGTTTTTTAGATCGTGAATTTAGTGGAAAAGATGCAGATTTAGCTCTTGGAAATGCAGGAATTACTGCAAATAAAAATACTGTTCCAGGAGAGATTAGAAGTCCTTTTATCACAAGTGGATTAAGACTTGGAACTCCAGCGCTTACTGCCAGAGGTTTTAAAGAAAAAGAAATGGAAATTGTGTCAAATTATATTGCAGATATTTTAGATGATATTAATAATGAAAAATTACAAGAGAATATTAAACAAGAATTAAAAAAACTTGCAAGTAATTTTATTATTTATGAAAGGGCTATGTTTTGATTTCACCAATGGATATGTCGCTAATTAAAATAATTGGCGACCATTATTATATAAGACGCGATAAAATTGTAAATAAAATTACACATAGAGGTCGCTTATTTTTTGATAAATTTGAAAGAGTTGATGCACCTTTAAATTTAAATGTCATGAGAGAACACGCTGCTAAAAAAATTGTTGTCGCTCATGATTTAATAACAAAAGATAATAAGGTAGAAAATATTGTCTTTGATTATAATGGTTTTAATGCTGAAAGATTTTATCACCGTGCACAACTTATTTTAAGAGAAGAAGGTTTTATAAATTTCACAGCTTATAAAACTAAAACTCCAGGACATTTACATCTTTATATTCATAAAGGACATACGGCGTTAAACGAAGGTTATTCTTTAGCGTCTAAACTTTCAATGATGTTTGCGAGTAAAATGCCAGTAGAATGGAAGGTGTTTCCTAGTATGGATGTACCTAGGGAATTTAATATTTTAATATTGCCTTATGAGGTTTATCAAAAAGAACGAGGAAGTTCTTGGTCTAAGCATATGTAAGAAAGGACAAATTATGGAAAATCAAAAAAATGAATTTGATGATATTATTTTAGAAAAAAGTAATAAAAGTGAAAAAGTAAAAAAAATTCTTTTACGAGTTATTGCTTTAGTTATTTTGTTTTTAGCTATCATGATAGTTATGAAGCTTATTAATGGTAGTGGTGATGAAAATACGCAAAATCAAAGTGTATTGCCAAGTGAACCTATAGCAACTCAAGACAATAACAATGATACTTCTTTTGAAAGTATGCCAATTACAGATAATACTTCAGCAGAAGATCAATTTGAGGCATTAAGAAAACAATTTCAAGATGAACAAAATACAACTCAAAATACAACAACCTCTAGTTTAAATAACAATGATAGCACAAATTTTGCTATGCCTGATCAAGAAGTTCCAGCAGAACCAACAGCAACTACTTCAGAAAATACCACTCCACAAGCAAGTGCTCCTAAACAAGAAGTAAAACAAACTGCAAAACCTAAAGAAGAAGCAAAAAAACAAATAGCTGTAAAAAAAGAAAAAGAAAGTGCAAAACAAACCCCTAAAAAAGAACAAAATGCAAATGATTTATTTAAAAATGTTGATGCTAAACCTGTACATCCAAGTGGTTTAGCATCGGGTATTTATGTGCAAATTTTCTCAGTAAGTAATTTGGATCAAAAATCAAAAGAACTTGCTTCTGTAAAGCAAAAAGGTTATGATTATAAACTTTATAAAACTACAGTTGGAGGTAAAGAAATTACCAAGGTTTTAATAGGACCATTTGAAAAGGCAGATATTGCAGCAGAACTTGCTAAAATCCGTAAGGATATTGCAAAAGATGCTTTTTCTTTTACTTTAAAATGAAATTTTTAGCAGTTATAGGCGATCCTATTTCTCACTCTAAATCGCCTAGAATGCATAATAATGCTATTAAAGCCTTAGGGCTTGATAGCATTTATACACGCTATCATTTAAGAAATGCTAACTGTTTAAGAGAAGATTTTTTTAAATTAGGACTTAGTGGAGCTAATATTACTTTGCCTTTTAAGGAAAAAGCTTTAGATATTGCTGATGTGAAGGATGATTTTGCTAGAAATATTGGCTCTGCAAATACTTTATGCTTAAAAGAAGATAAAATTTACGCTTATAATACTGATGCTTTAGGTTTTTTAGAAGCTATTAAGGATTTTGATAATATAAAAAAAGCTTTGATTTTGGGTGCTGGAGGTACAGCTTTGGCGCTTGCTTATGCATTAAAACAAAAAGGCGTAGAAGTGTATATAGCTAATCGTAGTAAAGAAAGATTTAAAGATTTTTTAGCTTATCGAGCTTATCTTTATAAAGACTTGCAAGATTTTGATTTTGATTTGGTTGTAAATTCAACTTCTGCTGGGTTAAAAGATGAAAATCTACCTTGTGATAGAAAGCTTTTGGATAGAATTTTACCTAAAGCTAAATTTGCTTTTGAAGTAATTTATGGTAGAGAAACACCTTTTTATGGATTGTGTAAAGAGTATCATTTAAAAATTAAAGATGGACTTGATATGCTTTTATGGCAAGGAGTTTTTGCTTTTGAACTTTTTTTTGAAATACGAGATAAAAGAGAGATGATAAAAAATGCAATGCAACAGGCATTGATTTTAAAGTAGAATGATAGTTATTTTTTTGTATAAGAAAAACTTATTTTTTGTGTGAGAAAGTTTAATTTTCTCACAAGTTTTATCATTCAAATATTTCTATCCCATCTTGATTTTTGCTTTTATTATTTTGATTTATTGAAGATGGATTTGTAGGAATATTTTGTGTAGGTGTATTTTCAATTGTATTATTTTGATTAGAATTTGTTTGAGGTAAGCTTTCTTCAAAGGTAGCATCGCCATCAAAACTATTAAAACCACTGTTTGTATTAGGTATAGTTTTGCCTATGTCTGTTGCTTTTGGAAGATTGTTATAAAGTGTATTTAATGTATTTTTATAAAAAGCTAAAAAACTTTTATCAATTTCAAAAGCAGGTTGCTCTAAACCTTTATTGAGTTGAGTTGGTACGGTGGAGATAGTAGTTTTAAACATATTAACCCCATCATCATTTTTAATAGGATAGTTAAGCGCAACTAAAGAATCTAGTTTAGTACTACTTGAAAGATTGGTTGAATTTTGTGGATTGTGTGCATCTATAAAATCTATTTTACCTTTAAAATTTATACCTAAATTAGATTTTATATAATCTCCACTCATAAAATTGCTTGTTTTTTGTGCATTTTTTTCTTCTGTATAAATACTGATTGAACTTTTAAGAGTGTAGTCTGGATTAGCAGTAACTATTTTATAGCCTTTTAGTTGAACGATGGTTTTGATCTGTTCTTCTAAATTTTGTTTTAAAAGATCAATTTCTTTTTCTATGCGAATTTTAAGCACTGAATTTTCAAAATAATCAGAATAATTATTATTTTGCTCTATATTAATAGGCTCAAGAGCAATGCTTACTCCAGAATCAATAGGTTCAACCTTTGTTGGAACTTGGGGTTTAAAATTTGGCATAGAAACATTGACAAAATTACTACTTGTGCCTCCACAAGCTGCTAAAATTAACATACTGCTAGCAAGTAAAATATATTTTTTCATTTTTTACCTTTATTTAATGTGTTTGTGTTAATTATAGCAAGTTAAAGTTTTTTTGTTATATTTTTATAAAAGAAAATTAGGAAAGATATATGGAATTTTGGCAGCATATTTATTCAAATTTTAATGTTATAGCTTTTAGCATCTTTGGTTTAAAGGTGCATTGGTATGGCATTATGTATGTTATAGCTTTGCTTTTGGCTTTGCTTTTGGCTAAATTTTTTGTAAAAAAATTTCAACTAGACATTAATGAAAAACATTTAGATAGTTATTTTATATGGGTTGAAATAGGGGTTATTTTAGGTGCAAGACTTGGATATATTTTGATTTATGATGCAAATACTATGTATTATATTACTCATCCTTGGCAAATTTTTAATCCTTATATTAATGGCGAATTTGTAGGTATTCGAGGTATGAGTTATCATGGAGCAATTATAGGATTTTTGATAGCCACTTTATTGTTTTGTAAAAAATACAAAACAAATCCTTGGATTTTTCTTGATTTGGTTGCTTTAAGTGTTCCATTAGCTTATGTTTTTGGTCGTATAGGAAATTTTTTAAATCAAGAACTTTTTGGTCGCATTACAAATGTGCCTTGGGGAATTTATGTTGATGGAATATTGCGCCATCCATCGCAACTTTATGAAGCATTTTTAGAAGGTATTGTTGTTTTTATTATAGTTTATTTAGCAAGATTTAAGCAAAGTTTTCAAGGGGAATTGATTCTTGTTTATGCTGGTGCTTATTCATTAGCAAGATTTATATGTGAATTTTATCGCGAGCCTGATTTTGGCATAGGTTTTGTTTTATGGGGTATGAGTATGGGGCAAATTTTAAGTTTTATAATGTTTATAACAGCTTTGTTAGTTTATATTTGTATAAAGTTTAAAAAAGTAAATATTTAATCTATCTTAAAGACTTTTGTAATATAATGAAATGGATTTTTTTAATTTCTTTTTACAAAGGAGTAAAGATGCGTGAGCTTATCGAAGGTTATTTGGGTAAGAGCATTGAGGGCAAAAAAAGTAAAATGCCTGCGAAATTAGACTTTATCCAAAGTGCCTCAGGGCTTTTTTTAGGTCTTTTTATGTGGGTGCATATGCTTTTTGTTTCTACAATTTTAGTCAGTGAGGATTTTTTTAATTCTGTGGTACATTTTTTAGAATTAAAATTTGTTTACGATAATCCTGTTATGAGTTATCTTACTTCATTTTTAGCCGCCTGTGTTTTAGTGGTTTTTTTCGTTCATGCTTTACTTGCAATGAGAAAATTTCCTATTAATTACCGTCAATATCAAATACTAAGAACACACAGCAAAAAAATGAATCACAGCGATACTTCGTTATGGTGGGTTCAAGCTTTTACAGGTTTTATTATGTTTTTCTTAGGTTCTGCTCATCTTATTTTTATTGTAACCAATGCAGATAAAATCAGCGGCGATATGTCAGGAGATAGGGTTGTAAGTCATTTTATGTGGCTTTTTTATGCTGTTCTTTTAGTCTGTGTTGAACTTCATGGAAGTATAGGGCTTTATAGACTTTGTGTTAAATGGGGTTGGTTTGAAGGAAAAAATGTAAAAGAAAGTCGTAAAAAGCTTAAAACTGCTAAATGGATAATCAGTATTTTCTTCCTAGTGTTAGGTGTGTTAAGTCTTGTAGCATTTATAAAAATAGGTTATGAAAATTACCAAAATCAAACCCAAACTACTGCGATGATAAAAAACTACAATGGAGCAAATTATGAATATACAATATAGTGATGCTTTGGTAATAGGCGGAGGATTGGCAGGTCTTAGAGCGGCTATTGAAGTAGCAAAGAGTGGCCAAAGTGTAACACTTTTAAGTATTTGTCCAGTGAAGCGTTCTCACTCTGCAGCGGTGCAAGGAGGTATGCAGGCAAGTTTAGCAAATGGGGCAAAAGGTGAGGGTGATAATGAAGATCTTCACTTTGCAGATACAGTAAAAGGAAGTGATTGGGGCTGTGATCAAGAAGTAGCAAGAATGTTTGCTCAAACTGCGCCAAAAGCAGTGCGTGAGCTTGCGGCTTGGGGTGTGCCTTGGACTAGAGTTACTAAAGGTCCAAGAACTGTTGTAATCAATGCACAAAAAACTGTGATTGAAGAAAAAGAAGAAGCGCACGGGCTTATTAATGCTAGAGATTTTGGTGGAACTAAAAAATGGAGAACTTGCTATATCGCAGATGCAACAGGGCATTGTATGCTTTATGGTGTAGCAAATGAAGCTATTAAACATCAAGTAAAAATTATTGATAGAATGGAAGCAGTAAGAATTATCCATGATGGTAAAAAATGCTTAGGTGTGATCGCTAGAGATTTAACTAATGGACAACTCATTGCTTATATTGCAAGAGGAACCATGATAGCAACAGGGGGCTATGGTAGAATTTATAAACAAACTACAAATGCGGTAATTTGTGAAGGAACAGGTGCAGCCATCGCTCTTGAAACAGGGCTTTGCAGACTTTCAAATATGGAAGCAGTGCAATTTCATCCAACTCCTATTGTGCCAAGCGGTATTTTGCTTACTGAGGGCTGTCGTGGTGATGGTGGAATTTTACGCGATGTGGATGGATATCGTTTTATGCCTGATTATGAACCAGAGAAAAAAGAACTTGCAAGCCGTGATGTGGTAAGTCGTAGAATGATGGAACATATTCGTAAAGGCAAAGGTGTAAAAAGCCCTTATGGGGATCATTTATGGCTTGATATTTCTATACTTGGAAGAGCTCATGTGGAAAAAAATCTCCGCGATGTACAAGATATTTGTAAAACTTTTAATGGTATTGATCCAGCAGATGAGGGTCCAAAAGGTTGGGCGCCAGTTCTTCCAATGCAGCATTATTCTATGGGTGGAATTAGAACTAAACCAACGGGTGAAAGTCAATGGTTAAACGGACTTTTTGCTTGTGGAGAAGCAGCTTGCTGGGATATGCACGGATTTAATCGTTTAGGTGGAAATTCATGTGCTGAAACTGTTGTAGCAGGTATGATAGTGGGAGATTATTTTGCAGATTATTGTAAAAATAATGGTGAAGTAATTGACACAAATGTAGTAAAAGACTTCTTAACTAAAGAGTATCAATATTTAAAATCTTTAGTAGATAAAGAAGGTAAACATAATGTTTTTGAAATCAAAAACAGAATGAAAGAAATCATGTGGGATAAGGTGGCCATCTTTAGAACAGGTGAAGGTTTGAAAGAAGCAGTAGATGAACTTGAAAAACTTTATAAAGATTCTCAAGACGTTAAAGTACATTGTAAAGAACTTGATTGTGCAAATCCAGAGCTTGAAGAAGCGTATAGAGTGCCAAGAATGTTAAAAATAGCACTTTGCGTAGCTTATGGAGCGCTTTTAAGAACAGAAAGTCGTGGGGCGCATTATAGGGAAGATTATCCAAAAAGAGATGATTTAAATTGGATGAAAAGAACCAATACTTTTTGGGTAGAAGGCGAAACCTTACCACGCATAGAATACGAAGAGCTTGATATTATGAAAATGGAAATTCCACCAGCATTCCGTGGATACGGTGCTAAAGGAAATATTATAGAAAATCCTTTAAGTGAAAAACGCCAAGCTGAAGTGGATGCTATCCGTGAAAAAATGGAAGCTGAAGGCAAAGGTCGTTATGAAATTCAAAACGCCTTAATGCCTTATGAATTGCAAGCTAAATATAAAGCACCAAACCAAAGAATAGGAGTTGATTATGAGTAGAAAATTGACAATAAAGGCATTTAAATACAATCCTTTAAGCAAAATTTCTAAACCACATTTTGTGACTTATGAGCTTGAAGAAACTCCTTTTATGACGGTTTTTGTATGTTTGACTTTGATCCGTGAAAAAATGGATGCAGATCTGAGTTTTGACTTTGTTTGTCGTGCAGGGATTTGCGGATCTTGTGCAATGATGATTAATGGAGTGCCAAAACTTGCTTGTAAAACTTTGACTAAAGATTATCCTGATGGAGTGATAGAGCTTATGCCTATGCCTGCATTTAGGCATATTAAAGATTTAAGCGTGAATACAGGCGAGTGGTTTGAAGACATGTGTAAGCGTGTTGAAAGCTGGGTGCATAATGAAAAAGAAACTGATATTTCTAAACTTGAAGAACGCATTGAGCCAGAAGTTGCGGATGAAACTTTTGAACTTGATCGTTGTATAGAGTGTGGAATTTGTGTAGCTTCTTGTGCAACTAAACTTATGCGCCCAAATTTCATAGCTGCTACAGGGCTTTTAAGAACAGCTAGATATTTACAAGATCCGCATGACCATAGAAGTGTGGAAGATTTTTATGAATTAGTAGGCGATGATGATGGTGTTTTTGGTTGTATGTCATTGCTTGCTTGTGAAGATAATTGCCCTAAAGAATTACCTTTACAAAGTAAAATCGCTTATATGAGAAGACAACTTGTCGCTCAAAGAAATAAATAAATCTTTCCCCTTTTTAAGGGGAAGATTGTGAAAGAATTATTCCAAAAAATTTGGCAAAATGAACTCCAATTTTTAAATTTTGATGCTAAATTTCAAGATAAAAGCAAACTTGATACAGCCGAGTGTGCGATTATTTTAAGTGTCAATAAAGACAATTATGAAAGATATTTTCTCTTAAAAGAATTTCAAGAGCTTTGCAAAAAAATTGATTTAAGAGTGGATATTTTTAGTATGCAAAATGCTCAAATTTGTATTTTAAATCTTTTTAAATCAGGTTTTATTTCAAAGCAAGATTTACTTAAGGCTCTAAAAATTTTAGAAAAAATTTCGAAAAATACCGAAATATTTGATTTTATTTTACAAGAAAAAGTTCAAAGTATAGATCAAAAAGCTTTATTTCAAAATGATTTTAAAGAATTAAACACCATTAATTTAGAGCTTCAAAAGCTAAGTTTTGATGAAAATTTAAAATCAAGACTTCAAAAAACTTTGGAAAAATTTCAAAATTTAGAGTTTAATATAGCCATCACTGGCGTGATGAATGCAGGAAAATCAAGTCTTTTAAATGCTCTTTTAAAAGAAGATTTTTTAGGGGTTTCAAACATACCTGAAACAGCTAATTTAACAGTATTAAGCTATGGTAAGAGTGAAGAAGCAAAGATATATTTTTGGGATAAAAAAGAATGGCAAAATATACTTGAAAGTTTGCACTTTAATGCAGATTTAAAAGAATTTATTGATAAGCTGGATAAGAGTGTAAATATAGAAGATTTTATTAAAGATAAACCTTTGATACAAAATATCGCACTTTGTGAGCTTAAAAATTTCAGTTCTGCTAAAAATAAAATTTCAGCTTTAATTAAAAAAATAGAAATTAAAAGTCATTTAGAATTTTTAAAAAATAATATTTCTATAGTTGATACTCCAGGGCTTGATGATGTTGTAGTTCAAAGAGAAATTGTTACAAATGAGTATCTTAGAGAAAGTGATTTTTTAATTCATTTAATGAATGCTTCTCAAAGCTTGACTCAAAAAGATGCAGACTTTTTGGTGCATTGTCTTTTAAATTCAAGGCTGAGTAAGTTTTTAATTGTTTTAACTAAAGCGGATTTGTTAAGCAAAAAGGATTTAGAAGAAGTCATTGTTTATACCAAGGAAAGCTTAAAATCAAGACTTGTGGATTTAGATGAAAATTTAGTGGAAAAGATTGATTTTTTATGTGTGAGCGCTAAAATGGCAAGTGATTTTTATAAAGGTTTAGCGTCCAAGGAAAGCTTGCAAAAAAGTGGTATGCAAGAATTTGAAAACTATCTTTTTAACGAGCTTTATGCAGGAGAAAAAAGTAAGATTGCCTTAAGAGCTTACAAAAAAGAATTGCATTTAGAGCTTAAAAATATTCTAAGCGAATATGAAATGCAAAATCGTCTTATTAAGGAGAATAAACAAGGTGTAAGTGAAGAAAATCAAAAGCTTTTACTTGAACTTCAAAAGCAAAACACCTTATTAAAAGAAGCACAAGATGAAATTTCAAATTCCATTGCAAAACTTAAAAATATAGATAGTGGCATAGATAATCTTGTTTTACTTTTGGCTAAAAAATTAAAAGAACGCTTGATAGATGAGTTTAAATATTTGAAAAATAATGCACAAAAGCTTAATCTTTCTCGTATTTTAAATATAGTTGATATTACCACAAAAGATGGGATTAATGATATTTTAAGAGAAATTAAATTTGAAAATATTAAAAAAATCGAGGAGCTTAAAACAAATTTATCTTTAAAATATGATTTTTTAAAAGATGATTTTGATAATGGTTTTGAAGGTTTTAAAGATGGAATTTCAAAAAATATAGATAGTATTTTTCAAAGCGAAAAATTTGCACTTTTAAGATTGAAAATTGAAAAATTAAGCAATCTAAAATCAGATTTATATGAGCTTGAAACGAATTTAGATACGGTTATTTTTGATACTTTTAAAGAATTTAAAATGAGCGAAATTTTAAACTCTTTAAATATCAATGGAGCATTTTTTGAGTTTTTAAATGATAAATTAAAACATTATGAAAAAAATCAAAAATCAAAATTAGAAAGTCTTGAAAAAGTTTTACAGAGTCTGAAAAATCAAGATGCTAATATTTTAAATTCTTTTGAAGAAAATTTAGAAAAAATTGAAAAATTAAAACAACTTGAAATGGGGCTTTTAAATGCAGATTAATCTTTTAAATGATTTTATAAAAGCCTATGAAAATACCTATAGCGTGAGTTTTGATGATAGTTTTAAAGGGCGTATTCAAGAGCTTTGCAAGGAACTTAACGAGCCTTTTATGCACGCAAGTTATGCTTTAGAAAATGAATTAAAAGAGCTTGTGTTTTCTTTGGATAAGAATGTTAATATCGCTATTATAGGGCAGTTTTCAAGTGGTAAATCAAGTTTGCTAAATTTGATCTTAGGGCGTGATTGTTTGCCTACGGGTGTTGTTCCTGTTACTTTTAAACCTACTTTTTTACGCTATGCAAAAGAATATTTTTTAAGAGTAGAATTTGAAGATGGAAGTGATATTATCACAAATATAGAAAAATTAGCCTTTTATACGGATCAAAGAAATGAAGTAAAACAAGCAAAAAGTTTGCATATTTTTGCACCCATTCCTTTACTTGAAAAAATCACTCTTGTAGATACTCCAGGTTTAAATGCAAATGAAAATGATACTTTAACAACTCTTGATGAACTTAAAAATATTCATGGGGCGATTTGGTTAAGTTTAATTGATAATGCAGGTAAAAAAAGTGAAGAAGATGCCATAAAAGCAAATTTAGAACTTTTAGGAGAAAATAGCATTTGTGTATTAAATCAAAAAGATAAATTAAGCGCAGAAGAGCTAGATAATGTTTTAAATTATGCAAAAAGTGTGTTTTTAAAATATTTTAATGAGCTTATTGCTATTTCTTGCAAAGAAGCTAAAGATGAGCAAAGCTATGAAAAATCTAATTTTCAATCTTTGCTTGATTTTTTAACTCAGCTAGATACAACAGTTTTAAAAGAAAAATTTGTTAAAAGAAAAATTTTAAATTTATGCGAAATTTTAGAAGATGAAAACCAACTTTTTGTAGGTATTTTTGATCGTTTATTAAATCAATTTCAAAGTTATGAAAAGCATTTACTTTTAGCGTATGAAAATTTTTTAAAAGAGATTGAAATTTTAAATCATCAGATTTTAGAACAGCTTAAAAGCATTAGCGAAAGAATTTCTAGTGAAATTTTTGCAAGTGTTAAGGAAAAAGATGCTTATTTTTACAAAGAAAGCAAAGGATTTTTAAAGAAAGATTTATACACAAGATATGATTATAAAGCGCCTTATATTTCAAGCGACGATGCTTTTTTGGCGATGTTTTATAATAGTGATGTGATGAGTAAAGAGTTTAAAAAAATCAAAAATGAACTTTATAAATCTTTTGAAGAAATCAAGATGAAATTAAAAGATTTTATAAACATACTTGAAAGAGAAATTTTGCTTTTTAAAGCAGAATTTTCAAACATACAAAAAGATCACATTTTCCAAAGTGATAAAAATTTTAGTGAATTAAGAGCTTTTTGCAATGCAAGTGATGAGTACTTTTTGAAAGATTTTAAGGAGCTTTTATTTAAAAGTATTTTAGAGCTTGATTTATTTTTTGAAAAATTAAATCTTAAGGCTTTTACAAATTATGAAAATGCTACGAAACTAAGCCTTGCATTTTTTAGTCGTAAAATCAATGAAAGTCGTGTTCTTTATGAGCTTGATAGTTCTGAATTTGTACTTTTTTATCCTAAAAAAAGTGAAATTTATGAAAGAGTTTTAAATGAATTAAATGTTTATGAGTTTGAAACTTTGCTTATTAATAAGCCTATTTTGACAAAAATTGCAAAAAATTTTTTAGAACAAAGTCAAAATTTAATCCAAGAAAAAAATAAATTTTTAGATCTTAAAAAAGCAGAGCTTCAAAAAAGAAGAGCACAGATTTTAAATGTTAGAGAAAGTATAAAGGAAGATTAATGAGAATATTTTTAACTTTATTTTTATTTTTTAATTCATTATTTGCATTAAGTGAACTAGAAGAGGGTTTAAAACTTTACGAGGCAAATAAATTTGATAAAGCTTATGAAATTTTTAAAAGTCTTTGTGAAAAAGATATTTCTAAAGCTTGTTTTTCTTTAGCTTTTATGCATGAAAGTGCTAGGGGTGTGAGTAAGGATTTAAATCAAGCTTATAAATTTTATGATAAAGCTTGTAAATTGGGTTTAGCAAATGCGTGTTCTAATATGGCTTTGCTTTTGCAAAATCAAGGTTATGAAAATGAAGCTCTTTTGGCTTTTAATAAAGCTTGCACTTTAGGAGAATCATTAAGTTGTAATAATATAGCTTTATTTTATGAAAAAGAAAAAGATGGACAAATGGCCTCAAGTTTTTATAAAAGATCTTGTGATTTAAAAAATGCAAGAGCTTGTTATCAGTTAGGATCTTTATATGATAAAGGAGAGCTTGTTAAAGCAAGTGTAAAATCTGCTCTTGCTTTTTATTCTAAATCTTGCACTTTAGGTTTTGGTGAGGCTTGTTATTTGCTAGGACGCTATAATCAACTAGAAAAACAAGATCTAACAAAGGCAAAAAGATATTTTGGTATGGCTTGTGATCAAAAACATCAAGAAGCTTGTGCAGCTTATAAAGAACTTAATTCTAAAGATATAGAGCTTTATTAAAAGTTCTATTTTCATTACTTTCAAAGATATACTTAAATAAAATTAAGAATAACACAAAATTTATCGCTTTTTAAAGTTAAATTTATATTAATAGGACTAATATAGTCTTGTTTAAATTATTATCAAGGAGAAGTAATGCAAGACAATATTATTGATCGCAGAAGCTTTTTTAAACTAGGGCTTCTAGGTGGTTCTGTAGTAGCAGCTAGCACTATAGGTGGCGGTGCTGTTTTAAAGGCAGCAGAACTTACGCATTCGCATCAAGCTTCACAAGGAAAATCAAATAAAATTAGAGGTAGAATGTTTTTTCAAACTCAAACTGAATTTGATACCTTAAGTGCAGCCTGTGAAAGAATTTATCCTAAAGATGAGCAAGGAGAAGGAGCTATAGGTTTAGGCGTGCCTTATTTTATCGATAATCAGCTAGCTAGTGCTTATGGTTATAATGATAGAGAATATATGCAAGGGCCTTTCATGGAGGGCAAAGCCGAACAAGGCTATCAAACTCCTATGCAACGCAAAGATATTTTTTTAGAAGGCGTGCATGCTCTTGAAGAAAATGCTCAAAAGCGTTATAAAAAATCTTTTTCTTTGCTTAAAGGTGGAGATCAGGATAAAATTTTAAGCGATTTTGAAAAAGGAAAAATTCAAACTACAGGTTTTAAATCTTCTTATTTTTTCACACTTTTAAGAGATATGACAGTAGCTGGAGTTTTAGCTGATCCAATTTATGGCGGAAATGATAATAAAAATGGTTGGAGAATGATGCAATATCCAGGCGCACAAATGAGCTATGTGGATAAAATTGCAAGTGATGAATTTTTTAACATTGAACCTATGGGTTTAGCAGATATGGAGAGTTAAAATGGCTGAAGTATTAAAAAAAGTAGATGTAGTAACAGTTGGAGCAGGATGGACTGGAGGTATAGTGGCTGCAGAGCTTACTAAAGCAGGTTTGAATGTACTTAGTTTAGAACGCGGACATATGCAAAGTACTGAAAATTTTAATTATATCCATGATGAGTGGAGATATGGGATTAATTATGGTTTGATGCAAGATTGCTCAAAAGACACTGTGACTTTTCGCCATGATCCTAGTGGTTTAGCCTTACCTTATCGTAAAATGGGTTCGTTTTTATTGGGTAATAATGTTGGCGGTGCAGGGGTGCATTGGAATGGTTGGACTTTTAGGTTTATGCCTTATGATTTTGAAATTCAAACCCTAAGCAAACAAAGATATGGTAATAAATTAGGCAATGATTATACCTTGCAAGATTGGGGTGTGACTTATAAGGATATGGAGCCTTATTATGATAGATTTGAAAAAACCTGTGGGGTATCAGGTGAGCCAAATCCTTTAGCAGAAAAAATGGGGGCTTTTAGATCTAGTCCTTATCCACAAGAACCTCTTGAAAATACTAAAATGCTTAAACGATTTGAAAGTGCAGCAAAAAGTTCAAATTTACACACTTATCGTTTGCCAGCTTCAAATTCTAAAGGTGGCTATACAAACCCTGATGGTCAAGATTTAGCTCCTTGTCAATACTGTGCGTATTGTGAGCGTTTTGGTTGTGAGTATGGCGCAAAAGCAAGTCCTTTAAACACAGTAATTCCAAAGGCTATGAGCACAGGTAAATACACTATACGCACTTATAGCAATGTAACGCAAATTCTTAAAAAAGACGGAAAAGTAACAGGGGTAAAATTTGTCGATACTAGAACGATGAAAGAGTATATCCAGCCTGCTGATATAGTTGTACTTACAAGTTATATGTTTAACAATGCTAAGCTTTTAATGGTAAGTAACATAGGTGAGCAATACGATCCAAAAACAGGTAAAGGAACTTTAGGTAGAAATTATTGTTATCAAATGAACATGGGCACAACAGCTTTCTTTGATGAGCAATTTAATACCTTTATGGGTTCAGGTGCTTTAGGAACTACGAGTGATGATTTTAACGGAGATAATTTTGATCATTCTAAGGAAAAATTCCTTCATGGAGCTATGATTTATAGCGTTCAGCTTGGAACTCGCCCTATACAATCAGCCCCACTTCCAGCAGGAGCTCCAACTTGGGGTGCCGAATTTAAAAAAGCATTAAATTATAATTTCACAAGAGCTATTACAGTAGGAGGGCAAGGTGCTTCTTTGCCTCATAAGAATAATTATTTAAGTCTTGATCCAACTTATAAAGATGCTTTTGGTATGCCACTTTTACGCTTAACTTATAATTTTACCGATCAAGATAGAGCTTTGCATAAATTTATCACAGATAAAACAGCTGAGGTAGCAAAAAGAATGCAAGGAGTAAAATCAATCAAAAAAGGTGCTTATCTTAAGGATTATAGCGTTGTGCCTTATCAATCTACTCATAACACAGGTGGAACAACAATGGGCGCAGATAGAGAAACTAGTGTGGTTAATACTTATTTACAACACTGGGATGCGGATAATCTTTTTGTTGTAGGAGCAGGAAATTTCCAACACAATAGTGGATATAATCCAACTGATACTGTGGGAGCTTTGGCTTATCGCTGTGCTGAAGGTATTTTAAAATATCATAAAAGTGGAAAAAGCTTAGCTTGATAATAACTTGAGAGTTTTTGAAAACTCTCAAGATTATAAATTTTTAATTTTCTGCCGATATAGTATAATATCAAGGAAGGCAAAAATGATTAATGGTATAAATTCTTATTCAAACTACAATTATACAAAAAGGCAAATGTAGTCTGCTCTTGGAGGGTGGTATACAAGATGATTACTTTAAGTTCTTTTAATAGATATTTTGGAAATAATCCTCTACAGACACTTACTAAAATTAGAGGTGAAAATACAACTGATACAAAAATAAACAAATTGTTTTTTAATACTACAGAAAATCTTATGAAAGGAAATTCTGCCACAGATATTTTTAATAATAATAATGACGGTGAAGAAAATATTAATACAGGGCAAATACACTAACAAAGATGGCACTATTACTAAAGGTGGGCTTTTAGTAGCTATTATAAATGAGAATATTTATACTAGAGAAGGATGGGCTACGCGTTAAGGAAAAACTGAAGGTTTTGATAACTCTATGAGTGGTGAAGAAGTCAAAAAAGCTTGGAATGATAGAAACTATAATTTAAAGCTAGATAAAAATAGTATAGTTCAAGGTGCGGGTATTGTCGATACAAATAATGAAAATATAGAATTTACACCTTTAATTGAAATAATGCAAAAAGAGCAAAAAGAATTAATAAAATACTTGCAGAAAAAACAAAAAATTGATATCATAATTTAAATGACATTAAAAGGTAAAAAATATGAATACTATAAATTCGAGTTTAAGCATTTTTGGAATAAGCGCAACAAATAACTGGAATTTTGGCGATAAAAATACCGCTCAAATTCCAAATGATAAAAACAAGTCAAATGTTGCAAATTTAGATGAACTTCTAAAATCTTATAAAGATTATTATGATGAACTTACAAAAGAAATTCCTATCGCTAAAGGCTCTATACAAGATCAGATTTTAAAGGGTGAATTAAGCCAAGAAGATTTTAAAGAAATTGAAGATTTTAAAGCAAAAAATAAAGCTTCGGTGCATTGGTTGGATGAAGACTTACAAAAAGAATATGTAAAAATTTATCACACAAGTATGAGTGTAGAAGAATTTAAACAAAAATGGTTAGATCTTCAAGCCAAACACGAAGCTAGATTTGGCGAAATTGCAGAGAAAAGCAGAAAAGATATTGAGCAAGAAATGCAAGCTGCACAAGAACAATATAACAACCAAAAAGAACAAGAAACAAAAACTTTTAAACCTATACAAGCAGAAAGTAAAAGCGAAACTTACAAAGATGAAGTAAAAACAAATTTTTGGCAACAATTTTTAAAAGTTCAACAAGAAAATGGAATGGATGTTTTAGAAATCTTAGAAATACTGAATAAGCAAGGCATAGATATAAAGGCTTGAAAATGCAAAAATTGAATTATAAAAAGGATAAAAAATGTTAAATATTTTACATGCAAATTCAAGTCATCGTTTTCCATAAATGTATACCCAAGGAAGTTCATCAAATATATGATACTTTAAAGCTTATGGAATGGCAAGAATATACAAAAAATTAGAAGCCAAAAAAGAAGAGAAGCAAAGTAATACTACAAATGTGGATAAAGCAGATAATAAAAAAGATAAATTTTTTAGATATATCTGTTTAATTTTAAAACAAAGCTTTATTTATAAGGAAGATTGGAGTAAATTTTTTATTTAAATTAAGAATTTTAAGATGCGATATTGAATTTAATGTCGTTATTTTGTGAGTTTTGTTGATAAGTTCTAGCAACAAAATTTTTAAAGTCTTTATCAAAATTTGAATTTTTATCGTTGTTTTTTGAATCTTTATCTGTTTTTTCTAAGCTATTTTCTGAATTTTTGTCATCTTTTTCTTTATTTTCTTCTTCTTTTTCTTTGGCTTCTTCGGCTTTAAGCTTCATTGCTTCAGCTCTTGCTTCAAATTCCATTTTTGCAGCATTTGCTGCAACTTTATAGTCTTGTGGGCTAGGATCAGCAGGAGCCATAGCTGCTGCTGCGATTTGTCTTGCATTGGCTATAGTTTCTTCTGGTGTGTTTCCTTTTTGCATGCTGATAGGAACTTCACCCGCTGTAGCATACATTTGATTATCGGGGCCTCTTGTATAAGTAAAACTTGCAGCACCTGCTAAGCCGCCGCCCGCTGCTTGATGCGCAGCTTCATGAGCCTTTACATTTCTATCGATACTTTGGAGTTCGCGAACTTGAGCTACTTCTTTTTGGCTTAGCTCTACGCCATTAACCATTTGGGTTTGTTCGCCATTTTTTTCTTTATCATCTTTATTTTCACTAAGATTTTTTTCATCTTTTTGATTGGAATCAGATTGATTTGTTTTATCAAAAGAAGGTTTGCTAGAGTAGTAATCATAAGAGTTATAACTTGAACTAATTTGCACTTATCCTCCTTTTTGTTTTTTAAATTTTAGGAATTTTAACGCATTTTGACTTAAAAATTTGATAAATTTTGTAAAATAATCATAAATACAATTTCAAAGGAATGTAATGATTTATGAAAATGATTTGATTTATATAGAGAAAGAGGAGGCTCAAGTGCCTTGGCTTAAAATTTTTACTAAAGAAATTTATAAAGAATTTAGCGATTGTCCTTTAGAGTTGCAAAAGGAACTTTTTGAAAAAATTTTACTTTGTGAAAAGGCTATGATAGAATTTTATAAACCTGCAAAAATCAATATCGCCTCTTTTGCAAATTATGTGCCAAGGGTGCATTTTCATGTTATGGCAAGATTTAAAGAAGATGCGTTTTTTCCAGAGTGTATGTGGGGAAAACAGCAAAGAGAAGCAATAAAGCTTGATTTGCCTAAATTTGAAGAATTTGTAAAATTTTTAAATAGTAAAATTTTTTGATTTTTATTAATGATTTGTTATGTTTTATCTAATAAAATTTTTATATTGAAAATTACTATAAAAAAGGAAAAAAATGAAAAAAGTTTTATTGAGTTCATTGGTTGCGGTGTCTTTGTTAAGCACAGGTTTGTTTGCTAAAGAATATACTTTAGATAAAGCACATACAGATGTAGGTTTTAAAATCAAACATTTACAAATTAGCAATGTAAAAGGAAATTTCAAGGATTATTCTGCGGTGATTGATTTTGATCCTGCGAGTGCTGAATTTAAAAAGCTTGATGCAACGATAAAAATCACATCTGTAAATACAGAAAATCAAACAAGAGATAATCACTTACAACAAGATGATTTTTTCAAAGCAAAAAAATATCCTGATATGACTTTTACAATGAAAAAATATGAAAAAATCGATAATGAAAAAGGCAAAATGACAGGAACTTTAACTATAGCTGGAGTTTCTAAAGATATCGTTTTAGATGCTGAAATCGGCGGTGTAGCTAAAGGCAAAGATGGAAAAGAAAAAATAGGATTTTCTTTAAATGGAAAAATTAAACGCTCTGATTTTAAATTTGCAACAAGTACTTCAACTATTACTTTAAGTGATGATATTAATTTAAATATCGAAGTTGAAGCGAACGAAAAATAATTTTTTAGTCTAAGAGTCTTGCTCTTAGACTTTGTAAATTTTTATCCAAATTTTCTTCACTTTCTTGCCAAATCAATTTAAAATCCGGTTTAAAATTTTCATTTTCTAAATTAAATTCCGTGTTTTTCAAGGTGGATTCTAAAAAAGCAAGATGATTTAAAGCTTGATTTTTATCATTAAAAATTAAAATAAAATCATTTTCTACGATAAAAATTTTTGCTCTAAAGCGTTTTAAAATTTTTGCAATTTGTTTTAAAATGAGTTTGGTATAGCTTTCTTTGGTATCTTTTAGTTCATTAAAATGAAGCAAGGCAATGATATAGTTGTTTTTTCCTTTTGTAAAGCGTGTAAGGCTTTTTTCATTGGGTAGCTTTGTTAAGGTGTCAAAAAAAGCTAACCTATAAGCGTGATTTAAAAGATAAAAACAAAAAACCAAACTTGCAAATTCAAAATATCTTATTCCTGCTCCTTCTTGGAATAAAAACTGAAAATATGCAGCAAAAAATGCGATAAGAAGATAATATTCTTTAGTTTTAAAAGTTTTGATAAAAATGAGTATTAAGCCGACTAAAAAAAATAAAAATCCTAATTCACTCACAGGCTTAAAAAAATTTAATGTAATAAAATGGAATTCTAAACCAGCGCTATTGAAAGTAGTATTTCTAGGTAAAATGATGCTTAAAACGCCTATAAAAATAAGGGTTGTAATTGAGGTGATATTTTTTTTACTTAAAATTAAAGCATGGTGTTTTCCAAGGCAAAATAGAGTAAAAATCATAGGTAAAAACAAAGCCACAAATAAATTAGTTTGAAAAAAACTTGTATAAAAATAAGGTAACTTAGCTCCTAATAGCACTAAAGTTAAAAAGAAAATTCTTGAATTTTTAAAGTAAAAGGATAGCACAAGTGCTGAAATTTCAAAAATAAAACTCAATGATATTAAAAAATCTAATAAAAACATTTCAAATCCTTGATTTTAATAAAAGTGATAATTGTATAGAAAAAAGCTTAAAAGTGGACTTTATTTAAATTTAGCAATCTCATCTTGTATAGTTTGTTCTATATGAAGCAATTCTTCATGAGTTTTTTTACTGTTTTCTAAAAGTTCATCAAATTTAAAGCCAAGCATAACAATACGATATAAATTGGGTTTATATTTTCTCCAATTATATAAAGTGCTAACATCAATGTCTAGTTCATATGCCATATCACGCTTGCTCTTTTTTGTCATTTTTTACCTTAAAAATTTAGCCTTTGAAAAATTTTACATTAAAATTTCTTTATTAAAAACACTTGAAATATTCAATCTTTTATATAAAATATATTTAATATTTCAATATTAATTAAGTTATAATATGGAATAATAGTTTTTATAAAATTTTTATTTAAGGAGAATTACATGGAAGGTGCAAGTGGCGGGTCTATTTTTGTAACAATATTATTGTTTGTATTATACATGTTGCCCGCTATTATTGGTTTGAGCAGAAAGCATTCTAATTGGCTGATAATTTCTTTGCTAAATTTGTTTTTTGGTTGGACTATTATTGTTTGGCTTGTTTGTTTAATATGGTCTTTTACGGGAAGTTTTAAGCAAACTATTATTATTAAAGAAAAAAATGAGAAATAGGAGAAAAAATGACAAAATTTTTAAGCATTTGTAGTTTAATTGCGATGTTGTTAAGTGGTTGTGGAAGTGATTTTCCTGGACAACCTAGCGATGTGGCTAGAGTTCAGCAAAACAAATATCCAAATGGAAATTTAAAAGAAGAAATTCCCTATAATAAAGATTCAAGAATACATGGGTTAAAAAGAGCTTTTTATGACAATGGTCAGCTAAGAGCTGAAGAAAATTATAAAAATGGAAAAAAAGATGGAATTAGCAGGGAATATTCTAGAAATGGGCAATTACTTGAGGAGGTGCATTTTAAAGATAATCGCGGATATGGTGATTTTGCAAGCTATTATGAGAATGGAAATATGAGAGCAAAGGGAAAACTACTTGGCTATAATGAAGATGGTATGCCAGAATTTGAAGGTAATTACAAGGAATATTATGAAAATGGAACTTTAATGTGTGATTATAATTTTGATAATAAAGGTAAATTTGATGGAGTACAAAAGCGTTATGATGAAAATGGCGCCTTAGAAGACGAAGAAAATTATAAAAATGGACTTAAAAATGGAGTCTTTAGAGAATATAAAAAAGGGGAGATTGTAAGAGAAGAAGAATATAAAGATGGTATTTTAGTAGCAAAACCTAAAAATTAGAGGAGTTTAGATATGTTTAAAAAAGTAATTTTATTTTTCTTAATGGGGTTTGCCTTGCTTCAGGCCAACTCATTAGACAAATGTGATAATACGGCAGTTGTTTCAAATCTTAAAGAAAAAATTCCTAGTGAAATTTTTAAAAATCTTTATGAATTATCCGGACTTAAAGCCCAAGGGATTGATTATGAAGATTATGCAAAAGGCCTCAAGGAAATAGCCAAGCATGATGGAATGGTAAATTACACTGATATGATCGAAATTAATTCCATTTCAAATTTTGATCTTAATTTTGATTCTTGTATGGCTACGATTAATGCTGCATTAAAAGGGGAACAGAGAAAAGGTCTTTGGAGTGTTGTTTATAAGGTTTCTAACATAAATCAAGTGAAAATTACAGATATAACTTATATCAATGGAGATTTCCAATAATATTTTTATTAAAGTAAGTCAATAGAATTAATTTCATGACTTACTAATATTTTATACTCAATTAATTTCAAGTCTTTTTTTGATACAATTTCTTAAAAATTTTTATAAGTAAAAAATTTAAGGAAAATCATGGTTGAAGTAAAAAATCTTACTATGCGTTTTGCAAATCAGCTTTTATTTGAAAATGTTAATTTAAAACTTGTTCGAGGACAAAGATACGGACTTATCGGTGCTAATGGTGCGGGAAAATCAACTTTTTTAAAAATTCTTTCAGGAGAAATTGAGTCAAGTAGTGGTGAAATAGTATTTGATGAAGGCTTGAAAATCGCAGTTTTAGGACAGGATCAATTTGCTTTTGAAAACTACACCATCAAAGATGCAGTGATGTGTGCAAATAAGCGTTTATATGAGGCCTTAAAAGAAAAAGAAAAGCTTTATATGAGCGAGGAATTTACTGATGAGATCAATGAGCGTTTAGGTGAGCTTGAGATAATAACGGCTGAAGAAGATCCAAATTATGATTGTGAAACACGTTGTGAAAAAATTTTAAGTTCTTTAAAGATTAAAGATTTCGATGCTTTAATGAGCACCTTACAAAGTGCGGATAAATTTAAAGTTTTGTTAGCTCAAGTTTTGTTTTTAGGTGCCGATGTACTTTTTTTAGATGAGCCTACAAATAACCTTGATTTAGAGGTGATTTCTTGGCTTGAAAATGAACTTTTAAGACATGAAGGAACTTTGGTTGTCATCTCTCATGATAGGCATTTTTTAAATAAAATTTGCACAAGAATTTTAGATGTGGATTTTAAACAAATTCGTGATTTTGCGGGAAATTATGATGATTGGTATATGGCTTCAACGCTTTTGGCAAAACAAGCTGAGCTTAAACGCGATAAAACCTTAAAAGAAAGAGAAGAATTAGAAAATTTCATTCGCCGTTTTAGTGCAAATGCTTCTAAAGCAAAACAAGCCACAAGCCGTGCTAAGGCGCTTGAAAAACTAGAGCTTGAAGAGATTAAAATTTCAAGCCGTAGAGATCCTAGTATAGTATTTAGAACCAATCGTGAAATAGGTAATGAAGTTTTAGAAATTAAAGGTATAGGCAAGGCTTATGATAAACAACTATTTTCAAATTTGGAGCTAAAAATAGAAAAAAATGATAAAATCGCTTTGATTGGAGCAAATGGTGTGGGTAAAAGTACTTTAGCAAAAATCATCGCCCATGCTATAAGTCCAGATAGTGGATCTATACATCTTGGGGCAACTATAGAACTTGGATATTTTCCTCAAGATACAAGTAATTTAATTTGTGAAAATTTGAAACTTTATGAATGGCTGATGAGTGAAAAATTTAAAGATCTAGATGAAATCCGCAAGTGTTTAGGTAGAATGCTTTTTAGTGGCAGCGATCAAGAAAAAATGGCAGCAAGTTTAAGTGGGGGTGAAAAACATCGTTTAATGCTTTCTCGTTTAATGCTAGAGCGTCCGAATTTCTTGCTTTTAGACGAACCTGATAACCATTTAGATCTTGAAAGTATTATTGCATTAGGTGAAGCTTTGTATAATTTCAAAGGTGTAGTGCTTTGTATCAGCCACGATAGGGAGTTAGTTTCTGCTTTTGCTAATAGAATTTGGCATTTAGAAAATGGTAAGCTTACAGATTTTCGTGGAACTTATCAAGAATTTTTAGGAGAAAATGATGGCTAAATTTAGAATTCAATACAGCGCAGGTTTTGGGCATTATACACAAAATCACAAGGGTTTTGGGCCTACGATTTATATAGAAGAAGTCGTAGAGTTTGATAATGGCAAGGATTATTTTGACTATATAGATTTTTATAAAACTTATTCAAAGAGCGATGATACTTATTTTCATATCAGTTTTTTAGAAGATAGACCTCTAAGCGATAAAGAAATCACCATTCGTAATGAATACCGCAAAATGCGTGATGAAAACTGTAAAAAAGCCAAGGAAGAATTTATAGCCAATAATGAGCTTGATGTGGAGCATTTGCCTACTCACCATGATTAAAAAACATTGATTTTTACATAAAAAGGAACGCTTTTTGCTTGTATAGTTTTTGCATATTTTGAAAGGAGAAAACTATGCAGGTAAATTATAGAACGATTAGCTCGTATGAATACGATGCTATTAGTGGTCAGTATAAACAGGTGGATAAACAGGTTGAAGATTATTCTTCATCTGGAGATTCTGATTTTATGGATATGTTAAATAAGGCGGATGAGAAGTCAAGCGGAGATGCTTTAAATTCTAGCAGTAGTTTTCAAAGTAATGCGCAAAACTCAAATTCAAATTTAAGTAATTATGCTCAAATGTCAAATGTTTACGCTTATCGTTTTAGACAAAATGAAGGCGAGTTGTCTATGAGAGCTCAAAGTGCTAGCGTTCACAATGATCTTGCGCAACAAGGTGCAAATGAACAAAGTAAGAATAATACTTTGTTAAATGATTTATTGAACGCAATTTAATCAAAAGCTCCATTTTGGAGCTTTTGTATTTACTTGCAAGAATTTATAATTTCTCTATTTCAAAAGGTGCAAAATTTTTACAAAAAATTTCAAATTCTTGCTCCTCTTTTTCATTTAATTTGATATGTAATATAGCTTTGCAATCCTTAAAATCTTTTGTGAAATTAAAAGAATAAGTTTTTAAAAAATGTTCAAAACGATTTAAATTTTTTAAATCAATAGCAATGGTTATATTTTTTTTCAATTCAAATGAAAGTAAAGAAGAATTATTGATCACGGCATTTGCCGCATCGCTATAGGCTCTTACAAGTCCCCCTGTACCAAGTTTTATACCACCAAAATATCTTACAGTGATTAAAGCCGCATTGATAAGATCATAGCCCCTTAGAACATTTAAAGTTGGCATTCCAGAAGTTCCTTTAGGCTCTCCATCATCGCTTTTATCTTCTACAATTTGATTAAAATCATTTAAAACACGATAAGCATAGACAAAATGAACAGCTTTTGGATGTTCTTTTTTTAGCGTTTCTATTAAAAATTTAAAATCTTTAAAAGGGCAAAGAAAAGATAAGAAAATAGATTTTTTAATATCGATTTGTGTTTGAAAAATTTGATCAATAGTTTGCATTTTTGCCTTTTTTGTTTAAAATTATACTTATAAAAACTAAAATCAATTTGATGTTAATTTTTAAGATATTTGATATTTATATGATTTGCATTGATATTTTAAGTTTAATTTTGTAAAATTTTCATTATGGAAAAAATCAAAAATTATAAACTTATCATCATTTTACTTAGTCTTGATTTGTTGGCTTTGCTTTATGGAATTTCAACACTGAGTATTAGTGCTGATGAAGCTGATATTTATTTTGGTGAGCAGGGTAAATCACTTATTTTTTCTCATAGTTTGCTTTATTATATATCTCATTTTGGAACTTTTATTTTTGGGCAAAATGATTTTGGTTTAAGGCTTCCTTTTTTATTTTTTCATTTTTTAAGTTGTTTGCTTTTGTATTTGCTAGCTTTAAAATATACTAAAACTAAAATTGATGCTTTTTTTTCTTTATTGTTATTTGTTTTATTGCCGGGTACTGTTGCAAGTGCTTTACTGGTTAATGCCGCATCTTTGGTGATTTTTTTAACCCTTGCTATATTATGTGCTTACGAATATGAAAAAAAATGGCTTTTTTATATATTATTGATTATAGTATTATTTGTTGATAAATCTTTTAATATTTTATTTTTAACTTTTTTCTTTTTTGGGATTTATAAAAGAAATGCTATTTTATTTACCTTATCTCTTGTTTTGTTTGGAGCGAGTATCAGTTTTTATGGTTTTGATACAGGTGGTCGTCCAAGAGGTTATTTTTTAGATACCTTAGGAATTTTTGCTGCATGTTTTTCTCCTTTGGTTTTTGTGTATTTTTTTTATACTATTTATCGTTTGACTTTTCAAAAATATAAAAATTTATTATGGTTTTTAATGAGCGTAACATTTGTATTTTGTTTGTTGCTTTCTTTAAGACAAAAACTTTTTTTAGATGATTTTTTGCCTTTTTGTGTTATTTGCACTCCTTTGCTTATAAAAACTTTAATGCAAAGTTATAGGGTGAGATTACCAGTTTTTCGATTAAGGTATAAAATCTTTATAGAATGTTCTATAATTTTTTTGATATTTTGTTACTTTTTAATCGTCGCTAATCAATTATTGTATTATTTTATAAACAATCCAAATCGTCATTTTGCCAATAATTATCATTTTGCTAAAGAATTGGCACTAGAATTAAAAAAACAAGATGTTTTAGAGCTTGCAACAGCCCCAAGTTTGCAAAAAAGATTGCGATTTTATGGAATAAAAAATAGCAATAAGTTTTATTTAAAAGCTTTAAAACAAGCCGATAAGCATGATATGGACAAAAAAATTGTTAAAGTAAAACTTGGAAAATATGAAAAAGTATATCAGATTTTAAACTATGATTAAAGCTTTCAGTTTGTTGGAATTTGTGTTTATAATTCTCATTTTAGGTATAGTTTTTAATTTAGGCAGTCTTTACTTAAAAAAAGACAATCTACTAGAAGGTGCGATACAAATTCTTAATGATATCCAATATACCCAAAGTTTAGCCATGATGCAAGAAGGTATAAGAGTTGATGAGTTGACTATTGCAAAAAGAGAGTGGTTTAAAAGTAAATGGCAGATTTATTTTATAAAATCAGCTGCCACAGGTTATGATCAAACATATACTATTTTCTTGGATAAAAATGGCGATGGAAATGCTAATTTAGGTAAAACTGAAATCAATATAGATAGAGAAATTGCTGTTGATGTAATCAATCATAACAAATTAATGAATTCAGGTCAAAGTGGAGTTATTAGTAAAGATGATGAAAAAACTACACAAAGATTTAATCTTACAAAAAGATTCGGAATAGAAAAGGTTGAATTCAAAGGATCTTGTTCAGGATTTACTAGATTAGTATTTGATGAAATGGGCAGAGTGTATTCTCCGTTAAAAAATGCCAATTATGCCTATGAAAAAACTTTAGCAAAGAATAATTCAGATTGCATTATACGTTTGTTATCAAAAAAGCATGCTCTTTGTATCGTTATAGATACGCTTAGCGGTTATGCTTATATTCCAGATTTTAAAACACTTAAAAGTCAATTTGTTAGTATAAAAAATAAAAATTACGAGTGCTCTAAAATATAGCCCCCATTATACTTATATAAATACTTACACAAATATTTATACTATTTAATCCTTTGTTTAATCCCCTTTTAAGTTTAATTGGTTATACTTTCATTTCCTTTTTTTGAAAAAAGGACTTAAAATCTTTTAAATTATAAAGTTT
>NZ_RYYA01000005.1:0-138560 GCF_004378835.1 Campylobacter sp. CH246
GCTTTAAATATTCCTGTTTTAGTTGATCCTAAAGGCAGTGATTTTAGTAAATATAGCGGTGCAACCTTACTCACGCCTAATAAAAAAGAAGCTTTAGAGGCTTTGAAATTTGAAAATTTAGAGGGTGAAAATTTAGAAAAAGGGATTAAAAAATTAAAAGAAGATTTTGCTTTGCGTTATTCTATCATCACTCTTTCAGAAGCGGGGATCGCACTTTTTGATGAGGGTTTAAAAATTGCACCTGCTAAAGCTTTAGAAGTTTATGATGTAACAGGGGCGGGCGATAGTGTGATCGCAGTTTTGGCTTTTTGTTTGGCAAGTGGGATTGAAATTTTTAAAGCTTGCGAACTTGCCAATGAAGCCGCAGCTGTTGTAGTGAGTAAAATAGGTAGCATGAGTGTGAGTTTTGATGAGATTAAGAGTTTTAATCGTGTGGATTTTGAGAAAAAAATTAAAAGCAAAGAAGAACTTTTAACGCTTTTAAAACAAAATGATAAAAAGATCGTTTTTACAAATGGTTGTTTTGATATCGTGCATTTTGGACATATAAAATACCTTGAGAAAGCTAAAAGATTGGGCGATGTTTTGATTGTGGGCTTAAACTCAGATGCGAGTGTGAAAAGACTCAAAGGCGAGAGTCGTCCTGTAAATTCAGAGTTTCAAAGAGCTTGTATGTTGGCAGCTTTTTATTTTGTAGATTTTGTAGTGATTTTTGATGAAGACACACCTTTAGAACTTATAAGCTTTTTAAAACCCGATATTTTGATTAAAGGAGCTGATTATAAAGATAAGCTTGTTGTGGGTGCGGATATTGTTTCAAAGGTTGAATTAATCGACTTTGAAGAAGGATTTAGTACGAGTAAGATCATAGAAAAGATTAAGGATAAAAAATGATAAATTTAGTGGAAAAAGAATGGCAAGAGCATCAAAAAATCGCTCAAGAAAGTGAAATTTTAAAAGGACAAATCGCTAAAGCAGGAGAGCTTTTGTGCGAGTGTCTTAAAAAAGGTGGCAAGATTTTGATTTGTGGAAACGGTGGAAGTGCGGCTGATGCACAGCATTTTGCAGCTGAACTTAGTGGGCGTTATAAAAAAGAACGCAAGGCTTTGGCAGGTATAGCGCTTACAACCGATACTTCAGCACTTAGTGCTATAGGAAATGACTATGGTTTTGAGTTTGTTTTTTCAAGACAAGTGGAAGCTTTAGGAAATGAAAATGATGTTTTAATCGGTATTTCAACGAGCGGAAAAAGCCCTAATGTTTTAGAAGCTTTTAAAAAAGCAAAAGAACTTAATATGCTTTGTTTAGGGCTTAGTGGAAAGGGTGGTGGAATGATGAATAAGCTTTGTGATCATAATCTTGTCGTGCCAAGCGATGATACGGCTAGAATTCAAGAAATGCATATTTTGATCATACACACACTTTGTCAGATCATAGATGAGGGTTTTTAAGTAAATTTCTAGCTTCTTCTATAACCCTTTGAGGCTTTAAATCTTTCATGCATTTGTGGTGTTTTAAAGGGCAGATTTTTTGCATACAAGGCATACAAGCTAGATCTAAGTGTACTAATTTTGCGTTTTGATTTTGCCAAGGTGAAGTTTGAGTAAATTTCGTAGGGCCAAAAATAGCCACGGTTTTTACCTTATAAACCGCACTTAGGTGCATAGGACCACTGTCATTTGTGATGAAAAGATCACAAAAGGCGATATTTTGACAAAGGGTTTTGATGGTGGTTTTATTGCAAAGATTTTTTACTTTTATGTTTTGTTCTTTTAAAATTTGATAAATTTCATTACAAAGTTCTTGTTCGGCTTTTCCTGCGCCAAAGATTAAAATCTCATGACTTTGGCTGAAATTTAAAGCCACTTTAGCAAAATAACTCGCATCCCATCTTTTTGCACTTCCAAAGCTTGCGCCAGGGTTGAGTCCTAGAATTTTTTTGCCATTTTTTAAGACAAGAGGGTTTTGAAATTTTAGCTTAAAGGGAAGTTTTAAGTCTTTAAAATGAGTTTTTATACTAAGTGAGTTTTCTATAAAATAAAGGTATTTTAAAACTTGATGTTCTTCTTTGTGCTTGTTTTTGTCAAAAAAATATCTTTGCTTTGTTTTAAGAATATGCAAGATAATCTTAGAAGAAAACGCAGATCTAAAAGCAAAGCTAAAATCGATCTTACCAAGTTCTTTGCGTAAAGATAGGGCTTGTTTATAGCGAGATTGTTTATTTTCTATGATGATTTTAGAATTAGGAAATTCTTTAAAAAGTGCTGTGGAAACCAAAGAGCCATAAAGGATAAATTGAGCATTTTTAAAATGTTCTTTTATAGTGCATAAAGCAGGTGAAGCCATCACCGCATCGCCTAGCCAAGTGGGAAGATGTATAAAAATTTTCATAAATTTCCTAAACTTTGATAGAATTGTTTTTATTATTTTAACAAAATTTAGGAAAAATATGCCACAACTTTCGATCATAATCCCGCTTTTTAATTCTTGCGATTTTATTTCAAGGGCTTTACAAAGTTGTATAAATCAGACTTTAAAAGATATTGAAATTTTGATTATTGATGATAAAAGTAAAGATAATAGTTTAAATATGGTTTTAGAATTTGCCAAAAAAGATCCAAGGATAAAAATCTTTCAAAATGAAGAAAATTTAGGCACTTTTGCAAGTAGAAATATAGGAGTTTTGCATTCTAGTTCTGATTTTATAATGTTTTTAGATAGTGATGATTTTTTGACACCTGATGCTTGTGAAATAGCATTTAAAGAGATAAAAAAAGGTTTTGATTTGCTTTGTTTTGATGCCTTTGTGCATAGAGTAAAAACCAAACAATTTTATCGTTTTAAACAAGATGAAGTTTTTAATCAAAAGGAATTTTTAGAATTTTTAAGCAAACAAAGGCATTTTTGCTGGTCGGTTTGGGCGAAGTGCTTTAAAAAAGATATCATCTTAAAAAGTTTTGAAAAAGTTAAAATCGATGAGCGTTTGAGTTACGGTGAAGATGTGCTTTTTTGTTATGTTTATTTTATGTTTTGTGAGAAAATAGCTGTTTTTAAAACTTGTATTTATCATTATGAATTTAATCCAAATGGAAGATATGAAAACAAAAATAAAGAAATTTTAAATCAAAATTATCAAGATAAAAAGAAAAGCAATGAGTTGATAAAAAAGCTTTCTTTAGACTTTGAAAATAATACCTTTCATCAAAAGCTATTTGGGGTTTTAAAGAAAGAAGAGATGGATTTAAAAAATAGAGTATAAAAAAGAAATAATTTAGATATAATTATTTATTAATTAAACAGAGGAATGTTATGTTTCATATAGTTTTAAACGCAAATGAAAATTATATTAAGTATGCCGCAGTTTTAATGACGAGTATCATACAAAAAACAGATTTAAATAAATCTATGTCCGAATTTTGTAATTTTGATACAGATGAGGGGTATGTTTTTCACATATTGAGTGATTTTATTTCAGAATCAATGAAGGTTAGAATTTCTAATTTGGAAAAACAATTAAATGATATTTATCCTTGCAAAATAGTATTGCACATTTTAAACGATGATGAATTTAAAGGAATGTTAAAATGGAGAGGAAATTATTTGGCGTATTATAGAATAAAAATGGCCAGCGTTTTGCCTCGGGATTTAAAAATTTGTTTATATTTGGATTGTGATATGCTTTGTTTTGGGGATTTAAGAGAGCTTTTAAGTGTAGATATAAACAATTATCAAGCAGCGGTTTGTCTTGATGGAAATAATCATAAAAAAAATAAAAAAGTATTCTTTTCCCTTAAAGGGCGTGAAAAATATAAATTTTCAAACATTGAAAAATATTTTAATTCAGGATTTATTCTGGTTAATCTTGATAGGTGGAGAAGAGATAATATAGAAAATAAGAGTATTGATTTTTTAAAAAAATTTAAAACTTTATATCCCGATCAAGATGCTTTGAATATAGCCTTAACTGAAGTATTAACACTGCCTATGAGATGGAATTTGTTATTGGCCTATTATGTGGCTAATGTAAATAATAGTAAGAAATTATTTAGAGATCAATCAAAATATTCTAGTCTTCATTATACTCAATATGAATTTAAGACTGAGCTAAATAATATTAAAATCGCTCATTTTACAGTGGAACCGTCTAAGCCTTGGGACAAATTATCCTATGGTATTTTTGGAGATAATTTAGAGAATATACCTTATCCCTTTTATAAAGAATATTGGTTGGCAGCAAAGAATACTCCTGAATTTTCTTTGGAATTAATGCAGATAAAGGAAGATATAGAAAATTCACAAATTGAAAGCTTAGTTAATGGTTTAGGTAAAAGGGTTAAAAAAGAATTTAAACTTTATACATTAAGAACAAGCTATAGAAAACTTCGAAAGGCTATAGTGTTTTTATATATTATTAATATAATTTTTATAGCATATGTAATTTATTTTAAATAAAAAGGATGAATTTGCAAGAAAATTACAAAATTTCAAGTTTTTGGTATACTCCTAAAGGCTATAAGGGTATAGGTTTAATGGAAATTCTTACGATTAAATCTTGGCTTGATCATGGGTATAAATTCCATCTATATACTTATAATTTAGAAGATAAAATCTTTTTAAAATTCCAAGAGCTGTTTGATAATTTTATACTTAAAGATGCAAATGAAATCATACCTTTTGAAGAATATTTTAGTGATGATAGGGGAGCTGGAGTAGCTTCTTTTTCAGATTTTTTTAGATATAATCTACTCTATCTCAGGGGGGGGGTATGGGTGGATCTTGATATGGTGTGTTTAAATTTTTATGATTATAAACAAGATTATATTTTTAATTCAGAATTTGCAAAAAATAATGAGCAAGCAATCACTAATTCGTTTTTAAAATTCCCAAAACAAAGTGAATTTGGAAAATTACTTATAGAAGAAGCAAAAAAGATTGTTGATGATAACAAAATAATTCCTTGGGGTATTATAGGTCCTTGGTTTTTAGCTAAATGGGTTAAAGAATATGATTTAGAAAAACATGCTCTAGACTATAAAGATACTTGTCAAATTTCTTGTGGTAATACTAGAGATTTTATAGATAAAAAAATTTTCGATGAAAACAGACTTTGTTTGCATTTATTTTCTGAAATGTGGAGAATTTATAAAATGAATAAAAATCATTTTTATAAATCGTGTATTTATGGATTTTTACTTCAAAAGCACAATATCCTTGATTTATGTCTTAAATTAAATTATAATCTTAGTTTTTGCGATAAACATTATGATAAATTCCTTCCTTTTATTAATATAAAAAATAAAATAAGATTTTATTTTCGCCACCCAAAAAAGATTTTTAAGAAAAACAATGTCTAAAATTTCAATCATCTTGCCAACTTTTAATGTAGAAAAATATATACCCAAAGCAATAGAAAGTTGTATCAATCAGACTTTTAAAGATATAGAAATAATTATAGTGGATGATTGTGGAAGTGATAAAAGTATAGATATAGCTAAAGAATACGCCAAAAAAGATAAAAGGATAAAAATAATTCACAATGAAAAAAACTTGGGTCTTTTAAGAGCTAGATATGAAGGAGTTAAGGCAGCTAATTCTTTATATATCATGTTTTTAGACCCTGATGATTATTTAGAACTTGAGGCTTGTGAGGAAGTATCTAAGTATTTAGATCAAAATAATGATTTGATATGTTTTAATTATAATACTCTGGATACAACTTTGAAAAAAAATATTTTTTTTATTAATAATAATTATAATATTGATGAGTATTTGAAATTTTTAGCAAAACAGATTGTTAATTCAAACATATATAATTGGGGTATATGGACAAAAGTTTTTCAAAAACAAAAATATTTAAAGACTTTTGAAAAAATCAATGAAAACCCAAAACTTACTATGGCAGAAGATGCATTGCTCCTTACTTTGTATTATCTTGAATGCAAGCGTATTGTGACTTTAGAGCAATGTCTGATTAATTATAATATGCAAAATATTAGCTCATCAACCAATGAAAGAAAAAATTTTGATAAGATGAAATTTTTTATAGAAAATTTAAATTTTGTTATTCATAAACTTAATTTATATTCTAATGCTTTAAATTCTATATATTTTTTATTGTGTCAATACTTTATTTGCGAGCTTTCTATATATAAATTAGATTTAAAATATCGTATTGTTTATAATAATTTTTTTAAAAAAATTCTCATAAAATTAAAAAGAAAAAAGATAAAATTAACAAGAAAAAAATATATAAAACAATTAGAAATGGAATTAAAATGAAATTTCTTATCATCAATCTTAAAAAAGCAGAACAAAGAAAAGAATACATTGGTAAATTGTGTCAAAAATATCAACTTGATTATGAAATCATCCAAGCCGTAGAAGGAAAAGCTATAAGCAAGCAAGAGTATTTAAATATAGTTGATTATGAAAAAATGCTAAATTTTCATAAAAGAGAATTAGGACTTGGAGAGCTTGGTTGTTCTTTATCTCATAAAAAATGTTATGAAAAAATATTGCAAGAAAATTTAAAATACGCTGTGATTTTAGAAGATGATGCGTATTTTGATGAAAGCTTACTTGAATTTTTACAACATTTTAATGAATTTCCTAAAGACTTAGAGCTTTTGTTATTAGGGCATCAAAGACAGGTTTATAACGATGATGGTTTTAGGATAGAAAGTCCTTACTCAAGAAGATTTGCAAAAAAAATCTTAAATTGTAAAATTCGTCGTTTGGTCGCTAGAGGTAACGGTACTTATGGTTATTTTATAACCAAAAATGGAGCCTTAAAACTGCTTTCTCATTTAGAAAAAATTTATTTGCCTATAGATGCTCTTACTTGTAATGAAAAAGTTTTAAACACTTACGCTTTATTTCCTGTGCTTGTTTATACGCATGAAAATTTTATGCTTGAAAGTTCTACTCAAGATGATAAAAAATTTCTTAAAAAGAAAAATAAAATAAGTAAATATATTAAAAAAATTCATATTTTTATAAAATATTTTTTACCTAGTTTAAAAAAGGTTAGACCTTATGAAAATATTGATTGTTAGTGACCATTTTAACAAAGGTGGGGTAAGTTATGTTATTTATCAACTTGTTAAAGAATGGAGCAAAAACCACGAGCTTTCTTTGTTATTTTTTGAAAAGACTCCCCTAGCTTATGATGATATTTGTAGCAATGCCTATGTTGAATTTATCAACACTAAAGCTTTAACTCCCATGCGTTTTTTAAATAAACTTATTAATAAAATCATATATAAGTACGCAATTAAAAAAAAATTAAAACAGTATAAGCCTGATATTATGATTTCTTTTAAAACCAAGCCCAATTTATTTACTCTACTTGCAAATAAAAATATAGGCATCAAGCATATTATTTGCGAGCATGGTTTTCATCTTGGAGAAAAGTCTAAAAAAACCAATCGTTTAAGAAGAAAACTATATCCTTTGGCTACCTATTTAAGTGTTTTAACCGGGGAAGATTTTAAATATTATTCTTTTGTAAAAAACAAAATCATCATGCCTAATCCCTCGGGTGTAAAAAAACAAATTCATACAAATGATAAAGAAAACATTATTTTATATGCAGGAAGATTAGAGGAAGAAAAGGCTGTGGATGTTTTTATTAAAGCTTTATCTTGTATCCAAAAAGATGTTTTAAATAAATGGAAGATTATCATAGCAGGAGAAGGTTCTTTAAAAAAGAATTTGATGGAGCTTGCTAAAAATTTAAATTTGCACATCGATTTTGTAGGTTATATAGAAGACTTAAGTTTTTACTATGAAAAAGCTAAAATTTTATGCTTATGTTCCAAACAAGAAGGCTTACCTATAGTTTTAATCGAAGCTGCTTTTTATGAATGCGCTAGAATCAGTAGTGATTATATGGGTGTAAATGAGTTAATCGATGATAAAAATAATGGACTTTTATTTAAGATGGGTGATTTTAATGATATGGCTTTAAAAATATCGCTTTTAATGCAAGATGAAAACTTAAGGCAAAAAATTGTTAAAAAGGCCAAAGAAAAAGTTGAATCTCATAAGGTAGAAAGCGTGATGAAAAAATGGGATGAATTGTTTGATATGATTAAAACTACTTAATATATTTCCAAAAAGTATATTGTGCATAAAGCTTTGCTATGATAAAACCTCTTTTGCCTTCTAAAAAACCTAATTTTACAAAATAAAGTTTAAAAAAAGTCCAATAAGGATTTATTAAAGCTTTAAGAAGGTTATTTTTTTTAGGATTTAGACTTGAGTATTTGTTTTGCTTATCTATAAATTGCTCGATATTTTCATAAGCATAATGTAAAAAATGATGTTTTAATTTCCCTATTTTTTCTTGACAGATTATGCTTTCGTGAACTTTTCTTTCATTAAATTTGGCATATTTTTTATGAAATAATCTTATGTTATAATCAGGATATAGCCCCATTTTTGTTATTGCTTCTCCAAAGAAAAAATTTAATCTTGCTACTTTGTATGCTTTAAATGATGGATTTTTAATTATTTGTAATACTTCCTCTTTTAATTCTTCAGTAAAAACTTCATCACTATCTAAAACAAATATCCAATCATTAGTTGCTTTTTCAACTCCAAATTGTTTTTGCTTTCCAAAACCAAGCCAATCTTGATGAAAAATTTTGACGTTTTTAAAAGCTTTTGCTATTATTAGACTATCATCTGTGCTTCCGCTATCTATTAAAATAATTTCATTGGCAAAATTAACACTTTGTAATACTTCTTGAAGATATTTTTGACTATTAAAAGTTAGTATTACTATTGAAATATTCATGAGTATATTCCTTGATTATAACTTGCAAAGCGTCTATGAAAAAAAAAGTATTCCCAAGGTCTTTTTTTAATCATTTCTTCGCAACTTTGTGCTTGATAAAGTGTCAGTTCTTCTAAGCTTGCATTTTGAGAATCTTTTACTTTAAAAAACTCTATGCAAAATTTACCATCTTCTTTATAGGCATAAACAGGGATGATCAAAGCATTGCTTCTTTGTGCGATAAGGCTTGCTCCCATTTGATAATTCACTTCTTTGTTAAAAAATTTTAATCTTACGCTTTCGTTTTCTGCGCAGTCTTGATCAGTTAAAATTCCCAAAGCTCGTCCTTTTTTTAGGGCGCTTAGCATTTGTCTTATGCCGCCTTTTTTGTCGATAAGTTCTATGTCAAATTGGGTGCGACTTTGGCTTAAAATTTCATACATAATTTCACTTTTTAACTTTTTCCCTACTATAGAAATCGCACCATATTTAGCTGCATAAGCAAGGCTTAAAATTTCCCAGTTTCCATAGTGTGCAGTTGTGAAGATAATAGGACGATTTAAAGCTAGAGCATCTATAAGAAAATTTTCATTGATGAAATTTACTTTATTGAGAATTTTTTCTTTGGTGGTGTTTTGATTTTGCAAACAATCAATCCCAAATTGAGCAAAATTTTCATAAATTTTTAAAGACAATTTATCGCGTTCTTTTTGAGTGTATTGAGGAAAACAGATTTGCAAATTTGTATTGATGATTTTGCGGTGTTTTTTGTTAAGATAAAAAGCGATTCTTGCTACAATCAAAGCTAAAAAATGCAAGATACAATCAGGCATAAAAGTAACAAAAAATTTCAAAATATAATAAAGACTAAGATATATTCTATCACTATTTTTCATTAAGTAAGCCTTTGGCAAGTTTGAAGATATCTTCTTCTTCTATACGCGTGATACAAAAATCACTTTTATCGATATGCTTGGCATTTTGGATTTTTTTACCTGCATCAATGATTTTATTGATATGAGTTTGAAAAGCATTGCGGTAGCTTGGTGTTGCACCAAAAATCGTAATAGATGCCTTATTTAAAGCAAAAGCCAAATGTGTTGGACCACTATCATTTCCTATGATAAGATCCATCATTTTTGTAAAAGCCATTAGCTCTTCAAGATTAAATTTTGGCGCTAATTCTATATGTGTTTCATCAATACCACTAAGATTTAAAACCTCTTTAGCAAATTCGTATTCTTTTACATTTCCCCAAGCGAGCCAAATTTTTGTTTGTTGAAATTCATTGATTAAAAGTTTGCAAAGTATAGCAAGTTTTGTTTTAGGATAGATTTTATTTTCTACACTTGAGCCCACATGTATGAGTATGTTTTTTTCGTTTTTGTCGAGTTTGAGTTTATTATTTAAGAGTTGTTTTAAATTTTCATCTACGCTAAAAATATCTTGTTTAAAGGCTAAATTTTTGACATTAAAATCAGTATTTAACATAAAGGAGGTAAGACTTAAGTATCTTACAAATACATTTTCATTGTAATCTAACTCAAGTTTTTGGTTGTAGAAATTATGAGCAAAATTTTCTTTAAGACTATTTTTATCAAAACCAAAATTATTTCTACTTAAAATTCGACTTACAATAGCAGATTTTATGAGCCCTTGTAGATCTATTACTGCATTATAGTTGTTTTTTCTTGCTTTAAGAAGAATTTTTAGGCTTTTTAAAATTTTTTTGTCTTTTAAGGGCAGGGCATAGAGTTTGTCTATTAAAGGATGATTTTTGAGTATACCTTCAAATTTTTCATCTACAAACCAATGAATTTCTATATCTTTTTTAAAATTTTTGATAAATTGCAAAACCACGGCACTTTGTATAATATCACCAAGTGCTGACAAACGAACAATTGCTATTTTCATTAAAAGCCTAATATTTTAAAATTTTTGCTATGATTTTAGCGAAATTATTTAAAAAAAGGTTAAAAATGGCAAAAAATGAAGGTTATATTTGTGTTTTTGATTGCGAGAGTGTGCCAGATGTTGAGCTTATCCGCAAAACTTTGGGTTTTGAAGGAAGTGATTTAGAGGTAAGTTTAAAAGCACTTCAGTGGCAAAAAGAACAAAGTGGGAGTGAGTTTTTGCCTTTGCCTTATCATAAAATTATCAGTATTTGTGCGGTTTTAAGTGATAATTTTGGAAAATTTATCAAAGTAAATAAAATTGATGGACAAAATGAAAAAGAAATGATTGCTAATTTTTTTAATTTTATAGAAAATTATGAGCCAAAATTAGTCAGTTTTAATGGTAAAAATTTCGATATGCCTGTTCTCGTTTTAAGGGCTTTAAAATACAATTTAAAAGCAGCAACTTATTTGGATACTCAAAGTGATAAATGGAATAATTATAAAACAAGATTTTCAGAATTAAAACATTGTGATTTATTAGAATCCTTAGGATCTAATGGGCGTGGAATAAGGCTTGATACACTTTGCTCTATGGTGGGTTTGCCAGGAAAATATGATGTGCATGGCGATGAGGTGATGAAACTTTTTTATGAAAATGAACTTGAAAAAATCCACGAATATTGCGAAAGCGATGTTTTAAACACTTATATGCTTTTTTTAAAATATGAACTTATTAAAGCTAATGTTGATGAAGAAGATTATGTTAATTTTCTTTCTTATATGAGAGATTTTTTGCGTGCAAAAAAATCGGATCGTTCTTATACAGAAGTTTTTGCAAAAGCTTGTGAAAGTGAAATTTCAAAAGTTCGATCTTAAGTATTTAAGAAAATATATTAAAATTTATTTTTGACATTTTTTAAAAAAAGGAATGATGATGAAAATTCTTATTAGCGGTGGTGCAGGTTATATAGGTTCTCATACTTTAAGACAATTTTTAAAAACAGATCATGAAATTTGTGTTTTAGATAATCTTTCTAAGGGTTCTAAAATCGCAATAGAAGATTTGCAAAAAATAAGAGCTTTTAAATTTTTCGAACAAGATTTAAGTGATTTTCAAGGCGTAAAAGCATTGTTTGAGAGAGAAAAATTTGACGCTATTGTGCATTTTGCAGCAAGCATTGAAGTTTTTGAAAGTATGCAAAACCCTTTAAAATATTATATGAACAACACTGTTAATACAACAAATCTCATCGAAACTTGTTTGCAAACTGGAGTAAATAAATTTATATTTTCTTCAACGGCAGCCACTTATGGCGAACCACAAACTCCCGTTGTGAGCGAAACAAGTCCTTTAGCACCTATTAATCCTTATGGGCGTAGTAAGCTTATGAGTGAAGAAGTTTTGCGTGATGCAAGTATGGCAAATCCTGAATTTAAGCATTGTATTTTAAGATATTTTAATGTTGCAGGTGCTTGTATGGATTATACTTTAGGGCAACGCTATCCAAAAGCAACCTTGCTCATAAAAGTTGCAGCTGAATGTGCCGCAGGAAAACGTGACAAACTTTTCATATTTGGCGATGATTATGATACAAAAGATGGTGCTTGCATAAGAGATTTTATCCATGTAGATGATATTTCAAGTGCGCATTTAGCGGCTTTGGATTATTTACAAGAGAATGAAAGTAATGTTTTTAATGTAGGTTATGGGCACGGTTTTAGTGTAAAAGAAGTGATTGAAGCGATGAAAAAAGTTAGTGGAGTGGATTTTAAAGTAGAACTTGCCCCACGCCGTGCAGGTGATCCTAGTGTATTGATTTCTGATGCAAGTAAAATCAGAAATCTTACTTCTTGGCAGCCTAAATATGATGATTTAGAGCTTATTTGCAAATCTGCTTTTGATTGGGAAAAACAGTGTTAAAAAAACTTTTTTTTATTTTAAGTAAGGAAGATAAAAATTTTTTATTTTTCTTGCTTGTTTTTTCAATATTTGTTTCTTTTATAGAAACTTTTGCAATTTCTTTAGTAATGCCTTTTATCACTTTGGCCAGTGATTTTTCTTATTTTGATCGTAATAAATATTTAATCAGCTTAAAAGAATATCTTAATATCCCTGTTTTTGAAATCATTGTTTATTTTGGGGTGGGGCTTATTGTTTTTTATGTGTTTAGAGCTTTGTTAAATGCGTATTATTTTCATCTTTTAGCAAGATTTTCTAAAGGGCGTTATCATGCGATCGCTTATAAGGTTTTTTCTAAATTTTTAAATATTAATTATGAAAAATTTACTCAAAAAAATCAATCTGAAATTTTAAAGTCCATTACAGGGGAAGTTTATAATCTAAGCACTATGATTTCATCATTTTTGCTTTTGATGAGTGAAATTTTTGTAGTGCTTTTGCTTTATGCTTTAATGCTTTTGATTAATTATAAAATCACTTTATTTTTAAGTATTTTTATGGTGTTAAATGCCTTTATTTTAGTGAAAATTTTAAGCCCTATCATTAAAAAAGCAGGAGTAAGACGCGAAGAAGCGATGAAAAATTTCTTTGAAATTTTAAATACAAATTTAAATAATTTTAAATTTATCAAGCTTAAAACCAAAGAAGATGGAGTATTAAGTCTTTTTAAAGCGCAAAGTGAAGCTTTTTCTAAAGCAAATATTACCAACGAAAGTGTAGCTGCGGTGCCTAGAATTTATCTTGAAGGAATAGGTTTTTGTGTACTTGTTTTTATCGTGGTATTTTTGGTGTTGAAAAATGAAAGTGATATTTCAGGTATTTTATCCACGATTTCTATTTTTGTTTTAGCACTTTATCGCTTAATGCCAAGCGCAAATCGTATTATTACAAGTTATCATGATTTGCTTTATTATCATTCTTCTTTGGATATTATTTATCAAAATTTAAGACAAGAAGAAGAAAATTTGGGCGAGGAAAAATTAAGCTTTAATCAAGAGCTTAAAATTTGCAATCTTAGCTTTGGTTATGAGGGAAAAAAACATTTATTTAAAAATCTTAATTTAAACATTAAAAAAGGCGAAAAAATCGCTTTTATAGGGGAGAGTGGTTGTGGAAAAAGCACCTTAGTAGATCTTATCATAGGACTTTTAAAACCAAAAGAAGGGCAAATTTTAATTGATGAGCAAGAATTAAATGCAAATAATACAAAAAATTATCGCCAAAAAATAGGCTATATCCCGCAAAATATCTATCTTTTTAATGACAGTATAGCTAAAAATATCACTTTTGGAGATGCGGTTGATGAAGAAAAACTTAATAGGGTTATCAAACAAGCAAATTTAGAGCATTTTATAAAAAATTTATCTCAAGGAGTGCAAACAAAAGTGGGTGATGGGGGGAGTAATTTAAGCGGGGGACAAAAACAACGCATAGCTATAGCAAGAGCTTTATATTTAGAGCCTGAAATTTTAGTGCTTGATGAAGCAACTTCTGCTCTTGATACTCAAAGTGAAGCAAAAATCATGGATGAAATTTATAAAATTTCTAAAGATAAAACCATGATTATTATCGCACATCGCCTTTCTACGATAACGCAATGTGATAAGGTTTATCGTTTAGAACACGGTAAGCTTAAAGAGGAGAAATGATGAAAATAAGCTTTATTATCGCAACTTTAAATTCAGGAGGCGCTGAGCGTGTTTTAGTAACCTTAGTTAATGCACTTTGCAAAGAGCATGAAGTAAGTATTATTAAATTTCATGCAGGAGAATCTTTTTATAAGCTTGAAAATGAAGTTAAAGTTACAAGTTTAGAACAATTTAGATTTGATACGCTTTATCATAAAATCGCAAGTCGTTTTAAGAAATTTTTTGCTTTAAGAAAGGCTTTGAAAGAAAGTAAGGCTGATGTTTTTATTTCTTTTTTGGATACGACTAATATTGCTTGTATTGCTGCGAAAATAGGGTTTAAAACTCCACTCATTATAAGTGAGCATAGCAATGAAGCGTATTTAAAACCTAAAATTTGGCGTTTTTTAAGAAGGGTAAGCTATCCTTTTTGTGATGCTTTAAGTGTGCTTGGAAGCAGTGATAAGGTGTATTATGAAAGATTTGTAAAAAGGGTTAAGCTTTTATTAAACCCTTGTCATTTTAGCGATGAAATTCCTTTTGATTCTAGTTTTGAAAAGGAAAATTTGGTTCTTTTTATAGGGCGTTTAGATCACAACAAAAACCCTGCAATGTTTTTAAAAGCTATAGCGCATTTGGATAAAAATTTGCAAGAAAATTATAAATTTGTTATAGCAGGAGATGGAGAGTTAAGGCAAGAACTTGAATACAAGGTAAAATCTTTAGGAATAAAAGTTGATTTTTTAGGACGAGTTGAAAATGTCAAGACTCTTTATGAAAAAGCAAAAGTGCTTTGTCTTTGTTCTTTTGTAGAGGGTTTGCCAACGGTTTTAATTGAAAGTTTGTATTTTGAGGTTTGTAGAATTTCAAGTTCTTATTATAATGGTGCTAAGGATTTAATCAAAGATAATCATGATGGGCTTTTGATAGGTTGTGATGATGAAATAGCACTTGCTAAAAAACTTGAACTTGTTTTAAATAATGAAAATTTTAGAAAAGAACTTGTAAATAATGCCAAACAAAGGTGTAAAGACTTTGAAATTTCTCATATCAAAGAAGAATGGCTTAAGCTTATAGCTGAGGTTAAAAATGCCTAAACTTTCTGTTATAGTACCAACTTTTAATCGTCAAGTTTTACTAGAAAAGGCTATTAAAAGCATACAAAATCAAGATTTTAAAGATTTAGAAATTATTGTAAGCGATGATAATTCTAGCGATGATACTAAAAGTGTGGTGCAAAATTTACAAAAAGATGATGATCGCATTAAGTATTTTTTAAATCAAAATTACAAACAAGGCCCAAATGGCAATAAAAATAATGGCTTAGATCAAGCAAGTGGCGAGTTTGTAACTTTTTTAGATGATGATGATGAACTTTTATCTGGGGCTTTAAGCACCTTGATGCAAAAAGCAAATGAGGGTTATGCTCATGTTTTTGGAAATTGTTTGATAGAAAAAGAAGGAAATTTAAGCAAGGAATTTAGCGGCAAGGGCTTGGAAAAAGATAGTGAAATTTCTAAAAAAGATTTTTTAATGGCTAAATTTAGCGGAGAGTTTTTTTCTGTTTTTAAAAAATCTCTACTTGAAAACAAGCGTTTTAATGAAGAATTTTATGGCAATGAAGCCACGCTTTGGGTAAATTTATACAAGGAAAAAAGTTTTTATATCCATAAGGCTTTTAGGATTTATAGGATTTTTAGGCAAGATAGCGTGACTTTAGGGGCGAGTAAAAATGCTCATAGGGTGTATTTGGGATATTTAGAGCTTGCTAAAATTTTAGAAAATGAACTTAGAATGAGTAAGGATAAAGATTATAAAAAAACTTGTGCGAGTTATTATAAAATGGCAGCTTATTATGCAAAACTGGCAAAAAATTATAAAGCCCTTTATAAATGTTTGTTTAAAAGCCTGAGTATAAAAATCAATGCTCCTGCTTTGATATTACTCATTTTAAGTATAATTCCAAATAATATGATTGAAAAATTATCAAAAATTCGGGTGGCTTTATGCAAAAATTAGGCATTTTTATTTATTCTTTAGGGAGTGGTGGTGCTGAAAGAGTTGTGGCGACTTTATTGCCTATTTTAAGTTTGAAATTTGAAGTGCATTTGATCTTGATGAATGATAAAATTTCTTATGAAATTCCAGAGTGTCAAATTCATTTTTTAGAATGTTCAAAACCTAGTGAAAATCCTATTTTGAAATTTTTAAAACTACCTTTTTTGGCTTTAAAATACAAAAAACTTTGCAGAAATTTGGGTATTGATACAGAATTTGTTTTTTTAAATCGACCTAATTATATAGCTTTAATGGCAAGAATGTTTGGAAACAAAACTCGCCTTGTGATCAATGAATGCACTACGCCAAGTGTGATGTATGCGAAAAATAATTTTAATTCTTTGGCAAATAAATTTCTAATTTCTTTACTTTATCCAAGAGCTGATTTAATCTTGCCTAATTCTAAGGGAAATTTAGAAGATTTAGTGCAAAATTTTAGTATAAAACCAAAAAAATGTGAAATTTTATACAATGCCATCGATTTAGAAAACATAGAGCAAAAAGCTCTTGAAGATATAGCTTTAAAAGATAAATTTATTTTAAGTGTGGGTAGGCTTGATAAAGGTAAAAATCATGCTTTATTAATTCGTGCTTATGCGAGATTGAAAACAGATTTAAAGCTTGTGATTTTAGGTGAAGGTGTGCTTAAAGATGAGCTTTTAACTTTGATTAAAGAATTAAATTTGGAAGAAAAGGTTTTGCTTTTAGGATTTGATAATAATCCTTATAAATACATGGCTAAATGCGAATTTTTTGCTTTTGCTTCTGTGTTTGAAGGTTTTTCAAATGTTTTAATCGAAAGTTTGGCTTGTTCTTGTGCGGTGGTTTGCACTGATCATAAAAGTGGTGCAAGAGAGCTTTTTGGCGATGATGAATTTGGACTTTTAGTAGAAGTAGATAATGAAAACTCTATGTTTCAGGGTTTAAAAACTATGCTTGAAGACGATAAATTAAGAAAAGCGTATAAAAACAAAGCTAAAACTAGGGCTAAAGCCTTTGATAAAGTAAAAATTGCACGCGATGCTTTGAAATATTTATTAGGATAAAAGATGTTGAAAAAAGAGTATTTAAAAAACCCTTATTTAGTTTTGTTTGCGATGATTATATTAGCTTATGTTTTTAGTGTATTGTGTAGATTTTACTGGATTTGGTGGGCAAGTGAGTTTAATGAGTATTTTTTCAATAATCAATTAATGATCATTTCAAACGATGGCTATGCCTTTGCTGAGGGCGCAAGAGATATGATAGCAGGTTTTCATCAGCCTAATGATTTGAGTTATTATGGATCTTCTTTATCTACGCTTACTTATTGGCTTTATAAAATCACACCTTTTTCTTTTGAAAGTATCATTTTATATATGAGTACTTTTTTATCTTCTTTGGTGGTGATTCCTATTATTTTACTAGCTAATGAATATAAACGTCCTTTAATGGGTTTTGTAGCTGCTCTTTTAGCAAGTGTAGCAAACAGTTATTATAATCGCACTATGAGTGGGTATTATGATACGGATATGTTGGTAATTGTTTTACCTATGTTTATTTTATTTTTTATGATAAGAATGATTTTAAAAAAAGACTTTTTTTCATTGATTGCCTTGCCATTATTTATAGGAATTTATCTTTGGTGGTATCCTTCAAGCTATACTTTAAATGTAGCTTTAATTGGACTTTTTTTAATTTATACACTTATTTTTCATAGAAAAGAAAAGATTTTTTATATAGCTGTGATTTTGTCTTCTCTTACTCTTTCAAATATAGCATGGTTTTATCAAAGTGCCGTTATAGTAATACTTTTTGCTTTATTTGCTTTAGAGCAAAAACGCTTAAATTTTATGATTATAGGAATTTTAGGTAGTGCAACTTTGATATTTTTGATTTTAAGTGGCGGGGTTGATCCCATACTTTATCAGCTTAAATTTTATATTTTTAGAAGTGATGAAAGTGCGAATTTAACACAGGGCTTTATGTATTTTAATGTTAATCAAACCATACAAGAAGTTGAAAATGTAGATTTTAGCGAATTTATGCGAAGAATTAGTGGTAGTGAAATTGTTTTCTTGTTTTCTTTGTTTGGTTTTGTATGGCTTTTGAGAAAACATAAAAGTATGATTATGGCTTTACCTATATTGGTGCTTGGGTTTTTAGCCTTAAAAGGAGGACTTAGATTTACCATTTATTCTGTACCTGTAATGGCTTTAGGATTTGGTTTTTTATTGAGCGAGTTTAAGGCTATATTGGTTAAAAAATATAGCCAATTAACTTCAAATGTTTGTATTGTTTTTGCAACTATTTTGACTTTGGCTCCAGTATTTATCCATATTTACAACTATAAAGCGCCAACAGTTTTTTCTCAAAATGAAGCATCATTATTAAATCAATTAAAAAATATAGCCAATAGAGAAGATTATGTGGTAACTTGGTGGGATTATGGTTATCCTGTGCGTTATTATAGCGATGTGAAAACTTTAGTAGATGGTGGAAAGCATTTAGGTAAGGATAATTTTTTCCCTTCTTTTGCTTTAAGTAAAGATGAACAAGCTGCAGCTAATATGGCAAGACTTAGTGTAGAATATACAGAAAAAAGCTTTTATGCTCCGCAGAATGATATTTTAAAAACAGACATTTTGCAAGCCATGATGAAAGATTATAATCAAAGCAATGTGGATTTGTTTCTAGCTTCATTATCAAAACCTGATTTTAAAATCGATACGCCAAAAACTCGTGATATTTATCTTTATATGCCCGCTAGAATGTCTTTGATTTTTTCTACGGTGGCTAGTTTTTCTTTTATTAATTTAGATACAGGAGTTTTGGATAAACCTTTTACTTTTAGCACAGCTTATCCACTTGATGTTAAAAATGGAGAAATTTATCTTAGCAACGGAGTGGTTTTAAGCGATGATTTTAGAAGTTTTAAAATAGGTGATAATGTGGTTTCTGTAAATAGTATCGTAGAGATTAATTCTATTAAACAAGGTGAATACAAAATCACTCCAATCGATGATAAGGCTCAGTTTTATATTTTTTATTTAAAGGATAGTGCTATTCCTTATGCACAATTTATTTTAATGGATAAAACCATGTTTAATAGTGCTTATGTGCAAATGTTTTTTTTGGGAAATTATGATAAGAATTTATTTGACTTGGTGATTAATTCTAGAGATGCTAAGGTTTTTAAACTTAAAATTTAAGGGTTGAAAATGAGAATAGGATTTTTATCACATGCAGGAGCGAGTATTTATCATTTTAGAATGCCTATTATAAAAGCGTTAAAAGATAGAAAAGACGAAGTTTTTGTTATAGTGCCGCAAGATGAATACACGCAAAAACTTAGAGATCTTGGCTTAAAAGTAATTGTTTATGAGTTTTCAAGAGCTAGTTTAAATCCTTTTGTGGTTTTAAAGAATTTTTTTTATCTTGCTAAGGTTTTGAAAAATTTAAATCTTGATTTTATTCAAAGTGCAGCACACAAAAGCAATACTTTTGGAATTTTAGCAGCAAAATGGGCAAAAATTCCTTATCGTTTTGCCTTAGTAGAAGGCTTGGGATCTTTTTATATAGATCAAGGTTTTAAGGCAAATTTAGTGCGTTTTGTTATTAATAGTCTTTATAAATTAAGTTTTAAATTTGCACACCAATTTATTTTTGTCAATGAAAGTAATGCTGAGTTTATGCGGAATTTAGGACTTAAAGAAAATAAAATTTGCGTGATAAAATCTGTAGGGATCAATTTAAAAAAATTTTTTCCTATTTATGTAGAATCGGAAAAAAAAGAGCTTTTTTGGAAAAATTTAAACATAGATAAAAAACCCATTGTGCTTATGATAGCAAGAGCTTTATGGCATAAAGGTGTAAAAGAATTTTATGAAAGTGCTGCTATGCTAAAAGACAAAGCAAATTTTGTTTTAGTTGGTGGAAGAGATGAAAATCCTTCTTGTGCAAGTTTGAAGTTTTTAAACTCGGGTGTGGTGCATTATTTGGGTGCTAGAAGTGATATAGTCGAGCTTTTACAAAATTGTGATATTTTTGTTTTGCCAAGCTATAAAGAAGGCTTTCCTGTAAGTGTTTTGGAGGCAAAAGCTTGTGGTAAGGCTATAGTGGTAAGTGACTGTGAAGGTTGTGTAGAGGCTATTTCTAATGCTTATGATGGACTTTGGGCAAAAACAAAAAATGCTAAAGATTTAAGCGAAAAAATTTCACTTTTATTAGAAGATGAAAAATTAAGATTAAATTTAGCTAAAAATGCCGCCCAAGATGCTTTACAATACGATGAAAATATAATCGCACAGCGTTATTTAAAACTTTATGATAGGGTAATTAAGAATGTATGAAAAAGTTTTTAAAAGAATTTTTGATTTTATTTTAGCTTTAGTGCTTTTGGTGCTTTTTTCTCCGGTGATTTTAATCACTGCTTTGCTTTTAAAAATCACTCAAGGAAGTGTGATTTTTACCCAAAATCGTCCCGGGTTAGATGAAAAAATTTTTAAAATTTATAAATTTAAAACCATGAGTGATGAAAGAGATGAAAAGGGTGAGTTATTAAGCGATGAACTTCGCTTAAAAGCTTTTGGAAAAATCGTTAGAAGCTTAAGTTTGGATGAGCTTTTGCAACTTTTTAATGTCTTAAAAGGGGATATGAGTTTTGTGGGGCCTAGACCTCTTTTGGTTGAGTATTTGCCTCTTTACAATAAAGAGCAAAAATTGCGTCATAAAGTGCGTCCAGGTATAACAGGATGGGCGCAGGTAAATGGCAGAAATGCTATTTCTTGGCAGAAAAAATTCGAACTTGATGTGTATTATGTGAAAAATATTTCTTTTTTGCTTGATTTAAAAATCATGTTTTTAACAGCTTTAAAGGTTTTAAAACGAAGTGGGGTAAGCAAAGAAGGCCATGTTACAACAGAGAAATTTAATGGCAAGAACTGAAAAAATTTATATTTATGGTGCTAGTGGTCATGGGCTTGTTTGTGAAGATGTGGCTAAAAATATGGGTTATAAAGAATGTATTTTTTTAGATGATTTTAAAGGAATGAAATTTGAAAGCACCTTGCCAAAATATGATATTTTTATAGCCATAGGAAACAATGAAATTCGAAAAAAGATTTATCAAAAAATTTCAGAAAATGGCTTTAAAATCGTTAATCTTATTCATAAAAGCGCGCTTATAAGTCCTAGTGCAAGTGTGGAAGAAAATGCAGGAATTTTAATCATGCCTTATGTAGTAGTTAATGCTAAAGCCAAAATAGAAAAAGGCGTGATTTTAAATACTTCAAGTGTGATTGAACATGAATGCATGATAGGGGAATTTTCTCATGTGAGTGTGGGGGCTAAATGTGCAGGTAATGTAAAAATCGGTAAAAATTGTTTTCTAGGGATTAATTCTTGTGTTTTGCCTAATTTAAGCTTAGCAGATGATAGTATTTTGGGTGGTGGAGCAACTTTGGTTAAAAGTCAAGATGAAAAAGGTGTTTTTGTGGGAGTGCCTGCAAAAAGAAAAATATGAAATGATTATAAAAAGATTTTTGTTTGATTCTTTGTAAATTTTTTTAGGTAAAATAGAGTCAATTTATAAAAATTTTGTTTTATACAAAGGATAAATCATGAGATTTTTTCTTTCTCCTCCGCATATGGGCGGCAATGAATTAAAATACATAGAAGAAGTTTTCAAAAGTAATTATATAGCACCTTTGGGTGAATTTGTAAATCGCTTTGAACAAAGTGTAAAAGATTATAGCAAAAGTGAAAATGCCTTAGCTTTAAATTCAGCTACAGCGGCTTTGCATTTAGCTTTAAGGGTGGCGGGGGTAAAACAAGATGATATTGTTTTGGCTTCTTCTTTTACTTTTATCGCTTCAGTAGCACCTATTTGTTATCTTAAAGCAAAACCTGTATTTATAGATTGTGATGAAACTTATAATATCGATGTAGATCTGTTAAAGCTTGCTATTAAAGAATGTAAAAAAAAACCAAAAGCATTGATTTTAACTCATCTTTATGGTAATGCTGCAAAAATGGATGAAATTGTTGAAATTTGCAAAGAAAATGACATTGTTTTAATCGAAGATGCTGCCGAAGCTTTAGGAAGTTTTTATAAGAATAAAGCTTTAGGAACTTTTGGAGAATTTGGAGCTTATTCTTATAATGGTAATAAAATCATCACCACTTCAGGTGGAGGTATGCTTATAGGAAAAAATAAAGAAAAGATTGAAAAGGCAAGATTTTACAGCACTCAAGCAAGGGAAAATTGTTTGCATTATGAACATTTAGATTATGGTTATAATTACCGTTTAAGCAATGTTTTAGGAGCTATTGGTGTAGCACAAATGGAGGTTTTAGAACAAAGAGTGCTTAAAAAAAGAGAAATTTATGAGTGGTATAAAGAATTTTTAGGAGAGCATTTTAGCTTTTTAGATGAGTTAGAAAATTCAAGAAGTAATCGTTGGTTAAGTACAGCTTTGATTGATTTTGATAAAAATGAACTTAATGCTTGTCAAAAAGATATAAATATCAGTCAAAAAAATATTACTTTGCATCCAAAAATTTCAAAACTCATAGAAGATTTGAAAAATGAACAAATAGAAACAAGACCATTATGGAAAGCCATGCACACTCAAGAAGTATTTAAAGGAGCTAAGGCTTATCTTAATGGCAATAGTGAGTTATTTTTCCAAAAAGGAATTTGTTTGCCAAGTGGTACGGCGATGAGTAAAGATGATGTTTATGAAATTTCAAAACTGATTTTAAAGAGCATAAAGGCTTAAAATGATTTTTTATAAAAGCAAAAGATTAGCATTTTTTTTAACTTCAGATATTGTTTTAATTTTACTTAGTGTTTATCTGGCTTTTTCTTTGAGATTTAGTGGAGATATTCCGAGCATTTTTTATCATGGTATGATGGTTTCTGCTATTATTTTGCTTGTTTTAAAACTTTCATTTTTGTTTGTTTTTAGAATTTATAAAGTAGCTTGGAGATTTTTTTCTCTCAATGAAGCAAGAAAAATTTTTATTGCTTTGCTTTTAGCTGAGTTTTGTTTTTTTCTTATTTTTTATTTTTTTAGTGATTTTTTTAATCCTTTTCCAAGAAGTGCTATTGTGATAGATTTTGTTCTTTCTTATATGTTTATAGGTACTTTAAGAATTAGCAAAAGAATGCTTGTGGATTTTAAACCTTCTAAAATGAAAGAAGAAGAAACTCCTTGTATTGTAGTAGGGGCAACTTCTAAGGCTTTGCATTTGTTAAAAGGTGCAAAAGAAGGTTCTTTAGGGCTTTTTCCTGTGGGCGTAGTTGATGCGAGAAAAGAGCTTATAGGGACTTATTGCGATAAATTTGTTGTAGAAGAAAAAGAAAAAATAAAATCTTATGTAGAACAAGGGGTAAAAACTGCCATTATTGCTTTAAGACTTGAACAAGAAGAGCTTAAAAAACTTTTTGAAGAACTTGTAGCTTATGGTATTTGCGATGTAAAAATATTTTCTTTTACAAGAAACGAAGCAAGAGATATCAGTATAGAAGACTTGCTTGCTAGAAAACCAAAAGATTTAGACGATAGTGCTGTTGCGGCTTTTTTAAAAGACAAGGTAGTTTTGGTAAGTGGAGCAGGTGGAACTATAGGCAGTGAACTTTGTAAGCAATGTATTAAATTTGGTGCTAAGCATCTTATTATGGTTGATCATAGTGAGTATAATCTTTATAAGATCAATGATGATTTAAATTTATATAAAGAAAAAATTACTCCTATTTTACTGAGTATTTTAGATAAGCAAAGTTTAGATGAGGTGTTAAAAACTTATAAACCTGAGCTTATTTTACATGCAGCCGCTTATAAACATGTGCCTCTTTGCGAACAAAATCCACATTCAGCAGTAATCAATAATATTTTAGGAACTAAAATTTTATGCGACAGCGCTAAAGAAAATAAAGTAGCTAAATTTGTGATGATAAGCACAGATAAAGCAGTACGACCAACAAATATTATGGGTTGCACTAAAAGAGTTTGTGAGCTTTATACTTTAAGTATGAGTGATGAAAATTTTGAAGTTGCTTGTGTGCGTTTTGGCAATGTTTTAGGTTCTAGTGGTAGTGTGATACCGAAATTTAAAGCACAAATTGCCAATAATGAGCCTTTAACTTTAACACACCCTGATATAGTGCGTTATTTTATGCTTGTGGCTGAGGCAGTGCAACTTGTTTTACAAGCTGGGGCTATCGCAAAAGGGGGAGAACTTTTTGTTTTGGATATGGGTAAGCCTGTGAAAATCATAGATTTAGCTAAAAAAATGCTTTTACTTTCTAATCGCAATGATTTAGAAATTAAAATCACAGGCTTAAGAAAAGGTGAGAAGCTTTATGAAGAGCTTTTGATTGATGAAAATGATGCTAAAACGCAATATGAGAGTATTTTTGTAGCAAAGAATGAGAAGGTTGATCTTGATTGGCTTAATAAAGAGATAGAAAATTTACAAATATGTGAAGATATTTCAGAGGCTTTATTAAAGATTGTACCTGAATTTAAACACAATAAAGAAGGTGTATAATGTATATAAAAGATATACAAAGATTTGAAGATAATCGCTATCGTGCTAGAGCTTATATGAGTTATATTTTAACAAGAAATCTACCCAATAAACTTCCTGACATTCACCTTGAAACGATTAAAACAGCTTTGGATAAAATAGCTCATGAAGTTGTTGTTTTTGATGCTTTGTATATTTTAGATATTTCAGGCATGCAAATAGAAAATGCGATTTCCTTAAATAAGGCTCATGAAATAGGACAGGGCGAGGATAGAAGTACTCGCTCTTATTTTTATAGAGCTGTAAAATTAAGAAGATGTGTTTTGAGCGATCCTTATCCTTCGGTTTTAAATAATGAGCTTTGCGTGACAGCTTCTATGCCAATTTACGATGATAAAAATAACTTGCTTTTTGTTGTTTGTATTGATATCAAGCTTGAAGATATTTTAAAGATTATTCAAGCAGGAAAATTTGAGTTTGTTTTTACTCAATTTAGTCGTTTGGTATATTTTTGCTTCGCACTGGTTTTATTTGTGATTACTTGTTTTTTATTTCAAAAAGGTTTTTTTAGTCTTTTTGATAATCAAGCTATAGGTATAGAACATATGTTTGAAAGTACCATCGCTATAACTTTGGCTTTAGCTATTTTTGATTTGGCAAAAACTTTGATCGAACAAGAAGTATTAGGAAGGACAAAAAAAGAAGAAGGTGGAATTCAAAAAACTATGGTGAGATTTTTGGGTTCTATTATCATTGCTTTAGCTATAGAAGCTTTGATGTTGGTATTCAAACTTGCTATTGGTGATCTTTCTCAGATGATTTATGCGATTTATCTTATCGGTGGAGTGAGCTTGCTTCTTTTAGGTTTAAGTGTATATTTATTTACGGTTAAGTATAAAAATAATAATATTTGAGTAAAAATTTAAGTAAAAGATGATATAATGCTGTTTTTTAAAATTTTTTAGCTTGATTAATAAGGCTAAAAAGGGTAAAATAAAACTATAAAAACTTTGAAAGGACGAAATTGTGAAATTGTTAGTTGTTGATGACAGTTCTACTATGAGAAGGATTATTAAAAATACCCTAACAAGACTTGGACACGATGATGTTTTAGAAGCTGAGCATGGCGTTGAAGCTTGGGATTTATTAACTAAAAATGAAGATGTAAAAGTTTTAATTACAGATTGGAATATGCCAGAAATGAATGGCTTGGAGTTGGTAAAAAAAGTAAGAGCAGAGAAAAAATATGAAGATATGCCTATCATCATGGTTACAACTGAGGGCGGAAAAGCTGAAGTGATTACTGCCTTAAAAGCTGGCGTAAATAACTATATTGTAAAACCTTTTACTCCACAAGTTTTAAAGGAAAAACTTGAAGATGTTTTAGGAACAGGAAGTGGAGAAGGTGCAGCTGAGTAAAGGCTGATTTTTAAAATTCTAAATGCAAAAAAAATATTATGAATTGTTCTTTATCGTAGAAGAGCGGTATAAAAATTTATTTCTTGATTTTGCTTTTGATTTAGGTATAGAAGCTATAGAAGAGAAAGATAATGGTGTTTACATTAGATCCCATGAGAGTTTAGAAGAGCTTTCATGGGCACTTGAAATATTTGCTCAAAAACTTACAACTACTTTCAATTTAAACCATAAAATTATTTCTAATTTAAGTCTTGTAGAGAAAGAAAACAAGGACTGGATACAAGAATATAAAAAAGGCATAAAACCTATTTTAGTGGATAATGTTTACATCCATACAACTTGGCAAGAAGAAAAGAAGAATTGTATAAATATAAAGATTAATCCGGCATTAGCCTTTGGCTCAGGACATCACGAAAGCACATATTCTTGTGTAAAATTTTTACAAAAATTTTCTAAAAGTAAATTAAGAGCTTTAGATCTTGGTTGTGGTAGTGGAATTTTGGGTATTATTATGGCAAAGTTTGGCTGTAATGTTGAAATTTGTGATACTGATGAGTTGGCTATTGATAGTTCTTTAGAAAATGCAAGATTAAATGGTGTCGATTTTCACAAGGCTTGGTGTGGATCTATAGATAAAGCAAATGGTTTATATAATCTAATTGTTGCAAATATCATTGCAGATGTGATTTTAATTTTAGAAAAAGATATTAAAAACCATTTAGAAGATAATGCTATACTTATTTTGTCGGGAATTTTAGATAAATATTCAACAAGAATTAAAGAAAAATTTCAAGATTTGGAACTCATTGATGAAATGCAAATCAATGAGTGGTGTAGTTTTGTATATAAAAATAATAAAAAAGGATAAGTAATGAATAATAATACCCCAAATAATAAGGGTAATCCGCAGGGTAATAATTTTTTTAACAAAAATCCCATTTTTATTTTTGCGATTTTTGCAATTGTAATGATAATTATTTTTAAGGGATTTTTTGATGGCAATGGTTCTTTTGGCGGGGCATTGAATGGCAATGAAGTAAATAAAAATGTCCCTTATTCTGAGTTAAAAAAGCTTATTGAAAGTGGGCAAATTAATCAAGTTAGCATAGGACAAACAACAATCAAAGCGATTTCAAGCTCTCACAATACTGTTTATACAGCAAAAAAAGTTAATGATCCTGAGCTTGTGAGTTTACTAGATAGTAAAAATATCGCTTATGGTGCGTATTCTGAAACAAATTGGTTTACAGATATACTTTTTTCATGGGTTTTACCAGTATTTATTTTCTTTGGTATTTGGATGTTTTTGGCAAGTCGTATGCAAAAAAATATGGGAAGTTCTATATTGGGTATAGGAAGTTCTAAGAAGCTTGTAAATTCAGAAAAACCTAAAGTAAAATTTAGCGATGTAGCTGGTGTTGAAGAAGCTAAAGAAGAAGTAAAAGAAATTGTAGATTTTTTAAAGTATCCTGAAAGATATATTAAATTGGGAGCGAAAATTCCAAAAGGACTTTTACTTGTTGGACCTCCAGGTACAGGAAAAACTTTGCTTGCAAAAGCAGTTGCAGGTGAAGCTGATGTGCCGTTTTTTAGTGTTTCAGGTTCGTCTTTTATAGAAATGTTTGTGGGTGTAGGTGCTTCTCGTGTGAGAGATTTGTTTGAAAATGCAAAAAAAGAAGCTCCAGCTATTGTTTTTATAGATGAAATAGATGCTATTGGTAAAAGTCGTGCAGCAAGTGGCATGATGGGTGGAAACGATGAAAGAGAGCAAACTTTAAATCAGCTTTTGGCTGAAATGGATGGCTTTGGGACAGAGAGTTCTCCAGTCATTGTTTTGGCAGCAACAAATCGCCCAGAAGTTTTAGATGCAGCACTTTTAAGACCAGGAAGGTTTGATAGACAAGTTTTAGTTGATAAACCTGATTTTAAAGGTAGGTGTGATATTTTAAAAGTGCATATGAAAGATGTCAAAATTTCCCCAAAAGTTAAAGTAGAAGATATAGCACGCTTAACCGCAGGGCTTGCAGGAGCTGATCTTGCAAATATTATTAATGAAGCAGCGCTTTTAGCGGGTAGGGATTCTAAAAAATATGTAGAACAAAATGATTTAGTTGAAGCTGTCGAAAGGGCTATAGCAGGGCTTGAGAAGAAATCACGTCGTATTAATGAAAAGGAAAAGAAAATTGTTACTTATCATGAATGCGGTCATGCTTTAATCGCTGAAACTACCAAAGGCGCAAAACGTGTAAGTAAGGTTTCTGTGATTCCGCGTGGTCTTGCAGCTTTAGGTTATACTTTAAACACTCCTGAGGAAAATAAATTTTTAATGCAAAAACATGAACTTATTGCTGAAGTAGATGTACTTTTGGGTGGTCGTGCGGCTGAAGAAGTGTTTATAGGTGAAATTTCAACCGGTGCAAGTAATGATTTAGAAAGAGCAACCGATATCATAAAAGCTATGATTTCTATGTATGGTATGAGTGAAATTGCAGGGCTTATGGTGCTTGAAAAACAAAGAAATACTTTCTTAAGTGGTGGACAAACTATAAAAGATTATTCTGAAAAGATGGCAGAGTCTTTGGATGATTATGTAAAGAAAACCTTAGATGAACGCTATAAAGATGTTAAAGATACTTTAAATACTTATAAAGGAGCGATTGAAACTATGGTTGCAGCCCTTTATGAAGAAGAAACTATTGAAGGTGCTAAAGTGCGTGAGATTATTAAAGAGTTTGAGGATCAAAATAGTCTACCAACACGTTTACAAGAGCTCGAAGAAGTTAAAACTGAAGTTAAAGTAGAAGAATGAAAGATTTTATTACAAAAGATGGATATTTAAGTCTTATTATTTTAAGCTTGATTTTTATTTTTGTGTGGATTTTTTATTCTTTTTCCATCTTGCTATTAGTATTAATTGCAATTTGTATTTTTCTTTTTAGAACACCTAAAAGAGAACTTGTTTGTAGTGATGAAAAAGCTATTTTTGCGCCTATAGATGGTAGGGTTACTAAAATAGAAAATATTCATCATAAAGAATTGGGTGAATGTGTTGAAATTACTATTAAAAATGCTCTTTATGATGCTGGGAATTTTAATACACCTTTTGCAATGTCTATAATAGATATTCGTTTACGACATGGGCTTTTTTTGTGCAGTGAATTAAAATCTGCAAAAATGATGAATGAAAGAGCTTTTATTTTGGCAAAAGTTAAAGAGAATAAAACGATAGCCTTGCGAATCTATGCAGGTTCTTTTGATAGAAAATTAAAGCTTGATAATATTTCCCATGATTTAAAAGCAGGAGATAGAATGGGTTTTTTAATCAATGGCTCCGTAAGTTTACTTTTACCAAAAGATACTAGAATTCATATAGGCTTAAATGATGAAATTAAAGCAGGTTCATTGCTAGGCTATTTTGCGTAAGGAAAAATAATGAATAACAGACCGCAACTAATTTATATTTTACCCAATCTTTTTACAGCTGCTTCAGCTTTTTTAGGGGTTATTTCTATTATAGCTTCAATACATGGAAATTATTATACAGCTTTGATTTATATTATTTTATCTTTGATTTGTGATGGGCTTGATGGCCGCGTTGCAAGACTTACAAATTCTACTTCAAAATTTGGAGTAGAATTTGATTCTTTAGCTGATCTAGTAGCTTTTGGAGTTGCTCCAGCGGTTCTTTTTTATATGGCTATAGGTTATGATTTTGGAAAGCTTGGATCTTTGATTACAGCTTTTTTTGTGGTTTTTGGAGCTATTCGTTTGGCGAGATTTAATGTCACCACAGGCACTTATGAACCCTCCGTTTTTATAGGTCTTCCTATACCTACTGCAGCAGTTGTGAGTGCTATATGGACTTATGCGTTTATCAGTTATGATTTTTTAAAGCCTTATGGTGTAGTTTTTTTGGTGCTTCAAGCAATTTTAGGGCTTTTAATGGTAAGTAATATACGCTATCCTAGCTTTAAAAAGCTTGATTTTAATCGTTCTAGTGTTTTAAAAGTTTTGATTATTTTAATTATAATATTTTCATTTTTATATCTTTATCCTCTTGAAAGTTTAGTAATTTTAGCAAGCTTGTATGTGCTTTATGGGATTATTCGGGTTTTATATACCATTATTGTTTCAAAATTTAAGATAAGAAATCAAGAGTAAAATTTTTCAATGACTTCGCATTCTTCTTGAGTGAAGCCAGCTTTGATTCTTGCTTGAATGTTAAGTTTTTTTCCTGCAAGAGAGAATTGTTTAAACGTTTTACAAAGCTCGATAAAATCATACTTGTTTTGATTTGCAAATTTCCACCAAGTATCTCCTTTTTTAACGTGTTTTATTTCATCATTAAGTATAATTTCAAGATATTCCATTAAAAGATTTTTAATGGAATGATTGGAGCTTTGAAGTTTTTGAACAACAAAGGGGTTGGCATCAAGCCCTTTAGCTTCTAAACCTCTATGAACTATTCCCATTCTAAAGCTTAAAGAGTCTTTTGTAGCTTCTAGAGCAGATTCTAAATTATCATGCACTGGAAAATCTCCATATTTGTAACCAAGTTCTTCAAGTGCTGAATTTAAAAGTTTGAAATGTTTAATTTCCTCATCTGCCACCTCCAGCCAATCGTAATAAAATTGCAAAGGTAGATTTTTAAAGCGATAACTCGCATCTAAAGCCAGGTTAATTGCATTAAATTCTATATGAGCGACTGAATGAATTATTTTAGCAAGCGCATGAGTTGAATTGACAAATTTAGGCCTTCTTATACGTGTAGGATGAAGCAAGGTAATTTGTTGCGATGTATTTTTTTTGAAAATGCTTTGATGCTCGTGATTAAAAATAAATTTGTGGCTTTTAAAGTCTTCATAAAAATTTTGAAAAGAGTGAAATTTTATAGTTATATTTTTTTCATATAAAATATCTTGAAGTTCTTGAAAAAATTCTTTTTGCATTTAAAACTTTCTTGAAAATTATAAAAATTTATCATTTAAAATTGAAATTTTAATTATATAATATAAAAATTATTTTACAAGGGTAGATCATGAAAGAATTAAATGAAGAAGAAAAAAAAGTAATTTTAAATAAAGGAACAGAAGCTCCTTTTAGTGGGAAATATAATGATTTTTATGAAAAAGGAATCTATCAATGCAAGCAATGTGGAGCTTCGCTTTATAAATCCGAAGATAAATTTAAATCAGGTTGTGGGTGGCCTAGCTTTGATGATGAAATAAAAGGGGCTGTTAAAAGAATTCCTGATAAAGATGGGATTAGAACCGAGATTGTATGTGCAAACTGCAATGGACATTTAGGTCATGTTTTTGAAGGAGAAGGATTTTCTGCTAAAAATGTAAGACATTGTGTAAATTCTATTTCTTTGGAATTTGTAAAAACTAAGGATTGATAGTGTTTTCTAGTATGGGTTCTGAGCTTTATTTGATGTTTTTTGCTGCAATTACTTTACTTGCCATATTAAATCCTTTTGGTAATTTAACTCAATTTTTGGCTATGAGTGATGGATTGCCTTTAATGCTTCGAAAAAAACTTTTTAGAACTATTCTCTATACAGCTTTTACTATAGTTTTGGTATTTTTATTATCAGGACCTTTGTTTATGAACTATATTTTTAGGGTTTCATTAGATGATTTAAGGGTTTCTGGTGGTTTGGTTCTTATTATAATGGCTATTAAAAATTTACTTTTTTCAACAAAAATTGCAACTAAGGATTTTAGTTCTTATCAGGATATGGATGATAAGGAAATTTTAAGACAGAGTTTAATACCTATGGCATTTCCTATGCTTGTTGGGCCTGGAACTTTAGCTAGTGTTATCGTTATAGCCGAAGATGGTGGGCTTGATGTTGCTCTTGGCGGAGTAATGATAGCTTTTATTTTTATGTTTATACTTTTTCATTTTGCAGCTACTATAGAAAAAATAGTTGGAAAATTGATTTTACATGTTTTTTCTCGTATAGCACAAGTATTTATTGCTGCTATGGGGTTTAAGATGATTATTGTAGGTTTAAAGGATATATTTAACTTATAAATTAATATAATTTTAAGTAAATAATACTATATAAATATGATATAATTTTAAAATAATTTATTATTAAAAAGGTGAGTTTTATGTTTGGTGCTAAGAAAAATAATACTGAAATAATTGAACAACTTGAAAAAAAGTGTAATGGTTTAGGAGATATTTTAAGATCTATTGGGAATACCATGGCAGTAATTGAATTTACCACCGATGGCGTTATTTTAGAGGCAAATCAAAATTTTTTAACAACTATGAAATACTCCCTTTCAGAGATCAAGGGCAAGCATCATAGTATGTTTTGTTTGCCTGAAGTTGTTAATTCTTCAGCATATAGTGATTTTTGGAAAGATTTAAGAGATGGAAAAGCCAGAAGTGGTCTTTTTAGACGTATAGCTAAGGGAGGGATAGATGTTTATTTAGAAGCAAATTATCTTCCAATTAGTGATAATAATGGTCATGTTTATAAAATTATTAAATTTGCCAATGATATAACTCAAAGACATTATGAAATGCTTGATCTTAGAAATACTATTGCTGCTGCTAATCGTTCTATGGCTATTATTGAATTTAAACCTGATGGGACTATTATTACGGCTAATGAAAATTTTTTAAGAACTATGGATTTTAATATTGATGAGATTAAAGGAAAGCATCATAGTATGTTCTGTGATTCTAATTATAGACACTCTAAGGACTATGTTCAATTTTGGGAAGATTTAAGAGAGGGCAAATTTCAATCAGGTAAATATATAAGATACGGAAGAAATAATAAAAAAGTATACCTTGAAGCAAGTTATAATCCGGTTAAAAATGATGATGGAAAAATTTACAAGGTTATTAAATTTGCTACAGATATAAGCGAACAAGTTAAAAAAGATCAAGAAAAACTTCGCCTCATAAGCGAACTTGCAGAAAAAAATGATAATCTTACTCAAGATGGAGATCGTGTAATTGAAAACACTGTTTCAAATGTTCAGAATATTGCTGATATGATGTCTCAAAGTTCAAATCTTGTTTCCTCATTAAATCAACAATCAGATGAAATTAAATCTATTATTCAGACTATTAGTGATATTGCTGATCAGACTAATCTGCTTGCTTTAAATGCTGCTATTGAGGCAGCACGTGCTGGTGAACATGGTAGAGGTTTTGCTGTTGTTGCTGATGAAGTAAGAAATTTAGCTGAAAGAACAGGGCATTCAGTTAATGAAATTACCACTACGATTAATTCTATTCGTAATGTTACATCACAAGTGGTTGAGAGTATTAAAAGCGGTTTAGAGGATGTTAATCAGAGTGTTGAACTTGCAAAAGAAGCAAGAGAATGTATGGAGAAAATTCGTGAAAGCTCTGCTGAAGTTGCTAAAGCAATGTCATAAGCGTGATTTTCACGCTTATTTTTTAAGTAATTAAATCTTTAAAATTTTTAAAACCACTTTCTTGATTGCATTTTTCTTTTAAAATATTTAAAAATTCTTTCCTAGAAATATTATGAGCACCCATAAATTCTAAATGTTGGTTATAAACTTGACAATCTATGATAAAATCATAAGGTTTTAATAAATCACAAAGTTTAATCATGGCAACTTTAGATGCATTTTTTTTAATGCTTACCATGCTTTCACCAAAGAAAACCTTGCCTAAAATTAAACCATAAATTCCACCTATAAGTTCATTATTTTCATAAAGTTCAAGGCTATGCGCATAGCCTTGGGTAAATAACTTATAATAAGTGGTAATAAATTCATCATCTATCCAGCTTTGAGAGCGTGTATCGCGACATAATGTAATTAATTTTAAAAAATCATAATCAAGTTTAATTTGATAGAGATTAATAAATTTTTTCATATTTTTTTGGATGTGAATTTGATTTGGAATTAAAATGCATCTAGGATCTGGACACCACCAAGTTACAGGTTTACTTGTCCATGGGAATAGACCAAAAGTATAAGCTTTTACAATAAAATCAGCTTCTAAATTTTGACTTAAAAATACAGGAGCATTTTTAGGCGCATTGAGTAATTTAGAATATAAATTCGAGCTTTCCATTTTTACCAAGTTTGATTTTAGCTATACCACCTTTTTTAAGCTTTCCAAATAAAATTTCATCACTGATTTTTTCTCCTATTTCCTCAGAAATTATGCGTTTTAAAAGCCTTACTCCAAATTCTTTATTATAGGCTTTTTTAGCTAAATAAATTTTGACTTTATCATCCACTGATAATTTTATATTATTTAAATTTTTAGAAATTTCATCAAGTTCTTTTTCGATAATTTTAACAAGTATAGCATCGTTTAAATCATTAAAATGTAAAATTTTATCAATGCGATTAATAAATTCTGGAGCAAAAAAATCTTTGATAGCACGATTACTTTTTTCTTCATTTTTACTTAAAAAACCAAGCTCATTGCTTTCTTTAAGTCCTAGATTAGATGTCATAATAATGATTGTATTTTTAAAATCTACTTTAAGACCGCTATTGTCGGTGAGTTCAGCATTGTCAAAAATCTGTAAAAAGGTATTGCTTAAATCAGGATGAGCCTTTTCTATTTCATCAAAAAGAACAAGACTGAAAGGATTTTTGCGAATAGCATTGCTTAAAAGTCCACCCTCTTCAAAACCTATATATCCAGCTGGAGATCCTATTAGTTTACTTATAGCATGTTTTTCTGCATATTCGCTCATATCAAAGCGCTCTAAATTTAAACCTAAAAATTCAGCTAAAGCTTTGCAAAGTTCTGTTTTTCCAACTCCACTTGATCCAGTAAACAAAAACACTCCGCGTGGTGTATTGGAATTTTTAAATCCCGCAAAACTTTGCTTAAGTGATGAAACAAGGCTATCTATAACTTCATCTTGGCCAAAAATTTTTGCTTTTAAATTTGTTTTTAAATTCATTAAAGCTTTATTTTGATCGAATTCAAACATTTTGTGATGGTGGGTCATTTTTGCTAAAACATTTTCTAAATCTTTTAAATTTGCATTTTTTTTAGCTTTTGGATTTAAAGCAAAAGAAGCGCCAAGTTCATCGATCAGATCTATAGCGCAATCAGGTAAAAATTTATCATTAAAAAATTTTTTACCCCAAATTACAGCATATTGAAGAATTTCATCGTTTAATTTTATATGATGAAATTCTTCATATTTGTTTTTTAATCCTTTAAGAATTTGCAAACTTTCTTCTTGGCTTGGTTCATCTACATTTATTTTAGCAAAACGGCGACTTAGAGGTTTATTTTTATCAAAAGTATTTTTATATTCCATAAAAGTTGTTGCACCTATGCATTTTAAAGTTCCATTACTTAGAGCTGGTTTTAAAAGATTGGAAAAATCAGTATGAGATTCTCCTGTGCTTCCAGCTCCTACTATAGTGTGAATTTCATCAATAAATAAAATAGCATTGGGTATTTTCTCAAGTTCATTTAAAATTTCTTTAATTCTTTTCTCAAAATCTCCACGGTATTTTGTTCCCGCAAGTATACTAGCCATATCAAGACTAAAAATTTTTGCATTTTGTAAGTTTTTAGGCACCTTTTTTTCCGCAATAGCCAATGCTAATCCTTCTACAATGGCCGTTTTGCCAACTCCTGCTTCTCCTACTAAAATAGGATTATTTTTCTTGCGACGTGAAAGAATTTGCATCATTCTTTCAAGTTCAAATTTTCTTCCTATTAAAGGATCAATCTTGCCATTTTGAGCTAAAAGTGTTAAATCACTTGTGTGGTTGCTTAAATTTTGTATATTTTCATGATTTTGAACTTCTTGAATTTTGTTAAGATTTATGTTGTGTTTTTTTAAGAGATAGCTAGAATAACTTCTTGAATCCTGTATGAGCTTTTCTAAAAAATCTATAATTTTAATTTCATTATTTTTATTTTTAGATGAAAGTAAGATTTCATCTAAAACAACAGATATTGTAGGTTCTATTTCTTGTTTAATAACTTGATTGTTTTGAGAAATGTAATTTTTTAATTCGGTTTCTAGAAGCTCAAGATCTCCATCTGAAAATTCTTCAAATATATCCTTAAAATCAGTGCTTAGTTTTAGTAATGCAAACAGTACATGCTCACAGGTAACAAATTCATGGTGATTTATTAAGCTTAGATTTTTGGCATTATCAAGATATTTTTGTAAATTTTCTTGGTATTTCATTCTTCTTCTACCTTTGCTTGTAGCGGAAAATTAGCAAGTTTAGCTGCATCCATAACTTTTTTTTGTTTTGAAAGAGCTATTTCTTGAGTGTAAATGCCACAAATTCCAGAACCATTGTGATGAATTTCTAACATTGTTTGACTTGCTTTCTCAAGGTTTTGATGAAAAATATTCATCAAAATTTCTATAACAAAATCCATGGTTGTTACATCATCATTTAAGAGTATAACTTTATACATTTTTGGTTCACTAAGTTTTGTTTGCTCTAGAGTTTGGGTTTTTGGCATTATTTTCCTTTGTAGATTTTATTTAAATCTTCTTGCATGAGTTCTGTTGGAATTTTACCAAGATAAAAATTTGTTGGAGTATTATTATTCCAGTAATCGCTTATTTTTTGATAAATTCCATTTTTTAAAACAACTTTAAAAGGAAGTTGCTCCATATTTTGATAGTCTATATCTTTTAAAATTTGAGCAATAATACGATCATTAGAGCTGCCATTGCTTAGAAAATAGTAAGCACCATAATCATCCGCGAATTTTTTAACTGTTTCATCGCTAACATCTTCAAAATGTGTAAGTCCTATAATGATAAATTTGCTAGAATTATTTTTCCAAAGTTTGCTAAGATCTAAAGCTTCTTCTTTGCATGGGGTGCAAAAAGTGCCAAAAAAATCAAACATTAGAACTTTTCCTTCCTCTCCTTCTACCACAAAACCTTTATCTGTTCTTATTAAAGTTTTGCTTCCACCATTTACACTATTTAATACTATTTTATCTCCTTTGTGATACTCTTCAAACATAAAATCATTTTGAATTTCTTCTTCTTTGGAGCAAGCATTAAGAAAAAATGCTAAACTTATTAAAAATAGGGTTAAAATTTTTTTCATTTAATTTCCTTTATTTATAATTTTTCATAGCAGCTCTAGCTTCTAAATCGGCTTGCTTTTTCTTTAAAGTTTCACGCTTGTCGTGCAAATTTTTCCCTTTAGCTAAAGCAAGAGTGGCTTTTACTTTATTTTTTGTGTTAAAATAAAGATCTAATGCAACAATAGTATATCCTTCTATACTTACTTTACCTAATAATTTATCAATTTGCTTTCTATGCATTAAAAGCTTTCTAGCACCTCTTTCTTCGTGTTTATAGAAAGAATGTGTAGTATGAAGCAATGAAATATGAGAATTAAGTAAAAAAATCTCATTTTTTATAATGCGAACAAAAGAGTCTTTAAGATTTGCTCTTCCTGCTCTTAAGGCTACAACTTCACTTCCTTTAAGGACAATTCCGGCTTCAAAGCGTTCTATGATGCTATAATCAAATAAAGCTTTTTTATTTCTCGCAATAATTTTCATCGATCAACCTTAAAAACACTACTACCGCTACCGCTTAGAAAAAAATCTTCTTGTAAGTAAGACTTCATTTTAGGATATAAAGTTGCACAAGGAGTAAATAAATCATTTAATTCTTTGTTTTTAAAATTTTGTAACAACTCTTTTGTGCTGAGTTTTTTGTAGATTTGCGCTTGATTATTGTTTTTTTGAAAGTCAAATATTCCTCTATCAAATTCATCATAAACAGCTTTAGTTTGGCAAGATATTTGTGGAAAAGTCCATTTTAAATTAGGTATGTCATCTTCAAATTCTTCTATAATTTCGCCACAGCCACTTACATTAGCAGAGTGAAAGCCACTTAAAAAAAAGGCAATATCGCTTCCTAGTTGTATGCTTAAATTTATAAGTTCTTGTAGGTTTAATTTTAAATTTAGGGTTTCATTCATTAGTAGTAAAAAACTCGCACAATCGCTACTTCCACCGCCAAGTCCAGCACATACTGGGATATTTTTTGTGAGTTTTAGGCTTTTTTTGCTAAATAATTCTTTTAATTCGTTGTTATATCTTTTAGAAAGTAGTAAGTAAGCCTTTTGAATAATATTATTTTCGCATTTAAAATTACTAATGATTTCAAATTCTTTTTTAGAGTCTGATTCTTTATCAACAAGCTCAAGCTCATCAAAAAGATCTTTTAAAAGTATAAATCGTGATTCTAAAAGATGATATTTTCTTGAGTCAAAACCGGTAAGTTTTAAAAAAATATTTGCTTTAGCGTAAGCTTTCATTTGATTAGTTTTTTGCTTAAGTCATCAAGTTTAATATCATTCTGAACAACAGAATGCAAATTTTCATCCTTTACTTGTTGAACAAGTTCTTTTCTAAGTATCATAAGGGATTTTGGAGCTTCTATGCCTATTTTGGCATATCCTTTCCCTGTTTGAACGACTTTGATTTCTATACCTTCTCCGATAATTATACTTTCATTTTCTTTTCTTGATAATATTAACATTTTTCAACCTTATTTAGAAGATATTTTACTGTATTTTCTTTAATATTAATTATGCTAAAATATTTTTCTGTTTCAATATAATAATCTCCTTCATCATGAAATTTTAATTCTTCGACAAAAATTTTAGCACCATTTTCGAGTTTATTTAAATCCTTGATAAAATTTGGCTTTAGGTTAATGTATTTTAACACATTTAAGCTTTTCTCATTATTATAAACAAATTTGCCTTCTTTAATGCGCTCTAAAGAGCTTAAAGTCGCATTAATACCTAGTTTTCTAGCAAAAAGTTCGCAATAAGATCTTATATAAGCACCTTCACTGACTGTGATTTCGATATTTAAAAAAGGATGATTATAGCTTAAAATCTTGCAATCAAATACTTCCATTTGGCAAGGTTTTAAATTTGCTTCTATACCTTTTTTTGCAAGTTCATAGGCGCGAGTTCCATTGATTCTTTTGGCGCTAAATTGCGGCGGTGTATAGGAGATAATTCCTTGCATTTGATCAATGATTTGTTGTAAATTTGCAAGATCAAATTCTTTTATATTTTTAATTTCTTTTATATTTTGATCATCAAGACTTAAGGAGTAAACTCCAAGCCATAAAGTAGCTTTATAGGTTTTTGGAGTTTTTTTTAAAAATCGGAAAAGTTTTGTGTATTGTCCAAACGCAACGATTAAAACCCCTTTGGCGAAAGGATCAAGAGTGCCAGAATATCCTGCTTTTTTATTTTTATATTTTTTCTTTAAAGTACTTAAAAAGGCATTAGAACTCAAACCTCTTGGTTTAAAGGCTGCAAAGATCTTATTCATACTGCTTTTTCCACAAAGCTTGCCATGATTACACGCATTATACCACCAAAATTAATATTAAGCTTTTCCTCTTTTCCGCTTTTATTAACTTCAACAACCCTGCCAATGCCAAAAATTTTATGTTTAACTAGATCTCCTTTGCAAAAACTAGTTTTTTGTATATTTTGATTTTTTGATTTTTTATTGATTAATTTACTTTCTTCTAAGAAGCGACTAGGATTGATATTTGCTCTTGAACCATGATAAAAACGAGAATTTGCAACACTTATTGTGAGAAATTTCTTGGCGCGAGTGATGGCAACATAAGCAAGACGGCGTTCTTCTTCGAGATTTTCTTCGCTATTTAAAGGAAAAAATCCTTCATCAAAGCCTATTATAAAAACATAATCAAATTCCAAACCTTTGCTAGCATGAATACTCATCAAGCAAACACATTCTTCATCTAAATTATCTTGATCACTTAATAAAGAAATTTCACTAAGTAGATCTTCTAAAGAAGCTTCGGGATCTTCTTTGAGTTTTTCTCTTAGATTAGCATAAAACTCATCAAGATTTCTGATTCTTTCATCTCCATCATCTTGCTCTGAAAAATAATCTTTGATTTTAAATAATTCTTCTATATTGTCAAAAACTTTTTTTGCATTATCGTAGCTTTTTAGAGTGTGAATATTTTGTATAAAAATATTTGCTTCATTTTGTGCTTTTTTTGTTGTTAAAATTCCTACACCGCCATCGCTTTCACATAAGGCATCAAAAAGTGAAATTTGACGTTTTTTTGCATATTCTTCTAAATTTTTTAGGGCTTTTTCTCCTATGGATCTTTTAGGGCGATTAATAATACGCCTAAACGACAAATCATCATTTGGATTTAAGATAAGTCTAAGATACGAGATTAAATCTTTTATTTCTAATCTCTCATAAAAACGCATACCGCTAAGCAGTTTATAAGAAATTTTTTCCTTCATAAATGCTTCTTCTATTGCTCTTGATAGTGCATTAACTCGAAATAAAACGGCGATCTCTTTAGCTTCTACTCCAGAATTTAGCAATTTTTTCACTTCTTGAGCGATATATAAACCTTCATCTTTTTCGTTTTCGTTTTTTAATATTTTAATATTTTCCCCAGTATCTTTAGTGCAGATTAAAGTTTTTCCAAGTCGTTGCTCATTGTGAGATATGAGATTATTTGCTGCTTGTAAAATAGTCCCTACTGAACGATAGTTTTGTTCAAGTTTTACAAGTTTAACATTTTTAAAATCGTTTTGAAAATTTAAAATATTTTCAATTTTTGCTCCACGCCAACTATAAATACTTTGATCATCATCACCAACAACTGTGATATTTTCATGCATACAACATAGATTTTTTAGAATTTTATATTGCAAGGTATTAGTATCTTGATACTCATCAACTGTAATGTAATTATAAAGTAAGCTTTGTTCTTTGGCAAAATTTATATCATTTTCTAAAATGAGATTGCTTAGCAATAAAAGATCATCAAAATCTACAAAATTTTGCTTTAATAAGTATTCTTCATAAGCACGGTAATAGTTGGCAAATTTGTATTCATTTTGATATTTTTCAAAATTATGTTCTTTTAGTAAATTTAAATCTTCAAAGACATTGCTTACTCTTTTGCCTTCATTTTTGCAATAAGATATGTATTGGATAATATCATAGACATTATCTTTGTTTTTATCATGGATTAAGTCTTTAATTATTTTTTTTGTATCATCTGTATCGATAACAATAAAACTATTTTTACGCTCCAATCTTTCAAAATGGAGTTTTAAAAATAAAAGTCCAAATTTATGAAAGGTGCAAAGCAAAGGATTGTGATTGCCTTGTAGAAAATTTAATGCTCTATGACGCATAACACTAGCTGCTTTATTTGTAAAAGTAAGAGTAAGAGTGTTATGTGAGGGGATGCCTACTTCACCGATAAGATAAGCAAGACGAGTGGTGATAGTTTTGGTTTTTCCACTACCTGCGCCTGCTAGGATAAGCATGGCTCCATCAATGTGGCTTACCGCTTGTTTTTGACTATCATTTAAATCTTCAAATAGATTCATTTTTTGAAAATATCTTTATTTTTTGGATTATTTAAAAATATATTTTTAGATTTTTGTAAATTTTTGCTATCTTCACGTTTATAAAGACTAAAATTAACGAATAAAATGCTATTTTCTACTTGAATTTGCGTGATAGCTCCTAAATCAACCTTTACAAAACTATCAAAATCATCATTTCCAAAACCTGCGTGAAATTGAATGAAATCTTTATTTAGTTGTATGGATTCAAAGGTGTATCCTCCAAGAGCAAAAAGAGCATAAGGATTTTGTTTAATATCAAGCTCTTTGGGAAGTTCAGGGTTAAAATCTATGAAATTTGTATTTGCAACTATGGAAAATTCTATATTTTCTTCTATAAGGTGTGAAATAACTTCATAACAATGCTTTTGCATGGTATGGATAAAATTTTCATTTTTTAAGATTGTTTCTAGCATGATTGTAACTCCATGAATTCATTGATGAGTTTTTGAATTTCTTTTATGCCTATTTCCCAAAAATTTTCATCTTCTATATCAAATCCAAACATTCCTACTAGTTCTTTTGGACTCACGCTTCCACCTAAAGAAAGCATTTTGATATAAAGTTCTTTAAAATTTTCACATTTTTTACTTTTGTAAAGTCCATAAAGAGCTAAAACTAAAAGTTGTGCATAGGCATAAGCATAGCAGTAAAAAGGAGAATGGATAAAATGAGGAATATAACTCCACCAAGAAGCATAATTTTTTGTAAGTTTTACGCTGTCTTGAAACATCCTTTGAGATTCTTCCATCCAAATTTTATTGATTTCTTCGGTGCTAAGTTCATTTTCTTGAGCATGTAAGCGTCTTTCAAAACAAGTAAAATTAATTTGTCTATAAAAAGTTGCAAAAATATCTTCGATTTTATTTGCATATAAAGATAGGAGTTCTTCTTTTTTTAACTTATCTTTAATAAAATCAAATACGAGCATTTCAGCAAAAACTGAAGCTGTTTCTGCGGTGGTTAAAGGCGTGTTTTGATTTAAATAGCTTACATTATAAGAAAGTTTTTGATGGATGGTGTGTCCTAATTCATGTGCAAGTGTAAAAAGATCGCGTCTTTTATCGGTGTAGTTTAATAAAACAAAAGGATGTGCATCAGAAGTTGCAGAATGTGAAAAAGCACCCCCTTGTTTATTTTCTTGTGGATAAACATCAATCCAGCCTTGATTAAAAGCATTTTTTGCTATATTATAAAATTGCGGAGAAAAAGCTTGAAATGCCTCTAAAACAATATTTTTACTTGTTTTAAAATCAAAACTTGCTTCTTTTCCTATGGGTGCATATCTATCATAGTCTTTAAGCTCATCATAGCCTAAAATTTGTTTTTTTCTTTTGTAAAATTGCGATACTAAGTTAAAATGTTTTTGCGCACTTGCTATCAAAGAATCAACGCTTTTTTGTGAAATTTGATTGCTGATATGTCTTGAAATTTCAGCATTTTCATAACCTCTTAATAAGCTTATATTTTTTCTTTCTGTTTTTATCATATTGATAATAAAACTTAAAAGTCTGCTATTTTTTTGCAAAACTTTACTGAATTTTTTAGCAGCTTTTTTGCGTATCTTTCTATCTTCATCATACATTTTGCTTAGAATTTCTTCTTCGCTAAGTTTTTTACCTTCAAAAGGGATTTTTAAAGCACTCATACTTTCATCAAAAAGTCTACTAAAAGCATTTGCACCTGTATTTGAAAGATAAAGCATAATGCGTTCTTCGTTTTTGCTAAGATTATAGCGTTTGTTTTGCAATAAATTAGAAAGATAAAAATCATAATCTTTGCAAAAAGTTGTAAATTCTCGACTTTTCTCAGGAGCTAACTCGCAAAATTCAAGCTCGAAAAAGAGTAAATTTTCTTCTATTTTTTTGCATTCTTCTTCGTATTGTGCGTAAAAAGAACCATTTTGAGTGTTTTTAGCAAAAAGCAAATAAGCATAAGTCATGATTTTACCAAGAGCTTGATTTAAATTTTCATAATCTTTTAAAGCTTGCAAAAACTCATTAGCATTTAATGCATAAAGTTTATTTTCATAGTTTTTTTTGAAATTTAAACTTTGTTGGATTTGATCTTGTGTAAAATTTTGTAATGCTTCTTTATCGTGGAATAAAGCACTTAAATCCCATTCTAACATTTTTTATCCTTCATTTTCTAATATGAGTTTTTTAAGAACAGCCATTCTAATGGCCACTCCATTTTTAACTTGTTTTAAAACTAAAGTTCTTTCATCGCTCATCATTTCATCGCTTATGTCAATATTGCGATTTACAGGGCCTGGATGTAGTAAAATAAGCTTTTTATCTTTTACTAAGCTTTTTTGAATACAAAAATCATTTGCATAGTCTTTAAGTGAAGCGTAAACGGTTTTATTATGTCTTTCTGTTTGTGTTCTAAGACTCATGATAATATCTGAATTTGCTATGATATTCTCATCAAGCTTATAATGTTTTTTAAGATGGGTATTAGGCATAAAATGCGGTGGAGCTACTAGGGTAATATCAAGATTAAATCTGCTTAAAAGTTCTATATTAGACGCTGCAACGCGGGAATTTTTAATATCACCTACGATGCAAATTTTCTTACCTTCGACATCACCTTGAAAATGATTATAAATAGTAAATAAATCTAGCAAAGCTTGAGTAGGATGGGCGTGTTTTCCATCTCCTCCATTAACAACTGGACAATGCATATGCTTTGCTAATATCAAGGGAACTCCTGAGTTTGCGTGTCTTACAACAATAGCATTAGGACTCATGGCATCTAAATTAGCAGCAGTATCATAAAGAGTTTCTCCTTTGCTAGAGCTTGATCTTGAAACATCAAGGCGTAAAACCCTAGCGCCTAATCTTCTTGCAGCGCTTTCAAAAGATGAAAGGGTGCGTGTAGAGTTTTCAAAAAAAATTGTCGTGATACTTTTTCCTTTAAGAAAAGTTCTAGGTTTTTCATCTAAGAAATCACTTGCTTCTTTAAAAAGCTCCATAATTTCGACTTTATTAAAATCTTTTGTAGTGATGAGATGACGCATGTTTTTACCTTATTTGATATTGTAATTTAATTCATTTTTAGAACAAATTGCTGTAAAAAGAACATCTGTAGAACTATTTAAAGCAGTTTCAACACTATCTTGAATAACCCCTATAATAAAACCTATGGCAACTACCTTCATAGCAATATCATAGTCTATATTAAATAAAGAACAAGCCAAAGGTATAAGCAGTAAAGATCCGCCCGCAACTCCGCTAGCCCCACAAGCTGCAAAGGTAGCAATAATGCTTAATAAAAAGGCTTGTAAAAGACTGATTTCTATACCAACGGTATTGGCTGCAGTAAGACTTAAAATAGCTATAGTAACTGCTGCTCCTGCCATGTTGATAGTAGCTCCTAAAGGTATAGAAATGCCATAAAATTCTTTATCTATGCCAAGTTTAGCGCAAAGTGCCATATTTACAGGAATATTTGCCGCTGAACTTCTTGTAAAAAAGGCAAAAAATGCACTGTGCCTTAAGCAGATAAAAATCAAAGGAAAAGGATTTTTTCTTGTATAAAAAAAGACTATTAAGGCATTGATAACAAAAGTAACAAAAAGCATAGTAGCTACAAGTAAAATTAAAAGTTTTACATAACTTAGTAAACCTTGTGCTCCTGTTTGTGCTACAGAATTAGCCACAAGTCCAAAAATTCCAAAAGGAGCAAGTTTTACTACAAATTTAACAATTTTTAAAACCCCTTCATTAATGTCTATAAAAACTTGTTTTGCTTCGTTAGAACAGTGTTTTAATGCTATACCTCCAGCTATTGCCCAAGTTAAAATTCCTAAATAATTTCCACTTGAAAGAGCATTTATGGGATTATCAACAATTTTAAATAAAAGATCTTTGAAAATATCACTCATGTGGGTTGGAGATGAGTTTGTAGCAGTTTGAACTCCATCTAAAACAAGCTTTACAGGGAAGAAAAAATTAGCAAGAACTGCACAAGCTGAAGCAAAAAAGGTGCCTACTATATATAAAATGATAATATTTTTGATCTTAGCACCACTTTGAGAAAAATCTTTAGTGCAAATTGAGGTTAAAATTAAAATAAAAACAAGCATAGGAGCGATAGCTTTTAAGGCACTTGTAAAAAGTATTCCAAGTAAATTTGCAATTTCAGATATTTCTTTAGAACTAATGCCTATAAGTATTCCTAGTGCTATACCTATACAAATTTGAACTATGAGGTTGCCTTTAGCGTAGCTTTGAATGATTTTAGAAAACATAAAAACCTTTTAAATATTTTTTATATCAGAAGTTGATTTTAGCTAACTTTTGCTTAATTTTAGAGAATTTTTAATTTATCAAGCTTTGATAAGTTTATTTGGATACAATTGTGGTTCATTTTAAATGAAAGGACTTTTTATGTATCTATTCACTTCAGAAGTCGTAAGTGCAGGTCATCCAGACAAGTGCGCTGATATAATCGCTGATACGATAGTGGATATACTCTTGAAAAATGACAAAAATTCAAGGGTGGCGAGTGAGGTTTTTGTCGCAGGAAATAAGGTTGTGATAGGAGGCGAAGTTAAGTCAAATCACAAACTTAGTAAAGCTGATTACGATAATTTAGTTAAAGATGTTTTAAAAAACATTGGTTATGACGGAGCAGGGCATTTTAGTAAAGAGCAGTGTTTGCATCCTGATGAAGTTGATGTTATGGTGTTTTTAAATGAACAAAGCCCTGATATCAATCAAGGTGTCGATCAAGAAGATGGCGAAACAGGAGCAGGCGATCAAGGTATTATGTTTGGTTTTGCAAGTTGCGAAGCTGAAGAATACATGCCAGCAGCTATTAGTTATGCAAGAATGCTATGCGATAGAGTTTATGCTTATGCAAAAGCAAATCCACATGAACTTGGAGTAGATATTAAAACTCAAGTAACTATTGATTATGGTACTAAGGCGAATTTTGAAAATTGCGAACCGCAAAGTATCCATACTATAGTAGTTTCTGCACCTTGTGTTGAAAGTATGAAAATAGAAGATTTAAGATCTTTGGTGATGAAACTTATCTTAGATAGTAATTTACCAAAAGAACTTTTTGATCCTAATAAAACTAGAATTTTAATTAATCCAACTGGTAAATATGTCAATCACTCTTCTTTGCATGATAGTGGTTTAACAGGAAGAAAACTTATAGTAGATAGTTTTGGAGGTTATTCTCCAATAGGTGGTGGCGCACAATCGAGCAAAGATTATACTAAGGTTGATAGAAGTGGACTTTATGCAGGTAGATGGCTAGCTAAAAACATAGTTGCAGCAGGGCTTGCTAAAAAATGTATTGTTCAACTTAGCTATGCTATAGGTGTTGCAAAACCTACTTCGGTAAGCGTGGATTGTATGGGTACAAATACCAGTGTAAATGATGATGTTTTAAGTGATTTTGTAATGCAAAATTTCTCTTTAACACCAAATTGGATTCGCGATAAATTTCATCTGGATAAACCAAGTAAAGAAACTTTTCTTTATGCAGATGTAGCAGCTCGTGGGCAAGTAGGACAAAAGGACTATCCTTGGGAAAAACTTGATGCTCTAGAGCAGTTTAAAAAACTACTTTAAAAAATTAACAATATTATACAAGCTTAAATAAGGCTTGTATAATTATAAAGAATTAATAAAGTTATATTAATTTTTGACTTAGAGGGATATTTTTCAATATCCCCCATAAATATAAAAGTTAGGAAGGAAGCTAAATTAATTTAGCTTTTGGGGTAAAAACCCCTCTAAGTCAAAATATTGTTTGACAGAATTATAATATAAAATAACTTAAATTACTTTAAAATTAAAATTTTAATATTATTTTTTATCATTAAATATTTCTTTGGATAAATTTTTCCAATCTTTACTTAAAAGCTTTTTAGGGAGTATAACTATATTCTCTTTGCCATTTGTAGCATGATAAACACTAACCCCATATTTACTTGCATAAAATTTCATTAAGAGTTGCTGGAGTTTGTATTCGCTGCTATTATTAAACCAAGCATTGTTGCTTAGGGCTATAATAATTTGTGAATTTTGATAGTTTTGTTCTTTGGTAGCTTCATAACAAATTGCATTTGTGATAATTTGATTATCTAATTTATATTTGCTTTGTATAGGACCTTTAGAAAATTCTTCAATATTTTTAAGAAAATATTTTTTTGTTAAGTCTTTAAAAAATGGAATTTCTTCACCAAAGGGAACTAAAAAATACTTATTTAAAATATAGACATTGCCTTTTTTAAAGATATAAGTGCTATTGTAAGTATGCTCTTTTTCAACATGAAATGCTCCTGTAATAATGGTGATTTTATAAGATAATTCTTTAAGCATAAGCTCATATTTGGTATTTTTTAAATCAAAAGCAAAAGCGGTTTCAGGCAAGATTACAAGTTCTTTTTTTTCATTTATAGCTTGAAGTATATCTTGAATTAAGATATCAGAATTTGATTTTAAATTTTCTTGTAAAAATTTTTGATCTTGAGAGATATTAGTATTGATGAGTTTGTAGTTTAAATTAAGAGTTTGAGCTTGTTTTTCATTATATTGAAATCCACTAAAGAATAAAATAAGAACAATTGCTATTTTATAATATCTTGATATATAACCCTCATAGATGAAATATGCTATTAAAAATATGCAAATAATGCCACGATAACTTGGGTCAAAAAAACCATAAACTGTAAAAATCCCCCAATTAAACCAATCAAATCCTAAAGGATGGATAAAACTTATGCAAAAAATTCCACAAAGCCTTAAAAAATCAAATTTTAATAAATAACATAATCTAAAAAGTAACCCATAAATAAAACCAATGATAATTGGTATAATTGGTACTAAATAGTTTAGATTAAAATAAATTGAAGATAAACCAATCCACCAAAACCAAAGAATCCCTACAAAAAAACCTATCCAAAAATATTGTTTAGAAGTTTTACTTTTTAGAAGTAAAACTAACCCCCAAATAGCTAAAAATGGACTAATGGTTTGTGTAAAAATATTTTCAAAAAATGATAGATAAATAGAATTTGAAAGTAAAATTGCAATAAAAAAGACTTTTATTATTTTAAAAATGATAGAATTAGTGTTTAATTTTTTTGGAATAAAGGAAAAATATGGCAGAAAATTCAATTTTAACTTCATTGTTACCTCTTGTAGTGTTATTTGCAATTTTTTATTTCTTGGTAATTAGACCACAACAAAAACAAGCAAAAGCACATAAACAAATGCTTGAGTCTTTGCAAAAAGGAGATAAAATCATCACCAATGGCGGACTTATTTGTGAAGTCGTAAAACCAGAGGAGGATTTTATCAAAGTTAAGCTTAATGAAGATAATGTTACTGCAAAAATTTCAAGAGAATTTATAGCAAAGAAAATTGATGCGTAATTCTAAAATCAATTATCGCTTGATTATTTTTATGGCGGTATTTATTTTTGGAGTGGCTTTTTCACTCCCTTCTTTTTTGCAGTCAGAACGTGGTGCGAAGATTAATTTAGGTCTTGATTTGCAAGGTGGGCTTTATATGCTCTTAGGTGTAGATAATGAAGAAGCTGTAAAATCTAAAATAAAATCAATTGCATCTTCATTGAGTTATTCTTTTAATAAAGAAAATATTTTAAATGATGGCTTAAATACCCATGATGATATTTTAGAATTTACTTTGCTCGATAATGCGGATGTTGCAAAAGTTGAAAATTTGCTTAAAGAAATAAAAGGAATTAATATACAAAGTGAAAATATGCACTATAAAATTTCTTTTACCTCAGAAGAAGTAAAAAATATAGAAAATTTTGCACTTTTACAAGCAGTTGAAACCATAAGAAATAGGCTTGATCAATTTGGTTTAGCAGAGCCAACAGTTGCTAAACAAGGTGATGATAAGATTTTGGTTGAACTTGCTGGGATTAAAACCAAAGAAGACGAATTAAGAGCAAAAGAACGCATCACAAAAGCAGCACATTTGCAACTTATGGAAGTTGATGATTCTAAAATGGGTCAAGCTTCTACAATGAGTGATGCTGAGGCTGCGAGTTATGGACTGATTTTAGTGCCTGATTCTAGAAATCCAAATTTAAAATATACCTTAAAAAGTATACCTATTTTAGATGGATCTATGCTTACTGATGCTAGAGTAGGACTTAGCGATAAGAGTAATTATCCTGTGATTAATTTTACTTTAAATGCCGAGGGTTCTAAAAAATTTGCTGATTATACAGGAGCAAATGTTGGAAAGCGTCTTGCTATTGTACTTGATAATAAAGTATATTCTGCTCCATCTATTAATGAACGCATAGGCGGAGGTAGTGGGCAAATCAGTGGAGCTTTTACTCAAGAAGAAGCACGCGATGTGGCGGTAGCTTTAAGAAGTGGAGCTTTGCTTGCGCCTGTAAAATTACTTGAACAAAGAAGCATAGGACCATCTTTAGGTGCTGATAGTATTAAAATGAGTATGATAGCCTTAATCGGTGCATCGGTTTTTATTGTAGTATTTATGATGATGTATTACGGTGTGGCAGGAATTTTTGCAAATATTGCAATGCTAGTTAATGTTTTGGTAGTAGTTGCCGTTATGGCTATGTTTGGAGCAACTTTAACTTTACCAGGGATGGCAGGACTTGTTTTAACTGTGGGTATGGCAGTAGATGCAAATGTGATTATCAATGAGCGTATACGAGAACTCTTGCGAGATGGAGTAAATATAAGAGTTAGTATAGAACAAGGTTATAAAAATGCTATGAGTGCGATTATAGATTCAAATATCACTTCTTTAGTTACTTCGGTAGCACTTTATGCCTATGGAATAGGAGCAGTTAAAGGTTTTGCTGTGACTTTGGGAATTGGTATCGTTGTTTCTATGATTACAGCTATTTTAGGAACTCACGGAATGTTTGATTATTTTATGCAACGCATAGAAAAAAATAATAATACAAGATTTTGGTTTGGTTATAGGAGAAGATAATGCAGTTTTTTAGCGAAAAGAAAATTTATGATTTTATGAGAATGCGTTTTGCTGCTATTTCCTTTTCTTTTATTTTGTTTTTTAGTTCTATTTATTTACTTTGGGATAGGGGTTTGCAATATGGCATTGATTTTAGCGGAGGAACTTTAGTTCAGCTTAAATATGAAAATGCAGCTCCTATAACGCAAATTCGAGAAATTTTAGAAAATCAAGGAACTTTTCAAAATTTATCTGTAACTGAGTTTGGAAGCAATGAAGAAGTAACTATACGCTTTTTAGGAAGTAATGATAATGTAAGCAATGATATAGGTGAGCATATAAGCATTCTTTTAAAGGATACGGGAAAATTTGAAGTGCGTCGTGCTGATGTGGTAGGTCCAAAAGTAGGTGATGAACTTAGAAATAAAGGACTTATGGCTATAGCTGTATCTTTGATAGCAATTTTAATTTATATAGCATTGCGTTTTGAGTGGCGTTTTGCTCTTGCGGCTATAATCAGTGAAATTCATGATGTTGTGATTACTTTAGGGGCAATTTCTTTATTTAAAATTGATGTCAATTTAGATACTTTGGCTGCTGTTTTAACTGTGCTTGGGTACTCTTTAAATGATACAATTATTATTTTTGATAGAATCAGAGAAGGTATTAAAACAAGTAAAAAAACCGAACTTGCACCTATTATTAATGAAAGTGTTTCAGCAACTTTATCAAGAACGGTTTTAACTTCAGGGTTGACTTTAGCAACCGTTGTGATACTTTATTTCTTTGGCGGGGAAATGATACAAGGATTTTCTTTGGCTTTAATTGTAGGTATTATAGCGGGAACTTTAAGCTCTATCTTTGTTGCAAGTCCGACATTATTATGGTTTAAATTTAGTGTGCTTGAGTTTAGAAATAAAGAAATTGAAAAAGCAAAAAGAAAACAAGATAAAGAACGCAATCGTGCAATGTATGAAAAAGGAACTGTGTAAGGAGAATTTATGGCTTATGAAGCAAGTTTAATAGAAAAAAAATGGCAAAAAATTTGGGATGAAAATGAATATTTTGAGCCAAAAGATGACTTAAATTTGCCTAAAAAATATATTTTATCGATGTTTCCTTATCCTAGTGGACGCATTCATATGGGGCATGTAAGAAATTATACTATAGGTGATGCTTTGGCAAGATATTATCGCAAGATAGGTTTTAATGTTTTACATCCTATAGGTTTTGATAGTTTTGGTATGCCTGCTGAAAATGCAGCTATTAAACATAAAATTCATCCTAAGTCATGGACTTATGAAAATATAGCTTATATGAAAAAAGAACTTTTTTCTTTAGGTTTTTCTTTTTCTAAAAAAAGAATGCTTGCTACTTCAGATCCACTTTATACAAAATTTGAGCAAGAATTTTTTATTAAGATGTTTGAAAAAGGTTTGATTTACACTAAAGAAGCAAATGTAAATTGGTGTGAACAAGATCAAACGGTTTTGGCTAATGAACAAGTTGAAGACGGAAAATGTTGGCGTTGTGGTCATGAAGTAGTGCAGAAAAAAATGCCAGGTTATTATGTAAAAATCACTGCTTATGCTGAGGAACTTTTAAAAGATTTAGAAGAATTAAAAGATAAATGGCCTAATCAAGTTTTAACTATGCAAGAAAATTGGATAGGTAAAAGTGAAGGTTTGGAATTTTCTTTAAATTTAGACGAAGAAAGTAAGCAAAAAACCAAAGAAAGTTCTTTAGAAGTTTTTACTACAAGAGCAGATACAATTTATGGAGTTTCGTATATCGCTTTAGCTCCAGAACATAAGATTGTTCAAAATTTGCTTTCACAAAATTTATTAAATCAAGATGTATTAAATAAAATCAAAGTTATTCAAAATCAAAGCCCAAGAGAAAGACAAAGTTCTGAAAAAGAAGGTTATTTTTTAGGAATTTATGCCATTCATCCTTTAAGCGGAGAAAAAATTCCTTTATGGGTGGCTAATTTTGTCTTGGCTGATTATGGTAGTGGAGCGGTTATGGCTGTTCCAGCTCATGATGAAAGAGATTTTGAATTTGCAACAAAATATAATCTTGCCATCAAACAAGTTATTCAAACTCAAGAAAATTTACCTTATACGCAAAAATCAGGAAAATTAATCCATAGTCAAGAATTTGATAATCTTGATTGTAATGAAGCAAGATTAAAAATCATTTCTCAGTTTGAAGCTAAAAATATAGGAAAAAGGGTTGTAAATTTTAAAATTCGTGATTGGGGTGTTTCGCGTCAAAGATATTGGGGTGCGCCTATTCCTATGATTAAATGTCAAAGTTGTGGTGTAGTGCCTCAAAAACTAGAAAATTTACCTATTACTCTGCCTGAAGATGTGCAAATTACAGGTGAGGGTAATCCACTTGATAAACATCCAACTTGGAAAAATTGTATCTGTCCAAAATGTGGTAAAGAGGCTCAAAAAGAAAGTGATACTTTAGATACTTTTTTTGAAAGTTCTTGGTATTTTGCACGTTTTGCAAGTGATGAGAAAACTTGGCAGGAAAAAGCTTTAGATGAAAAAAGTGTAAAGTATTGGATGAGTGTGGATCAATATATAGGTGGTATTGAACATGCAATCTTGCATTTACTTTATGCGAGATTTTTCCAAAAAGCTTTAAGAGACTTGGGTTATTTAACACAAAATGAACCTTTTGATAGACTTTTAACTCAGGGTATGGTGTTAAAAGATGGTGCTAAAATGTCAAAATCAAAAGGCAATGTTGTGGATCCTGATGAGATTATAGAAAAATATGGTGCTGATACCGCAAGACTTTTTATACTTTTTGCTGCACCTCCGGCTAAAGAACTTGAATGGAATGATGATGCGGTTGAAGGGGCTTATAGATTTATTTGTAAACTCTATGATAGAGCGCAAAATGTTAAAAAAGGTGAGCTTGTAGAATTAAAACAAGAAAATTTAAATAAAGAAGAAAAATATGCAAGATTAAAGGTGTATGAAGCTTTAAAAAAATCTTTTGAAGTTTATCATCAGAGTTTTACTTTTAATACTTTAATTGCAGCTTGTATGGAAGCTTTAAATGCTTTAGCGCTTTGTAAAAATGAGGCTTTGGAACAAGAGGCTTTTTATATTATTTTAAATATCTTAGAGCCTATTATTCCTCATGTTTGTTTTGAGCTTAGCGAGGAGCTTTTTAAATGTAAAAATTTCAAAAAATTAGAACTTAAAGAAGAGGTTTTTGTAAAAGATACTTTAAATTTAGCTGTAAGTATCAATGGTAAGAAAAGGGCTGAATTTGAAATTTCAAGTAGTGCGAGTAAAGAAGAAATTTTAGCTTTTGCAAAAGAAAATACCGCTAAATGGCTCGAAGGTAAAAGTATAGTTAAAGAAATTTATGTGGAAGGAAAGCTAGTTAATCTAGTAATCAAATGAAAAAGATTTTGATTTTTTGTATAGGTTTATTTTTAGGTGCTTGTGGATATATTCCTACATCAAAAATCGCTAATAATATTTTTGATGAGAAAGTTTATGTTAATGTTGAATTAAGTCAACAGGATCCAAAAAATAGTATCTATGTTGCTGACACTTTAAAAGAAATGGTGATTTCAAAACTAGGGCGTAAGCTTGCTTTAAAACATGAAGCTGATGATGTAATCAATGTTAAAATGAACAATTTAGAATTTATTCCTTTGGCCTATGATAAAAATGGCTATGTTATTAGTTATAAAGCTAAGTTAAATTTAGATTTTAATGTTGTTTTTAAAGATGGCTCAAGTCAGGCTTTTAGTACAAGTGGGAGTTATAATTTTGAAATTTCTCCAAATAGCATTATTAGTGATTCTGCAAGGTATGAGGCTATTAGAGCGGCTTCAAGTGAGGCATTTGATGAGTTTATTTCCGTAATTGCTATTAAAGGGCAAAAACGTGGTTCCAAATACTAATGAAATAGCAAAGCAAACTTTAATTACATTAAAAGAAAGAAAACTAAAGCCAACCCCTGAAAATTATACGGAAATTTTTGAAGAATTATCTTTAAAATATGGTATCACAAGCTCAAATAAAGCTAAACTTGACAAATACAAAACCTTGCTTTTACCGATTTATCAACAAGAATTAAATTCTAAAACTATAAGAAGTTTAGAAGAACTAATTAGTTTTTTAATTTCTGCTTTAAATAGACAAAGTGGAAAACAATTTAGTGAATTTTTTGATTTTTTATCTACTATATCTAAAACCTTGCAAATAAGTAAAGATAAAAAAATAAGAGATTTGGCTAAAGTGACTTCGATTAGAATTTCTAAAACTATGGATAGTGAAAGTATTTACTTGCTTACTAAAAAATGGAAAGAGCTTGAAAGAAATTATGATGAAAATGACTTAGAGGAGCAAGCTCGTAAATATGGCGTTAGCAAATATGATGATTATGATAGTGTGATTAAAAAACTTTTAGTCAAACTTGAAGAGCGTAGTTATGAGCGTTTTAGTGAATTATTATGTTTGGGTTTAAATCCTTCATTGGTAGAAGATTTAAAAATTCAAGGTTTTATACAAAATTTAACGCAAAAACCTTTTGTAATAGGTGAAGAAAATTTTAAGAACGAATTAATGGGATTTATCAATCATCGTATAATGGTTGATAATATATATGTCCAAAAAAATTTAAATTTTTTTAATGATAATTTAAAAAAAATCAATGAATTGCTTATTTTGCTCAATAAATCGAATGAACAAAATATGGATTTTATTAACACCTTAAAACCAGATGAAAATGGGGAAGTAAAACTTAGTTTTGAAGATTTAAAATTAAAATTTAAAAAACTTGGAGAAAAAATTACATCTTTAAATAATCAAATTGAATTCACACAAAGCTTAGAGGAGAGAGAGGCTTGGAGTGTTCTTAAAGAGCTTGATAAAATGGATGAAAATTTTAATAAGTATAAAGTTAATTATTCTTTAGCTTTATTTTCTATAGTAAATTACCGTTTTATTATGGAAAAATATGGCATGGGAAGTTTGAATGAAATTTTTGTGCGATTTAAAAAAATTCTAAAAGATTCTTGTAGCGAATTTGATGAGCTGTGGATGATAGATGAAAAGAGTTATTTGATTGTTTCTCCAGGAAAAAGCAAAGATGAAATTACACAGCTTGTAAATACAAATCTTAAAACTATAGAAAATTTTAGATTTATTTATAAGCAAGATATTATAACTCCTAAAATTCACGTGGCTTATCTTGATAAGCAAAGTAAACCAAGTATTAATATTTTAGATGAGTTAATAAAGCAAATTGCAGCGGTTAATGAACAATATAATGAAAGTTGAGAATTTTTTAGCTCAAAAAAGTATAAATTACGATAAAATTGATCGTTTTTTGATGTTTAGAATGTATGAAAAATATAAGAAATATTTTAAAAATATTCCTATAATCCAAGTTATAGGTACAAATGGCAAAGGTAGCACGGGTAGATATTTAACCCAACTTTTAGAAAATTTAAATTATAAAATAGGACATTATACTAGTCCGCATATTTTCAGTTTTAATGAAAGATTTTATCTTGATGGTAAGATTGCAAATGATGAAGAATTAGAACAAGCTCATGAAAATCTTGAAGAAATTTTTAAACAAGACTTGCAAAAATTAAGTTATTTTGAATACGCTACTTTTTTAGCTATGATTTTATTTCAAAAATGCGATTTCATTGTTTTAGAAGCAGGAGTGGGTGGAGAATATGATGCTACTTCTGTTTTTGAAAGAAGAATGAATATTTTTACAAGAATTGGATTTGACCATATTCAAATTTTGGGCAATTCTTTAGAAGATATTGCAAGAACCAAGCTTAAAGTTATGGCGCCTATAGCACTTATAAGTGATGAGCAAGAGCAAAATGTTTTAAATTTAGCAAAAAAAATTGCTTTTTTAAAAAAAGCTAATTTGCAAGTTTCTTCCTTAAATCCTTTTTTGAAAGAAAAATTTGAGATTTATTGTAAAAAGTTTGTTTTACCTTGTTTTTTAAAGCATAATTTAAAGCTTGCATTAAAGGCTTGTGAAATTTTAACTTCGCAAGAAAAAACTTTAGAAGCTTTAAAAAAGTTGCAAGAGTTAAATTTACAAGGAAGATGTCAAGAAATTTCTCCAAATTTTTTTGTTGATGTGGGTCATAATCCCATGGCTGCTAAGGCTATGCTTGATAAATTTCAAGGAGAAAAAATAAATCTTATTTATAATGCTTATTTGGATAAAGATATTTTTCAAATTTTAAATACATTAAAGCCTATTATTGATACAATACAAATATATAAATATAAAAGTGCAGAACGAAAGCTGGCTGATGATGAAATTTATAGTATTGCATCAAAGCTAGGCATACAATGTAAAGAATTTGTAAAATTGGAAGAAAATAAAAAAAATTTAGTTTTTGGTTCTTTTATACTGGTAGAAAATTTTTTAAAGGAGTGGTGTGGTAAAAAATAAATTCACTATTACCATTACAGATATTAACGGTTCAAGACATTTTTATTTAAATCAAATAATCAAAAAAATAGTTTTTTATACTATTGCTTTTATTGTTTTATTTTTAGTTTTTAGTGGTTTTTATATCAAATATCTTGATAGTAAACTTAGTGATATCAGTGAAAAGCGTGAGGAGCTTTTGAAAAAAAGCAAAGAATTGGAATTATCTAATTCGCAAATGCAAAAAAGCATAGAAGAAAAAACTCAGCAGTATGCAGCTATAGAAGATAAAATAGCTTCTTTTGAAGAGGCTTTGGGCTTAGAAGCAGAAAATAATCTTACAATTAGTGCAAGACTTGATAATCTTCAGCTTACCAATGAGCAGCAACTTGGAATTTTGGGGCAAATTCCTAATGGATGGCCTATTGAAAATAAAGGCATTACAGGAAATTTTGGCTGGAGAGAGCATCCGCTTTTAAAAAGAAGGGAATTTCATCCTGGTATTGATTTAAGAGCGGAAATTGGTACTCCTATTTATGCGCCAGCTAGTGGAGTAGTGGAATTTTCAGGTTATAGTGATAATGGCTATGGCTATAATGTAATTTTATTGCATAATTTTGGTTTTAAAACAGTATTTGCTCATATGATGCGCAAAGAAGTGGTTAAAGCAGGTCAATTTGTTAATAAAGGACAGTTGATAGGTTATAGTGGCAATACAGGTCTTTCTACGGGGCCGCATTTGCACTATGAGGTAAGGTTTATTAATAAAACTTTAGAACCTTTGTATTTTTTAAATTTGCAAAGAAAAAATATGAATGATTTTTTTAATCAAGAAAGGAGAGTTCCATGGCAATCTTTAATAAAGGCGGTATCAGCCCAGCATCCAGCTCTAGCTCAGAAACAACGGTAATTTCTTCAGGTGCAAGAATTGAGGGTAAATTTTATTTTGCTTCTATGCTTCATGTTGATGGGGAGTTAAGTGGTATTATTCATTCTGAAAGCATTGTAGTTATCGGAAAAAATGGAAATTTAAAAGGTGAATTACAAGCAGATAAAATTGTAGTAAATGGTTATTTTGAAGGACAGCTTGAAGCTAATAGTTTGGAAATTTTAGCGGGCGGAGTTGTAAATGGCGATGTTTCAACGCAAAAGATTTCTATAGAAAACGGCGGTCGCTTTAATGGGACTAGTAAAATTAAAGAAGATACTATCAAACTTATTGAAAATAACAACGAAGAATAATGCAAGCTTCATTCTATGAATACCTACAAAATCCAAAAATTTGTGAACTTTTGCTTTGTAAAGATGAAAAACAAGCAGATTTACTTGCTCAAGTTTCACGATTTAAGGGTTTAAAAACCTTTGTTTTACCTGATTTTAGAGCGCAGTTTGGAGATGATTTAAGGGCTTTTTCTAAAGAACTTTTTGATCTTTGCAAGATTTTAAATGCTTATCATAAAGAAGAAGAAAAAAAAATCCTTATTTCTCCTTTAAATACTGTTTTAAAAAAACTTCCTTCAAAAAAACATTTGCAAAATTATCATATCGATAAAAAACAAAATTTTGATTTGAAATGTTTTAAAGATGAAATTTCAAGATTGGGATATGAATTTGTAGATATAGTTCAGGATAAGGGTGAAATTTCGATTCGTGCCGATATTATTGATATTTTTTGTATCAATGAAGAAAACCCTATTAGAATTTTACTTTTTGGTGAAGAGATTGAAAGTATAAGATATTTTGATTTGCAAAGTCAAAAGTCTATTCCTAATGAACTGGAACATTTTGAAATTTGTCCTTTTTTAAAATATTTTGACAAAGAAAATTATGAAATTTTTAAGGACAAATTAGAAGATTTTCAAAGCGATACTTTAATACATGATATTAATTCTTTAGGGTTTTGGTGTATTGATGATTTTTTTGATTATTTGGAGCTTGATTTTTTAGCTTGTGAAAAGTTTGATATTAATGAATATGAAAAAGATATAAGTTTTGTGAATGCAAAAATTTTACCTCAAGCTAAAAAATTTAAAGAATTGCAAAGTTCTTACAATAAAGATTTTTTTGAATTTCATAAAAATAAAAAAATCACACTTTTAGCTAAAAACGAAGCTTTATTTAAAGCTTTAGAGCTTGAAGATACTCAAAATATCCATTTTATAAAAAGTGATTTAAGACTTAATCTTATTAGTCCTGAAGAGCTAATCATTTCTTTAAATCAAAAAGAAAAACAAAAAACAAGAAAAAAAGCTAGTTTGATTATAGATGAGCTTAAAAATGGGGATTATATAGTACACGAAGATTATGGGGTAGGTAAATTTTTAGGTCTTGAGATGATAGTGATAAGCGGAGCAAAAAAAGAGTTTGTTGCTATAGAGTATCAAAATTCTGACAAGCTTTTATTACCAGTGGAAAATCTTTATTTAATTGATAAATATTTGGGCGTGAGTGGATCTATTCCAAGCTTAGATAAACTAGGTAAAACAAGCTTTATTAAACTTAAAGAAAAATTAAAAACTAAACTTTTAGCCATAGCTTCTGAAATTGTTATTATGGCGGCTAAAAGATCTTTGGTGCAAGCAAAAAAAATTACAGTGGATTTAAATAGACAAGCTGATTTTATAGCTAGTGCGGGTTTTGTTTATACAAGTGATCAAGATAAAGCCTGTCATGAAATTTTGCAAGATTTTCAAAGTGGAAAAGTCATGGATAGGCTTTTAAGCGGTGATGTGGGTTTTGGAAAAACTGAAGTTGCTATGAATGCTATTTACTCAGTAGTTAAAAGCGGATTTTGTGCATTTTTATTTGCACCTACAACTTTGCTTTCTCATCAGCATTATAAAACCTTAAAAAAGCGTTTTGATCCTTTTGATATAGAGGTTTTTAAACTTGATCGCTTTGCAAGTAGTGCAGAAAAAAAACAGGTTTTACAAAATTTAAAAGAAAATAAAGCTTTTGTAGTTGTAGGAACTCATGCACTTTTAAGTGTAGAATGTGAAAATTTAGCTCTTGTTGTTATCGATGAGGAACATAAATTTGGAGTGAAACAAAAAGAAAAGCTTAAAGAAATCACTCAAAATTCACATATTTTATCCATGTCAGCAACCCCTATACCAAGAAGCTTAAATCAAGCTTTAAGTTCTATAAAATCTTATAGTGTTTTACAAACTCCACCAGAAGATAGAATAGATGTAAGAACTTTTGTTAAAGAAAATGATGACGCACTTTTAAAAGAAGCTATAGCAAGAGAGTTAAGACGTGGTGGGCAAATTTTTTATATTCATAATCATATTGCAAGTATAGAGCAGTGTAAAAAGCATTTATTAGAACTTTTTTCTACTTTGCGTATTTTGATTTTACATTCTAAAATTGATGCTAAGGTACAAGAAGAAGAAATGTTAAAATTTGAAAATAAAGAATATGATTTGCTTTTAAGTACTTCTATCGTAGAAAGTGGAATTGATTTGCCTAATGCAAATACTATCATAGTAGAAAAAAGCGATCGTTTTGGTATGGCTGATCTACACCAATTGCGTGGGCGTGTGGGAAGAAGTGATAAGCAAGGTTATTGTTATTTTTTAATTGAAGATAAAAATGCTATCACAAAAGATGCCTTAAAGCGTCTTGTTTCCTTAGAAAGTAATTCTTTTTTAGGCGCAGGTTCTATTTTGGCTTATCATGATCTTGAAATTCGTGGCGGTGGAAATTTATTAGGCGTGGATCAAAGTGGACATATCGAGCAAATTGGATATAGTTTATATCTTAAAATGTTAGAAGATGAACTTAATGCTTTAAGTAAAAATGAAGTGGATCAAAAAGAAAATAAACTTGATTTAAAACTCAATGTTAATGCCTTTTTAAATAGTGAGCTTATCAGCGAAGATCGCTTAAGATTAGAACTTTATAGAAGACTTAGCAAGTGTGAGCAAGTTTATGAGGTTTATGAGATTGAAGGTGAAATTGAAGATCGCTTTGGAAAACTTGACATTTATACTAAGCAATTTTTATCTTTGATTACTATTAAAATTTTAGCTTTAAATAAATTTAAAAGCATTAGTAACTATGAGCAAAATATTCAATTTACTGCTTTAAATGATGAAAAAGAACTCATCAAGGCAAAAAGCAAAGATGATGATGATATTTTAGAGGCAATTTTAACGCATTTAAGAAAGGCTTAAAATGGATTGGAATAAAACTTATGCAGCAATTTATAGAGCAAGAAAAGATTATTTAAAGCCTATTTTTGAAATCGATCCTATTGCTTTAAAAGATTTAGTAGGTATGGAAAGTCAAAAAAAAGCACTTTATGAAAATACTTTAAATTTTATTCAAGATAAGGGAGCAAATCACGCACTTTTATGGGGATCTAAGGGCACTGGAAAATCAAGTTTAATTAAAGCTATATTTAATGAATTTAAAGAACGGGGCTTAAGACTTGTCGAATTAAATAAAGAAGATTTATTTGCCTTAGCAGATATCATCGATGAAATCAGATTGGAAAATTTTAAATTCATACTTTTTTGTGATGATTTTTCTTTTGAAAAGGGAGATGATAGTTATAAATTTTTAAAACCTTTACTTGAGGGAAGCATAGAAAAAGCCCCAAATAATGTAATTATTTATGCGAGTTCAAATCGTAGGCATTTATTAAGTGAAAGCATTACTGATAATCTTGATACGCAAATCACACATACAGAACTTCATTTAAGCGATGCTGCTGAAGAAAGATTAAGCTTGAGTGATAGATTTGGTTTGTGGTTAAGTTTTTATCAGGGAAATTTAGAAGAGTATTTAAAGATGATAGATTTTTATTTTAAAGATTATTCTTGTGATAAAGAGCTTTTACACGCTAAAGCTAAAGAATTTGCTACTCTAAGAGCAAGTAGAAGTGGTCGTACCGCAAAGCAATTTTATTTAGCTTTTAAGGAGAATTTTAAATGACTGGAGCACAAATTTTTACCAAGCTTTTAAATTTGGATTTAAATTATCATGATTTTGATTGGCTTGAAAATCAAGGATTGAGTGAATTTGAGCTTTTAATTTCTGTCGTTTTAACTCAAAATACAAATTGGAAAAATGTCTTAAAAGCTTTAGAAAATTTAAAAAAAGAAAATATTGCAAGCTTAGAACAAATCAATACTTTATCCAATTTAGAACTTGCAACTTTAATTAAGCCTAGCGGATTTTATAATACCAAAACTAAGCGTTTAAAAGGTTTGGTAGAAAGTATTATAAACACTTATGAAAATTTAGAAAATTTTAAAACAAATGCAAGCAGAGAATGGCTTTTAAATATCAAAGGTTTAGGTTTTGAAAGCGTTGATAGTATTTTAAACTATCTTTGCAAAAGAGAGGTTTTGGTTGTAGATAATTATAGTTTGCGTTTGGCTTTTTACTTAGGTTATGAGTTTGAAAATTATGAAGAATTAAGAGAATTTTTTCAAAGTGGCATAGAGAGTGAGCAAGAAAATTTGTATAAAATTTTAGGAAAAAAATGCGAACTTTACGAACTTTATCAAATTTTTCATGCTTTGATTGTAGCTTTTGCAAAACAGAGTTTTAAAGGACAAAAATTAAGCCCTAAGGGTGAAGAATGGATCAAAATTTTAAAGGAAGATTTATGAAAGCAAAAGGAAGCGAGCTTATACCTGTTTTAACTATAGCAGGGAGTGATTGTAGTGGTGGAGCAGGGATACAAGCCGATCTTAAAACCTTTAGTGCACACAATCTTTTTGGTATGAGTGTGGTTTTAAGTGTGGTAGCTGAAAATACCGCAAGGGTGATTTCTGTACACGATATACCTACTCAAAGCGTGGATGAACAAATGCTTGCCGTGTTTGAAGATATAGTGCCAAAGGCAACTAAAATCGGAATGATAGGTTCTTGTGAATTAATGAGCTGTGTAGCTAAAAATTTAAGCGAGTTTAAACCTCAAAATGTAGTTATTGATCCTGTAATGTTTGCCAAAAATGGCTATGCTTTAATGCCGCAAGAAAATTGTGATTTTTTCAAACAAACTATAATAAAATTTGCAGACATTCTTACTCCTAATATTCCTGAAGCAGAGTTTTTATGTGGTTTTAAGATCGCTAATGAAGAGCAGATGATAAAAGCAGCTAAGCATTTATGCAGCTTGGGGGCTAAGGCAGTTTTGCTTAAAGGCGGACATAGTGAAACAAATGCCAATGATGTGCTTTATGATGGAAAAGAAATTTATATTTTAAAAGGCGAACGCATAGAAACTAAAAATACTCACGGTACAGGTTGTACGCTTTCTTCGGCTATTGCTAGTAATTTAGCTAAAGGCAAGGATTTGTTTCATGCTGTTAGTGAAGCTAAAGAATATGTAAGAAATGCGATTTATTATTCACTCAATCTTGGAAAAGGTTGTGGTCCTACAAATCATTTTTTCAAGTTTTTAGATGAAAAATAAATTAGATCTTAGTCTTTATTTGGTTGCTACTAAGGGAAATAAAAGCGAGGAGTGTTTTTTAAATACTTTAGAAAATGCTATAAAAGGTGGAGTAAGTATCATACAACTTCGTGAAAAAGAGCTTAATGCAAGAGAATTTTATAAACTAGGCTTAAAGGTGCAAAAACTTTGCAAGGCTTATAAAATACCTTTTTTGATTAACGATAGAGTGGACATAGCTTTAGCCTTAGATGCTGATGGGGTGCATTTAGGACAGGAAGATTTAGAAGTAAAACTAGCTAGAAAGCTTTTAGGAGATGAAAAAATCATAGGCTTAAGCCTTAAAAAGCTAGAACAACTTGAGTTCATACAAGGAGCAAATTATTTAGGTTGTGGAGCTATCAAGGCAACGCCTACTAAAGAAAGTTCGCTTTTAAGCCTTGAGCTTTTAAGCCAAATTTGTGATAAAAGTCCTATAGGGGTTGTAGCTATAGGAGGGGTTGATAAAGCGGTGCTTGATGAGTTAAAGAGTATAAATTTAAGCGGCGTGGCTGTGGTTAGGGCGATCATGGATGCTAAAGATGCTTTTTTGGCAGCTAAAGAGCTAAAGTGTAAAATCTATGAAAATTTATCTCTTAAATGAAACTCCTTTTGAAGGGGTAGAAAATCTTATTTTAAATGAGATTGTTTTTTATGATTTTAGTATAGATTTGAGTTTGTATGATGCTTTAATCTGTACTTCAAAAAATGCTTTAAAAGCTTTACAACATGCAAAAATCACTTTAAATTTCAAACTCAATTTATACGCTGTAGGACAAAGTACAGCTCAATACGCTAAAAATTTAGGTTTTAAAAAGATTAAAATTCCATCAAAGGCTTATGGAAAAGATCTTTTTCTTGAATTTAAAGAGGAATTAAAAACGCAAAAATGTTTGTATTTAAGGGCTAAAAATATTGTTTCAACTTTAAATTTGGATCTTAAAAATGCAGGTGTGGATTTAGATGAAGTGATTGTTTATGAAAATGTTTTTAAAAAAGGTGACAAAAAACTTACTCATCCTGCTATTTTTATATTTACCTCTCCTTTAAGTGTAGAAAATTTTTTAAAATTTTATAGCTTAAAAGAAGAAGATAAGGTTGTAGTTATAGGACAAAGCACAGCAAAGAAGCTTTTAAATTTTAAAAATCTTTATATATGCGAAAATCAAAGTCTTTTAGACTGTGTTAAGCTCGCTAAGACTTTGGTTTAATTTTTTAAATTCCAAAAATTTTCTTTAGGATAAATAATAATGCTTTTTGTGAGTAAAATTTCATCATTGACATTTTTATCACGATTTAAAGCAATGCTAATGTGGGCTATAATAACACCATCTTTGTTTAAATTTGCATCGGGATTGAAGTTGGAAAATTTAAAATTAACACATTGTGCAATAGGATAAAAATATTTTATTTTAATCAAAGCTTTTGCGTAATTAAAATATATATTATCTAAACATTCTTTATTTTCTTGCTTTGCTTGATATAAAAAATATTTAGAAAATTGTGTTGCATTGTGACTTAAAATTTGAGCTTGAAGGTAGTAATAACTATCTTGGATTATTTTTGGAGTGTAGCTAGATATGTTTAAGGTCAAGCTCATCCATAGACTTATTAGTAGTATTAAAAAAATTGTCCAAATTAAAACATAAGCTTTTTTCATAGTAAAATTCTTTTTTCAAGGCAATATTTTGTTTGTCTTTTTAGGCAAATTTTTAATTTATTGTTTTGCAGGTTAAATGAGCTTATGTTTTTAGAAATTAATCCTTGTTGGTTTAATTGTTCATTAAATTTTGGCTTTATTTCATATATAAGTTCTTCATTTTGCAATTTGATAACTAATTGAGCTTGCAAAGGAATAAAACTACCTGTAAAATTTGTAGATATACCATTTTCTAAGATGGATATTTTTTCAATCTTATTAATTTTATAAGCATAGCTAATATGCTCATTGTCATTGTATAAATCTTTTCTATTTTGGAGTTGTGTTTTAAAATCAGAATGAGGTGAATAAAGTGTATGATTATTTTCTAAAATAAGAGCAGAATTAATAAGATAAAGTTTATTATCTTTTAGGCTAATTAACTCATCTTTTAAAAGACATTTTAATGTATTTTGTGAAAATGTAATATTAATACAATTTTGTATTAATTTTTCTATTTTAAGCAAGTTTAAATGTGCTTGAGTGATAAGATTGTTTGTATGTAAAGCAGTAAAATTTAAATGATAAAAATCCATTAAAGGTTTTGAAAGTAAGCTAGTTATAAAAGTAAAAAGTATTAGTGATATTATAAGTTCAAAAAGTGTAAAAGCTTTGCTCATTCTTTAAAATAAACGCTATAATTTTGATCTTGAAAGTATAATTTTTGAAATTGAAATATACCATCATTAACAAACTGTTCTTGTAAAACTATAGGTTTTAAGGCTGAAGTTTGAAGTATGATGGTTTTAAAAATAGGCTTTTCATATAATTCTTCTTGAAGTTTATAGAGTCTTTCAAAAATATTTAAATTTTCATAGTTTTTGTAAAGTTGAATATAGTAATAAAAAATGCCAATGAAAATTAAAGATATGATCGTTATAGCACTAATGCTTTCTATAAGTATGAAAGCCTTTTTCATTTGGCGCTGCTAGCATTTATGGCTTCAAAAAAACTTCCGCGAATTCCTTTTTGTTCGAGTATTTTTATGCCTTTTATTGTAACTCCGCCAGGGGAGCAAATATTTTCTTTGATAATAGCTGGATGTTCATGTTCTAGTAAAGCACTAGAGCTTTTAAATAAAGAGCGCGTAAGATTAAGACTAAGTTCTTTTGATAAACCTTCATAAACTCCAGCATTAGCAATGCTTTCTGCTATAAGTGCTAAAAAAGCAGGAGCGCAGCCGCTAATCGCCATAGCTGCATTCATTTGTATTTCATTATCTAATTTATAAGCCGAGCCAAAAGTTTTTAAAATGTCTAAAATTTCATTTTCAAAATGAGAGTTTTTAAGTATATATGGTGTGGTTGAAGCCTTGTATTTAGCTGCTGTATTGGGTATTATTCTAACATAATTTTGAGCTTTGATGGTTTGTAGTTTTTCAAAATCAACATTGGCTAAAACAGAGATTAAGATACGTGCTTGTCCTTTTAGCATTTGAGCAATATTTTCTAAAGCATAAGGTTTAAATGCTAAAATAACATCTTTACCTTCTATGTTAAAATCTTTGTAAAGTAAGGTTTTAAAGCCTTCTTTGGCGAGGGCTTGAAGTTTTTCTATACTTCTTCCTACTATACAAATTTCATAATCATCTTTTAATCCATAGGCTAAGGCTGTTGCCATAGATCCATTTGCAAGTATATAGAGCATTATTTTTTAATATAATTAGCAATTTGATCAGCTTGAAAAAAGTCGGGATAATTAACTGTATCTAGTATCACTTGTACCATAGTATTATTATCAAGATTAATGACTACTGGAGCTAGAAAATTCACTGTCGATTCTTCAATGCTTTTTGCTATGGCTACTATATTAAAAATTTTCATATTAGATTCAGGTGTTAAAGAAAGAAGCTCTTGATAATAAGTTGGTATATCAAATTCATAATCAGGTCTAATCAAATAAGGATTAATTAAAACAAAAGAAAAGTCTTTACCATCAAGACTTTTAAGTCTTACAAATACTTCATCGATAGTTGAAAATTCCATATTTTTGGTTTCTTCAAAACCTAAGATAGGGCATTTAACAGCTAGGGTCATGTTTTCTCCTTAAGTTATAATGTTTAATATTTTAACATAAAATAAGCAATAATCATTCCAAAATTTTAAATTATTTAATTAATTTTATTATAATTTTAGAAGAACATAATTATAAAATCGTTAAAATATATATTTTTGAGAATATAAATCAAGGTGAAGTATGAAAAAAGGTATTTTTTTATTGGTTTTTTTAAGTGTTTTTTTTAGTGCGTGTAGTACGAAAAATGATGAAGGTTTATACAATCTTAGTGCTAGTGAGTGGTATAAGCAAATTATTAAAGATTTGCAGGACAAGGATTTGGAAAAAGCTGATGATCATTATAATGGTATGGCAAGTGAGCATGTTGCCGATCCTTTATTGGAAACTACTTTAATTATTTTAGCACAAGCTCATATGGATGAAGAGGAATATAAGTTAGCTGAATTTTATTTAGATGAATATAATAAAAAATTTGGAAATTCACGCAATGCTGATTATATTCGTTATCTTAAAATTAAAGCAAAATTTGATGCATTTGCAGTGCCAAATCGTAATCAGGCTTTAATGCTTGAAAGCCAAAAAGAAATAGATACTTTTTTGAAAGATTATCCTTATACAGAATATGAACCTTTGGTTCAAACAATGCTTACAAAATTTAATTTAGCGGTTTTTTATCTTAATAGTACTATAGAAAATCTATACCAGCGCATAGGGCATGATGAAAGTGCGCAAATTTATAAACAAAGACTTCAAGAAAGTGAATTTTATCAGCAAAGTATTATCAAACCTGAGCTTCCTTGGTATAGAAGTATATTTGAAAGATTTTAATAAACAAGGAAAATAAATGCAGATTGAAGAGATACAAAATTATCCAGCAAATTTACCAGTATTGGTTGAAGATGAATTATTTTTATATCCTTTTATGATAACTCCTATTTTTATTAACGATTCATCCAATATGAAAGCTTTAGATCTTGCGATTAAAAATGATAGTATGCTTTTTGTTGCACCTTCAAAGTTGGAAAATGGAAGAAATTTTGATGAAATTTATAATTGTGGAGTGATTGGGACTATCATGCGAAAAGTTCCTTTACCCGATGGAAGGGTGAAAATACTTTTTCAAGGATATGCTAAGGGCAAAATTATAGAGCAAATTTCTAATAAACCTTTAGAAGCCAAGATAGAACTTATAAAAGAAGACTTTTTAGAAGGAACTAAAAAAGAAGCGCTTCTTGAAGTTTTAAAAGAGAAGGTAAAAAATTTGGCAAATATTAGTCATTATTTTTCTCCAGATCTTTTAAGAACAATTGAAGAAGGTTTTGATGCGTCTAGGATTTGTGATTTGATTTTAAATACTGTGCGTATTAAAAAACAAGTTGCTTATGAGTTTTTTGTTTTAACAGATCTTGAGCAAAAATTAGTAAAATTAATAGATTTAATTGCCCAAGAAATAGAAGCCAATAAAATTCAAAAAGAAATTAAAAATAAAGTACATTCTCGTATTGATAAGGTAAATAAAGAATATTTTTTAAAAGAACAATTAAGACAAATTCAAAAAGAGCTTGGTTCTGATACACAAAAAGAAGATGAGGTTAGAGAGTATCAAAAGCGTCTGGAGTTAAAGAAGAAATTTATGCACGAAGACGCTTATAAAGAAATCAAAAAGCAAATTGAAAAATTTGAACGCATTCATCAAGATAATTCCGAAGCATCGATGATTCAAACTTACATAGAAACAGCATTAGATATTCCTTTTGAAAAAATTTCTAAGAAAAAACTTGATATTAAAGAAGTTTCAAAACAGCTCAACCATGATCATTATGCATTAAACAAACCAAAAGAACGCATAGAAGAATATTTTGCAGTTAGGGAACTTTTAGAAAAAAGAAAAATAGCAGAAAAAGATGGTGCTAAAGTTATACTTTGTCTTTATGGACCTCCTGGCGTGGGTAAAACTTCACTGGCAAATTCTGTTTCAAAAGCTTTAAAAAGAGAGCTTATTCGCATAGCCTTAGGCGGACTTGAAGATGTTAATGAGCTACGTGGTCATCGTAGAACTTATATAGGCGCTATGCCTGGACGTATTACCCAAGGACTCATAGAGGCAAAACAAATTAATCCTGTAATTGTATTGGATGAAATTGATAAATTAAATCGCAGTTTTAGAGGCGATCCAAGTGCGGTGCTTTTAGAAATTTTAGATCCAGAGCAAAATTCTAAATTTAGAGATTATTATTTAAATTTTAATATTGATTTAAGTAAAGTCATTTTTATAGCAACGGCAAATGATATTAGCAATATTCCTACACCTTTAAGAGATAGAATGGAATTTATAGAACTTAGCTCTTATACTCCAAGTGAAAAATTTCATATAATGAAAAAATATTTAATTCCAGATGAGCTTAAAAAACATGGCTTAAAATCCAATGAATTATCTATTGATGATGAAACTATAGAGTTAATCATTAGTGATTATACTCGTGAATCAGGAGTTAGAAATTTGCGTCGCAAAGTGACAGAGTTGTGTCGTAAGAGTGCTAAAAAACTACTTTTAGAAAATATTAAAAAAGTCATTATTAATACAAAAAATTTGAATGAATTTTTAGATAAAAAAGTTTTTGAAATAGAAAAAAATAATGGAGAAAATCAAGTAGGTCAGGTTAATGGTTTGGCTTGGACAAGTGTAGGTGGAGATGTTTTAAAAGTAGAGGCTGTAAAAATTAAAGGTAAAGGAGAATTAACGCTCACGGGAAGTTTGGGTGATGTAATGAAAGAATCAGCTAGAATTGCTTTTAGCATGATAAAAGTTTTAATCGATGAAGGAAAAATAAAAATACCTAAAAAAATAATTATCGATCCTAAAGTTAATGTTTATGATAGTTATAATATTCATATACATGTGCCAGATGGAGCTACTCCAAAAGATGGCCCAAGTGCAGGCATTACGATAAGCACAGCCATTGCTTCTATTTTTAGTGATAAAAAGGTTAAAGCAGATGTTGCAATGACAGGTGAAATAGATTTAAAAGGAAAAGTTTTACCAATAGGCGGATTAAAAGAAAAATTAATTGCAGCTTATAAAGCAGATATAAAAACAGCTTTAATCCCAAGAAAAAATTACGAAAGGGATTTAAAAGATATTCCTAGTGAGGTTAGAGACAATATGGAAATCATTGCTGTTGATACTTTTAGTGATGTTTTAGAATATACTTTGGTTTAATTTTATTTTGAGAATAAATGTATAAGAAAGCAAACTTTTTATAAGTTTGCTTTTAAAAGATTATAGTCCTTCAAAAGGATTATTGATTACTTCTTTTCTATCCACTATATAAGGGATAAGAGCTACATGTCTTGCACGTTTGATTGCAACTTCTACCATTTCTTGGTATTTTTTGCTTGTACCTGTTAAACGGCGTGGCATGATTTTAAATCTTTCAGATAAAGCATGTTTTAACATTGCTGTATCTTTATAATCAATAAATTCAACTTTTGCTTCAGTGTATTTGCAATATTTGCGAGAGTATTTTCTTTTTTCTGCCATAGTTTATCCTTTAAAATGGTAAATTAGTATCATCGCTATCATAAGCATCGATATCAATTTCTTTTATTTTTTCTTCGTGTTGTGGGTTTTGGTTTCTTTGTGGAGCAGGGTTTGCTTTTGCTTTATTAAAATTTTGATTTTCACTCATATAAGGATCATAGCTTTGATTTTCATAGTTTCCACTATAATTGTTGTTTGAAAAGCTATTATTGCCAAAATTTCCACCTTGTTGTGGAGTGCTGGAATTTCCAAGCATTTCCATATTTTCAACTTGTATGCTATGTTTAGAGCGATTTTGTCCATTTTGATCACTCCACTGTTCAAATCTCAAACGTCCTTCTATAAGCACTTTTGAACCTTTTGTAAGGTATTGGTTTGCAACTTCTGCGGTGCGACCATAAAAGCTTATATCAATAAAGCAAGTTTCTTCTCTTTTTTCTCCATTTGTGGTAAATCTTCTTGTTACTGCTATAGCGGAAGCTCCAATAGCACTACCGCTTTGTGCATAACGCATTTCTATATCGCGTGTAAGATTTCCAACCAAAACAACTTTGTTAAACATCTTTTTCCTTATTGAATTTCAGGAGCATCTAAAGGTTTGATTTCTTTTTTAGATTGCTTAATCCCGTGGCTTAGTTTTTCCCAAGCTGCAATTTCTTTTTTATTTTCATATTTTACGATTAAAAATCTTATTACTTCTTCAGTGATTCTTAACACCCTTTCAAGCTCAGCGATCAAGTTTGTAGGAGCTTTGAAATAAATCACAAAATAAGTTCCTCTTTCGTATTTTTTGATTTTATACGCTAATTTTCTAGTGCCCATTGGAACAACAGTTTCAATTTCTGCACCATTTTTGGTTAGGACTTCTTTAACAAATTCCAACTTCGCATTCACTTCCTCTTCGGTAAGTGTTGGTTTTAAGATAAATAAAACCTCATAATGTTTCATCTTTTCTCCTTATGGATATTAAAGCCCATTTTCATGAGCAAGGATTTTGCATAAAGCAAGACTAGATTATATCAAAATATACTTAATTAGTCTTGAATATCCAATGTCTTATCTAAATTTACTTTGATTTCTTCAAGCATGGCAAAACGTTTTTTATACATGGAGCGTTTTTGTGAAGGGATTTCTTCTAGGTTTTTTTGAGAGTGGTGGAGTTTATAGTATTTGTGTTTATTGATTTTTATTAATTCTCCACCATTTTCTAGCCAAATTTTTTGATAATCTACAAAATATCCTTTTTCTTTTCCTTTTTGAGAACGGATTTGATTTTTTTCATGCACACCTAAAGTAGCTTGAAGTTTTAAAATTTCACAAAGCATCTTAGAGCATTCTATAAGTAAAGCAACAGGGCGCAAACCATGACATTTTTTAGTTAAAATTTTATTAATTTCTAAAATATTAAAATCTTTGTATTTATATCCTTGTATGCAAGAAAGTAGAAGATTATTTTCTAAAGTAAAGCAAAAATTACATTGTGAGATAGTGTATTTTTTAAATTTTAAAGAAAAAGCCCAAAAACCTTCTTCGTAAACATTATGGTTATATCCTAAAAAAAGCTCAAAATCTTCATCAAAAGAAAAAATCATTTGTTCTTCGGGAAGAAATTTAAAACAAGTAAGTCCCTTATCAACATCATAAATAAGTGTTTTAACGCGTTCATTTGCTTTAAAACTTTTATCGCAAAATCTTCTTATAGCATTGTAGCAAGCATAGGGTCTTTGAGAGAAAAAGTCTTTTAAATGTTTATTTTTTTCTTCATTAAGCGTTTTTTCTAGAAGCCTTACTTGAGGAAAATATAGAATTTTTCTTGCTTGAAAACGCAAATAGCGCCAAAAGATGATACTTTTTCTTCTATCAGTAAAATTTGGAATAGGGTAGGAAAATTTTTTATTCACCTGTAATCCTTGATATATCATTATAAGTTGCAAAGAGCATTAGACTTAAAAGTATTGCCATACCTGCGTAACTTAAGTATTCAAAAGCACGCTGTGGAACCTTGCGTCTAAAAATCATTTCATAAAGATTAAAAAGTATATGTCCTCCATCAAGCATAGGAATAGGTAAAAGATTTAAAATGCCTAAATTTATAGAAATTAAAGCAGTGATAAATAAAAGCAAAGTAAAGCTATTTTGTGCAGCCTTTGAGGTAATTTCAGTCATGGTGATAATACCGCCTAAATTTTTTGCTTCAACTTCACCACTTATGAGTTTTATTATACCCTTGATGATGAGTGTAGAAGCTTGAAAACTTTCTTGTATGGCATATTTAAAACTTTCTAAACCTTGATGTTTTACAAGAGTGCTTGTCGCATTTGGACTGACTCCAAGTTGAGGTTTTTCAACGATTTGTCCAAAGTCATTATATCCTTGTCCTATTTTTGGAGTTAAAATAAATTCTAAATTTTTTCCTTCTCTATTGATTAATATTTTCAAAGGCTCTAAACTTAAATGCTTTGAAATTTCATCAAAGCTTTGAATTTTTACACCGTTAATTTCTAAGATAGTATCATTTTTTTGAAGTCCTATTTCTTGTGCAGCAGAGTTTGGCGCTATGTTTCCTATTTGCGGAGCAAGTTTGTTTAGACCTAAATTTCCTATGATAATATAAAGAAAAAAAGCTAAAATTAGATTAAAAAATGGTCCAGCAAAAAGAATATAAATCTTTTTTAAAGGACTTAAAATGCTATAGCTATCTTTGTCTAGATTTTCAAAACCAGGACGCATATCATCTTGTCCTTTAAGTTTAACATATCCTCCAAGTGGCAAAGCACTTAAGCGATAGTTCGTGCCTTTAAATTCACGCTCTATAAGACTTTTTCCAAATCCTATGCTAAAGACTTCAACTTTTACACCCAAAGATCTTGCAGCTAAAAAATGTCCTAATTCGTGAAAGAAAATTAAAAATGAGATGACTAAAATAGTTGCTAAAAATTCAATAGAATAAAATTTAATTCCCAAAATCAAAATAACAATTAAAAACAATAAAGATCTCATTTTTCTCCTTTTTTTTGAGCTTTTATATAAGTATAGATGTATTCAAATCCAGAATAAAGAGTTAAAATCAAAGCTATGTAAAGTAGAATTTCACCGCCTATCCACTCCATGATTAAAAATCCTATCGCAGTCATTTGAAAAGCGGTTTTAAGTTTACCTGCAAAAGAAGCATTGACATTTAAATTTTCGCTAATCATCACAACTCTAAAACCTGTGATAAAAAATTCCCTTACTAATATAATATAAATTACCCATTCATTAGCTTTTCCTGTAAGCAAAAGTCCTAAAAAAGCTGCTAAAACAAGCATTTTATCAGCTAATGGATCTAAGATTCCACCCAGTTTTGTAGTTTGTTTCCAAGTTCTTGCGATGTATCCATCAAAAAAATCACTTAAAGCCGCTAATGAAAAAGTTAAAGCAGCAAAATAATTAATCCAACTTTGATGAATATTTTCAAATTTATGAATTAACAAAAAAAATAGCAAAGGCGCTAAAACCATTCTAAAAATCGCCAAGATATTGGGTAAATTCATAACAAGCCTTGTGAAATTAAATGTAAAATTATAATCAAAATTGTATAAAATTTAAGCAAAGACTTAGTAAAAATACAAAAAAGAATCAGTTTATTTTTATTTAAATTTTGCTTAAAAGCAAAATTTAAATAAATTTTACAACTTCATCAAAACTAAAACGATTTTTTTGAGGATTTTTTTCATCGTTGCAATATCCTAAAGCCACTACCAAACTTGATCTTTCTTTTTGAATATCAAGTGATAAATAAGAATCAAGCTTTTCTTTATCAAAACCACCTATAGTGCAGCTTGCTATATTTAAAGCATTAGCACTGTAAAGTATGCTAGCTAGAGCTATATGAGCTTGTTCTCTTGCATAAGATATTTTTTGTTCTTGATTTAGAGATTTTAAAAAAGGCATATAAGTATCTAAGCGTTTTTGAATTTCTGTTTTACTCATATCTCTTTTTCTAAGTTTTTCTTCAAAATAATCCAAAAAATCAAGTCTTGAAATGATGATAATTAACGCAGCGCAATCTTTTACATGTTTTTGTTGGTTGCAAATTTTAGAAAGTTCTTCTTTTCTTTTCTCATCTTGCACTACTATAAATTTCCAAGGTTCTAGTCCTAAGGAGCTGGGGCTTAATCTTGCTATTTCTAAAATAGAATTTAAATCCTCTTTTTTGAGTTTTTCATTTTTAAAATTTCTACAAGAATATCTTGTGCTAAAAATTTCAAGTTCTTTTTTCATTATTTTTCCTTGTAAAATTCGACGACTTCATTAAAATTTAAGCGTTGAGTAGAATATTTTGGTTCGTGGGCTTTATATCCTAAGGATAAAATTACAGCAGTTTCAAAAGGATAAGTTAAATTAAGAAAATTATCAACCTTAGCTTTTTCAAAGCCACCTATCATACAAGAATCAATACCTAAGCTCATTGCAGCTAGCGACATTTGCATCATAGCAAGATAGCATTGAAGTTGTGCATCAATGATAGAGTTCATTATCATTCATTGCATTGGTTTTATGGGTGTAAATTTCTAAAATTTTTTGAAAATTTTCTTCACTAGAACCTGAGAAGCGACGCACTTGTTTTTGTGCAAATTCATCTTTGCTTTGAAGATCTTTTCTTGCTAGAAAAATAATATTATGACTCGCACTTGCTACATTTTGTTGATTGTAACATAGGGTTGAGAGTTTAAGATTGTGTTCTTTTTGTTCTAATACTACAAATTTCCAAGGCTCAAATCCATGTGAGCTTGGGGCTAAGACTCCACTTTCTAAGATAAAATGCAAATCCTTTTCATTGATTTTTTTATCATTAAAAAGTTTACAAGCTCTGCGTTTTGAAATTAGTTCTTTAAAATTCATTTTATTCCTTAAAATCAAAAATAATAATATTAATTATAAAATGCAAAGCTTAATCAAAAAATATTATAGTTTGATATTTTTCTTAAAAACAAAACCAGATTTTTCAAAACCCATTTTTTGGATATAAAATTCATGATCTTGTGTTCTAAAAAAGCTTGAGCTTAGTTCTAATTTTTCATTTCCTTGATCTTTTGCCCAAATTTGGATTTTTGTCAAAAAAGCTTAAACCTATACCTTTTTCTTTTAAAGTTTCATCTACGACAAAATCACAAATATAAAGACAAATGATTATGATAAGGTATATTAAAAGGCATGACTCCACAAGCTGCTTTGTAATTTCCCTCATTTTCGTAGGCAAAAAGTTTATAATGTTGAGTTTGTGTAGTAAGTTGGAATTTGTCTAAAAAAACTTTCAAAGATAGGTTATTTCTTAATTGTTTTATCAAGGGATAAATTTTTTCCAAGTCTTCTTTTAGCTTTATTTCTTTCATTTTTAAATCCTTTAAATTTCAAAAATCTCAGGTTTTAATTTTAAAAGTAAGCAAAAAGTTGCTAAAACGGCTTGTTCTTGCATAAATTCACGATCCCCATTTAAATAAAGCGTTTCTTGGATAAAAGTTCCATCTCTAAACATTGCACCTATATAAATAGTACCTGATTTTATTTTTCCCTCATCTTTTTCGCCAGTTACTCCGCTAATAGCTAAGGCGAAATCAGGATTAGCTGTTTTAAAAATACCTTTTAGCATAAAATAAACACAACGTTCACTGTATTCGCCATTATTCTCTAAGACGCTTTCGCTAATTCCAAGCCATTCGTGTTTGATGCGGTTGGAATAACTTACAATAGAACCTTCAAAAATTTCACTTACACCTGAAATTTTGGTTAAGGTACTTGCACAAAGTCCACCTGTGCAACTTTCAGCAAAAGAAATTTTTAATTTTTTTTCTAAAAGTTTAGAGCTTATAAAATGTATAGGATCTTTACCTAAAAACACCTTTTGTCCAAAAAGATTTTTTACGCTATTTAAAAAACCATCAAGTTTTCCAAAATTAGCACAAGTGGCCTTAATAAGCACAAGATTATCTAAAAGCTTAGTTGATTTTATACTTATCTCATAAGATTTTGTTAGGGTTTGCAGTAGCAATATAGCGCTTTCATCATCCATGCCAAAAATGCAAAAATATGCAAAATTTAATTTTATATGCCCAAGAAGATTGGGTAATTTTTCGCTTGGATTTATTTTAACGACATTGATTTTTGAATTTGAAAAATTACACACAAAGCTATTTTTACTAAATTCTGCTTTATCTGGAACCAAGGTATCATCTTTTAAGATAAGATTATCATCATTCAAAGTTGCTAAAATTTTAGCAACAGTTGCATAATGCAAAGGGCTTGTAAATAAAGTGATAAAATCGTACTGATTTAAGAGATTTTCAAGCAAAAAGGGTAAATCTTTATCAGTTTTATTTTGTATGCGAATTTCGTTGATTTCTTTAAATTTTTCTTCATAAGTTCTATAAATATAATTTTTGAATTTTTCGTTTATAGTAAGCTCATCTCCTATAAGATAAAGCAAATGTTTCATAAATTTTCCTTTTTTTCTTATAATTATAGCCAAAAACAAAGTAGAAATTAAAGCTAATTTGAGTAGAATTTAAGATTATTAAAAATTAGGTGGAAAAAATGGACTACAAAGAAACTCTACTTTTGCCCAGCACTACTTTTGCTATGCGGGCGAATTTAGCGGAACTTGAACCGCAAAGATTTAAAAAATGGTTTGAGCAAAATTATGCTTATGAAAAAATGAAAGAAAATCGCAAAAATGCGAAAAAAAGTTTTACCTTACACGATGGCCCCCCTTATGCTAACGGACATATCCATATAGGACATGCTTTAAATAAAATTTTAAAAGAAACTATTATCAAAACGCATTATTTTAAAGGTGAGAGTGTGCGTTTTACTCCAGGGTGGGATTGTCATGGTTTACCTATAGAACAACAAGTAGAAGTAAAGCTTGGAGAAAAGAAAAAAAGCTTAAGCAAGAAAGAAATTCGTGAGTTTTGCAGACAACATGCGAGTGAATTTGTAGATATCCAAAGAGAAGAATTTAAAAATTTAGGCATTATTGCGGATTGGGATAAGCCTTATTTGACTATGAAATTTGAGTTTGAAGCAGCGATTTATAGAACTTTATGTGAGATTGCTAAAAAAGGCTTACTTTGCGAGCGTTCTAAACCTGTTTTTTGGAGTTGGGCGGCAAAGTCAGCTTTAGCGGAAGCTGAAGTAGAGTATCAAGATAAAGAAGATTATTCTATCTTTGTGGCTTTTGATTTAGATGTAAAAGCTTGCGAAAAATTAGGTGTTTCAAAAGCAAGCGCAGTGATATGGACAACTACGCCTTGGACTTTAGTGGCTAATCAAGCTATAGCTTTAAATCCTAATGAAAATTATGTGATTACCAAAGAAGGTTTGATTTTTGCAAGTGCTTTACTTAAAAGTATGGTAGAAAAAGGACTTACAAGTGGAGAAATTCAAAAAGAATTAAACGCAAAAGAATTTGAAAAACTTGAAGCTATCAATCCTTTAAATGGAAGAAAATCTGTTTTAATTATGGGTGAGCATGTATTGATGGATGGTGGAAGTGGACTTGTGCATACTGCACCAGGACATGGCGAAGATGATTACTATGCTTGTTTGAAATACGGTATTGAAGTTTTAATGCCTGTTGATGATGGTGGATGTTATGATGAAACTTTAAGAGCTAAAGAGCTTTTGCCTTCTCATTTGCTTGAAGAGTTTATAGGTCTTCATATTTTTAAGGCCAATGAAAAAATTTTAGAACTTTTAGGCGCAAAACTGTTACATTCTTCTAAATTTATACATTCTTATCCATTTTGTTGGAGAACGCATAAGCCTGTGATTTATAGAGCTACTAAACAATGGTTTATTTTAATGGATGAACCAAAACTTCAAGGAAAAACTTTAAGAGAGTGTGCAAAAGAACAACTTTTAAAAACAACTTTTTATCCGCAAAGTGGGGTAAAAAGAATAGGTTCTATGGTGGAAAATCGCCCAGATTGGTGTATTTCAAGACAAAGGGACTGGGGAACGCCTATAGCTTTTTTTAGAGATAAAAACACTAAAGAAGTGATTTTTGATGATGAACTTTTTGACTTTGTAGCAGCTATTTTTGAAAAACATGGCGCTGATGCGTGGTGGGAGTTTGAAATCAAAGATTTAATTCCTGCAAATTCAAAATACAACGCTGAAAATTTAGAAAAAGTATATGATATTTTAGATGTTTGGTTTGATAGTGGAAGTACTTTTAATGCGGTTTTAAATAGCGGACTTTATGACGCAGGAGAAAAAAGAGCAAGTATGTATTTAGAAGGAAGCGATCAGCATCGTGGTTGGTTTCAAAGCTCTTTACTTGTAGGTACAGCGATCAATGAAAGTGCACCTTATGAAAGCATTTTAACTCATGGTTTTACTACGGATGAAAAAGGGCAAAAAATGTCTAAATCTAAAGGCAATGTGATCGCTCCTGAATATGTAGCAAAAACTTATGGAGTCGAAATTTTAAGACTTTGGATACTTTTAAGTGATTATTCAAGTGATTTAAAAATTTCGGACAATATCTTAAAACAAGTAGGTGAACAATACCGCAAAATAAGAAATACTATAAGATTTTTGCTTGCCAATACAAATGACTTAAAAGATTTAGAGGTTGAAGAATTTAGCTTTATTGATAAATGGATATTAAGCCGTGCAACTAAAGTTTTTAAAGCAAGTAAAGAAGCATTTTTTGCTTATGAATTTGCTAAAGGTTTTAGTTTGCTTTTAAATTTCTTAAGTGCGGATTTAAGCGGGATTTATCTTGATATCAGCAAAGATAGACTTTATTGTGATAGTGAAAATGCCCAAAGAAGAAAATCTGCTCAAGTGGCTATGGCTTTGATAGCAAAAGAGCTTTTAAATTTACTTGCTCCAAATTTAAGCTATAGCGTAGATGAGGCTTTAGAACATGCTAATGTTTTAATCAAAGGCGATGCAAAAGATGTATTTGATTTGAGTTTAACTCAGGATTTTGATTATGATTTTGGTATAGATGATACATTTTTAATAAGCGCTAGAGAGAAATTTTTTGAACAAATTGATATGCTTAAAAAAGATAAAATCATTAAATCTACTTTGGAATTAAATTTAAACATTAGTTTTAATAAATTCCCAAATGAGGAATTAGCCGATTGGTTTATGGTGAGTCAAATCAGCAATGAAAATGAAGAAATTTTAGCTGAATTTGAAGTAGAGAATGAGAAATTTAAAATCACCAAAGCTTCGCTTTGTAAATGCCCAAGATGTTGGAAACTTCAAAGTAAAAATGAAGAAACACCTTGTTTAAGATGTGAAGAAGTTTTAAAAGGGATTCAATGCTAGAAAATCCTATTCCAAATAGCATTATCATCACAACTATAGCGGTGGTTTTAGCTTTTAGTGCTTTAGCAGTATTTTTGATCAAAAAAACAAAGGAAAATAAATGATAACTTTAAAAGAAGCTTTAAAATACTCCAAAGAAGAACTTGAAAATTTAAAAAAAGAACTCAATGAAAAAGCAAAAAAAGAAAAAAAAATAGGTGCTTATATTGAACAATTTTTAGATAAAGACTTAAGTGTTTCAGGTGAAGGTGTGCCTGTAGCTATAAAAGATAATATCAGTGTAAAAGGTTGGGAGCTTACTAGCGCAAGTAAAATTTTACAAGGTTATATCGCTCCTTATGATGCAAGTGCGATTGTTAATTTAAAAGCTAATGGTTTTGCTCCTTTTGGGCGTTGCAATATGGATGAATTTGCTATGGGAAGTTCAACAGCGAGTTCTTGTTATGGAAAAACTTTAAATCCTTTAAATTTTGAGCGTGTTCCAGGTGGATCAAGTGGTGGAAGTGCTGCTGCGGTAGCGGGTGGCTTGGCTTTGGCAAGTTTGGGTTCTGATACAGGAGGATCTGTACGTCAACCTGCAGCTTTTTGTGGTTGTGTAGGATTTAAACCGAGTTATGGAAGAGTGAGTCGCTATGGTTTGGCTTCTTATTCTTCAAGTTTGGATCAAATCGGGGTTTTAACGCAAAATGTAGAAGATGCGGCAATTTTATATGATGCGATTGCAGGATATGATAAAATGGATAGCACGAGTGCAAATATCGAGTTTATCAAAACCGCTTCAAATTTAAATGCAAATAAAAAATTAAAAATTGCAGTGATTGAAAATTATATCAATGATGCAGATAGCGAAGTAAAAAACGCACTTTTAAAAACCATAGATATGTTAAAAGCTAATGGACATGAGATTGTATATAAAAATTTACTTGATTCTAAGTTTGATATCGCAGCGTATTATATCATCGCAACAGCCGAAGCAAGTGCGAATTTAAGCCGCTATGATGGGGTACGTTATGGCAAGCGTTCCGAAAATATCCAAAATTTAAAAGAAATGTATGTAAATACACGCAGCGAAGGTTTTGGCGAAGAAGTAAAAAGAAGAATTTTGTTAGGAACTTTTGTTTTAAGCAGTGGATATTATGATGCGTATTATATCAAAGCACAAAAAGCTAGAGCTTTTATCAAGGCAAAATATGAAGAAATTTTGCAAGATTGTGATCTTGTTTTTATGCCTGTAACTCCTACAACGGCTTTTAAATTTGATACTCAAAAAAGCCCTATGCAAACTTATTTAGAAGATGTTTATACTATCTCTGTAAATTTAGCAGGACTTGGAGGCATTAGCGTGCCTGTTGCAAAAGATAAAGAAGGGCTTAATATATCAGCACAACTGATTTGCAAAGCTTATGATGAACAAACCTTGTTAGATGGGGCTTTAAGTTTAGAACAAATGATTAAAAATTAAGGATAAAAGATGAAAATTGTAAAAAGAGCTTTAACTTTTGAAGATGTATTATTGCGTCCTGGGTATTCTGAAGTTCTACCTAAGGAAGTAAAAATTCACACTAAACTAACAAAAAATATCACTTTAAATATGCCTTTAATCTCTGCGGCTATGGATACCGTTACTGAACACAGAGCTGCTATCATGATGGCAAGACTTGGAGGACTTGGAGTGATTCATAAAAATATGGATATAGCTTCACAGGTTAGAGAAGTAAAAAGAGTGAAAAAAAGCGAAAGTGGAGTGATTATCGATCCTATTTTTGTAAGTCCTAAAGCAAGTGTTGCAGAGGCTTTAGAAATCATGGCAGAGTATAGAATTTCAGGTGTTCCTGTAGTAGATGAAGATAAGAAACTAATAGGCATACTGACCAATCGTGATTTAAGATTTGAGAGTGATTTTTCAAATTTGGTTGAAAATGTTATGACTAAAATGCCTTTAATCACTGCTCCAAAAGGTTGCACTCTAGATGATGCGGAAAAAATTTTTAGTACCAATAAAGTAGAAAAACTTCCTATAGTTGATGAACAAGGACGCTTGGAAGGACTTATCACTATAAAAGATCTTAAAAAACGTAAAGAATATCCTGATGCCAATAAAGATAATTTTGGAAGATTACGTGTGGGTGCGGCTATAGGAGTAGGGCAAATGGATCGTGTGGATGCTTTAGTTGAAGCGGGTGTTGATGTTGTTGTGCTTGATTCTGCACATGGACATTCTAAGGGTATTATTGATACAGTAAAAGCAATTAAGGCTAGATATCCAAATTTAGATCTTATCGCAGGAAATATCGCCACTGCAGCTGCAGCAAAAGCACTTTGTGAAGCAGGGGTAGATGCGGTTAAAGTAGGTATTGGACCAGGAAGTATTTGCACTACACGTATTGTTTCAGGTGTGGGTGTGCCTCAAATTTCAGCCATTGATGAATGCGTAGAAGAAGCAAATAAATTTGGCGTTCCTGTGATAGCTGATGGTGGGATTAAATATTCAGGTGATATTGCAAAAGCTTTAGCTGCAGGTGCGAGTTCTGTTATGATAGGATCGCTTTTAGCTGGAACGGATGAGAGTCCAGGAGATCTTTTTACTTATCAAGGAAGACAATATAAGTCTTATCGTGGTATGGGCTCACTTGGGGCTATGCAAAAGGGAAGTTCGGATAGATATTTTCAGCAAGGTACTGCTCAAGATAAACTCGTTCCTGAAGGTATAGAAGGGCGTGTTCCTTATGTGGGAAGTATAAGAAGCGTGGTGCATCAACTTTTAGGAGGTTTGCGTTCTTCTATGGGTTATGTTGGGGCTAAAGATATAGAAGATTTTCAAAAAAGAGCCGAATTTGTTGAAATTACCACTGCAGGGCTTAAAGAAAGTCACGTGCATGATGTTACTATCACTCATGAAGCACCAAACTACAAGGTTAATCATCAATGAGTTTTGAAGAAAATTTAAAACACGCTAATGAATCTTTGGAAAAATTAAATAATCAAGAGCTTGCCTTAGATGAAAGTGTAAAAATTTATAAAGAAGGTTTAGAAAGCATTAAAAAAGCAAGACTTGAGCTTGAAAAAGCAAAATTAGAAGTGGAGCAAATCGATGAGTAAAATAGCAGCTTTACAGTTTCCAACTTTAGCTTTAAGTGAATCAAGGCTTGATTATTATCTTAAAGCTTCAAAAGACAATGGAGCAAATTTAGTAGTTTTGGGAGAATATGTGATCAACAGTTTTTTTACAGAACTTTTGCATATGCCAAAAAATATGATAAAAGAACAAAGCGAAGCTAAAAAAGAAAGCTTGATTAAACTTGCTAAAAAATACGAATTAGAAATCATCGCTCCTTATGTAAGCGTTGAAGCTAAAAGTTATAAAAAACTTTGCTTAAAAGTTACTCCAAATGGTGTGAAAAGTTATGAACAGCAAATTTTAATGCCTTATGAACATTGGAATGAAGAAAAATTTTTCAGCAACAAAACTCCATCAGAATTAAAAATTTTTACTTTTAATTATGAAAAATTAAAATGTGCTTTGCTTTTTGGTTTTGAGACGCATTTTGATATTTTTTGGCAACAGATTATGGCGAAAAAAATTGATTTGGTTATCGTTCCTAGTGCTTGTACCTTTGAAAGTAAACAAAGATGGGAAGAACTTTTAAAAACAAGAGCGTTTTTAAATTCTACAAGCATTTTAAGAGTCAATCGCATAGGTAAAACAAAAGATGAATGGAATTTTTACGGTGATACTTTGTTTATCAATGCTTTTGGTGAGATAGAAAGTAAATTAGGTTCTGAAGAAGAAATGCTTATCATAGAGCCTAAAAAAAGTGATGAAGCAAGAAAACTTTGGGGTTTTGATAAAATTCTTAAGAATTTTTAAAGAAGATGAATATGAGAAAAATTTTACTTCAAATTTTTATTTTTAGTGTATTATTTATAGTAACTTTTACCATTAATCGTATTTTAATGCAAAATTCTTTTATCCCTACTGGTTTAATTAGCGATAAAAATGAAATCTTTTTAATGTATCTTTTAGGTGTTTTTCATGATATAAGATTTTTAAGTGCAGCGTTTTTACCATTCTTGCTTTGTGGTTTTTTAAGTTTAATTTTTTCTAATATAAAAATAAATAATAAATTAGTAATATATAGTAAAAATTTTTATTTCATTTTTTCAAGCATTTATATAATTGTTCTTTCTTGTCTTTGTATAGGATTTTCTTATGCAAAATACTATTATTACGAAATTTACAAGACTAAATTTGATATTTTTATGTTTACTCTAAAAGATGATAATACAAAAACTATTTTAAGTATTATTTATCACGATTATCCAATTTTAAAAATTTTAGCTTTAATGTTGATTTTTGGAGTTTTTGTATTTTTTTTAAATTTGAAAATATTAAATTTAAAGCTAAAACCTGTTAATTTAAGATTATTTCCCTTAATAGCTTTAAATTTAATATTAATTATTGTTTATGTTATAGCCTTAAGGGGTCCCTTTAAGCATGTGGCTATAAATGTGCAAAATTATTCTTTTAGCGAATATAGTGTTGTAAATGATACAATGTTAAATCCAATTATGGCATTTTCTTGGGCTTTAAAACAATATAAAGAAGAAGTGGCTTTGAAGGTTATCACACCTTTGAAAGCACAAGAACTTAAAGAAAAACTTTTTGATTATTTGCATCAAAGTCCTATAAATCTAAAAGCTGAAAAGAATCATCCTAGTGTATTTGTTAACTTAATGGAAAGTTTTGGGCTTAATTTGGCTGATTTTACAAATACGGAACATAATTTTTTGGGTTCGTTAGATAAACATTTTAAGCAAGATTTTTTATTCAAACGCTTTTTGAGTTCTAGTAATGGAACTATACCAAGTTTTGCAAACTTATTTTTTGTAAGTCCATTTTCTAATATTTCCACAAGTAAATTTCAGAAAACTTATTTAGATTTAACACCTATTGCTATTTATAAGAAAGCAGGATATAAGGTGATTTTTGTAAGTGCAGGTAATGGATCTTGGCAAAATATTAAAAATTATCTCAGTATTTTGGGGGTAGATGAGATTATAGATGAAAATATTTTAATGAAAGAGTATAATGGAGCAAAAGATAGCGAAAATGGTTATGGGGTAGCTGATGAGTTTTTATATAAAAAAGTTTATGACTTACTTCAAAAAAATCCACACAACACCCTTATAATTGCTCTTACTATTTCTAATCATCCACCTTATAAAATTCCACAAAATGATTTGCCAAAATTACAAAACATTCCGCAAACTTTGCTTAATATGCTTCCTTATGAAAAAGATAAACAAGATAACATTATCAAAGCTTATACTTATGCAAACAATGAATTTGGAAAATTTCTAGATAAAGTAAAACAAAGTCCATTTAAGAATAGTGTCATTATAGCAGCAACTGGAGATCATAGAGTACGCGAAATGAGTATAGATTTAAATTCCCAAAAAGCTTTTGCTTATAGTGTACCTTTTTATCTTTATATTCCTAAGGATTTACAAGATGATATTTATTATGATAAAGATCGTGTAGGATCTCATAAAGATATTTTTCCAACTCTTTATGCTTTAAGTTTAAATAATGTTAAGTATTTAAGCGTAAGCGGAAGAAATATGTTAGCAAGACCAAGTGATGAGAAATTAGAATTTGGGATCAACGATGCTGTATGGATTGATAAAAAAGGTATTTATAGTGGCGGTAAAGGGTATTATTTTGAAAGTAATGATACTTTAAAAGATATGAATAAAGCTTTTAACCTTGATGTTTATACTAAAGACTTTGATAAATTTTATAGAGAGTTAAATTTATATCAATTAGCCGAGCGTTTAGGCATTTCAAAATAGGATTTATATTTTCTTTTTAGTAAAAAAGTGCTAAAATTTAGCCTTTAAAGTATAAAGGTTTAAATGATGCAAAATATCCATTTTATCGGCATAGGCGGTATAGGAATTTCCGCTTTAGCAAGATTTTTAAAAGAAAAAGGTTTTAAGATTAGCGGAAGTGATCTTAAAGAGAGTAAAATCACTAAAGAACTAGAAAAAGAAGGGGTTAAGGTCAGCATCCCTCATCATAAAGACAATATTTTAAACAAAGATTTAGTTATTTATTCTGCAGCTATCAAAGAAGAAAATCCTGAATTTAAACACACTAAAGAATTAGGCATTAAATGCCTTTCACGCAAGGAGGCCTTGCCTCTTATTTTAGAAGATAAGCGTGTTTTTGCAGTTGCAGGAGCACATGGAAAAAGCACAACTTCAAGTATTTTAGCTTCTTTGCTTGATGATGCTTCTGTGATCATCGGAGCGATTTTAAAAGAATTTGGTTCAAATATGATTTATAAAGAAAGCCAAAACCTTGTTTTTGAAGCTGATGAGAGCGATAGTTCTTTTTTAAATTCAAATCCTTATTTGGCTATAGTTACCAATGCGGAAGCAGAGCATTTAGATCATTATGGCAATGAAGTTTCAAAACTCCATCATGCTTATGCGGAGTTTTTAGATACGGCTAAAATTCGCGTGATTAATGCTGAAGATGAGTTTTTGAAAAATTATAAAAATGAGTCAATCAAGCTTTATCCAAGCAAAGATATCAAAAACTGCACCATGTGTATAGAAAATTTCAAACCTTTTACAAGCTTTGAGTTAAAAGATTTAGGTGAGTTTAAAGTTTTTGGTATGGGATATCATTTAGCCCTTGATGCGTCTTTGGCGATTTTGGCGGCTCTAAATTTTTTAGATATAGAAACGATAAGAACTAGGCTTAAAAATTATCAAGGTATTAAAAAGCGTTTTGATATTTTACATGCTGATGAAAATTTGGTTTTAATCGATGATTATGGTCATCATCCAACCGAAATAAAAGCGACTTTAAGTGCAGCACAAGAATACGCAAAATTAGGTAGATATAAAAAAATCACAGCTATCTTTGAACCCCACCGCTACACGCGTTTAGCTGCAAATTTAAAGGAATTTGCAAAGGCTTTTGAAGGTGTTGATGAGCTTGTAATTTTACCTGTTTATGCCGCAGGAGAAGAGCCTATAGAACTTGATTTAAAAGCGATTTTTCCTAAGGCTTTATTCGTAGAAGATATCAAAAGAGAGGGTAAATTTTTAGTAGCTTCCAAGGGACAGGTTTTTGAAGAAGGGCTTATTATAGGTTTTGGTGCAGGAGATATCAGTAATAAATTAAGGCAAAAAAATGAGTAGGGTTTTTTTATATTTTTTAATTATTTTAATTTTAGCCTTAATCACTTTTGCTTTGCGTGAAAAATTAGGCAAAAAAACTAAACCTTTTTTTGGTATTTTGCTTGTGATTTTTATTGTTTTAGCAGTATTTTTTGAATTTGAAAACACACAAAAAAGTCATTTAAGAACAAATATTATCGTAGCTTTTAATCAAAATAAAAATATTTTATGTAAAGATATCAATGTTTCTAAGGCGTATTTTAATTATGAATTTGGTACAGGAAGTTTTATTTCAAAGGATAATAATCAAAGTTTTAATTCTTTAATCATAGATATTAAAGATTGTAGGTTAAATGATGAATGATATTAAAGAAGAGTTGATCTCAAAGCTTGATTTAAATGGCTATTTAGAAGAGTTTAAAGCTCTTTTTGCAAGAGATAAAGAGATTTTTTTACAAGGAGATTCTAATCTTCATTTTAAACGCATACATGAGCTTTGCGAGGTGGAATTTCCTACTATGCCAGAGCTTAGCAATCTTGATAAAGCCTTAGTGCATTTAAGCAAGCAAGGAATTTTGCATTTAGATGAAATTTTTGAATTTGTAAAAATTTTTCGTTATTTTGAGAAGCTAAAAAAAATAAAACTAGGAACAAATTTAGACTCTTGGCTACAAAAGATAGAATTTATTAGCGGGGCTTTGGAGCTTTGTTTGAATTTCGATGAAAAAGGGGAGTTAAAAGAAAGTTTAGATGAAAGACTTGTAAATCTTAATGCCGCTCTAAGATTAAAAAATGAAAGCATAATAGCTGAGTTTAAGAAATTTTGCTATACAAAAGCTTTAATGCCTTATCTTATCGATACACAAATCCATCTTATAAACAATCTTGAAGCCTTGCTTGTAAGAGGCGGGTTTAATCACGCTATTAAAGCAAAAATCATAGGTAGAAGTAGTGGCGGTGGCTTTTATATCGTGCCTTTAAGTGTTGAAAATTTGCAAAATGATATAGAAAAAATCAAAAATCAAAAAGAAGAAATTTATTATGAATACGCTAAAAATTTCTCAGCTTTTTTAGCAAAAAACCTACCTTTTTTAAAATTTATCAATACAGCCTTTGATCTTTTTGATCATTATAGTGCTAGGGTTTTGCTTGCTAAAAAAAGGGATTTTGAATTTGTTTTGTGTGATCAAAGTACAGATTTAGTGCTTAAAAATTTCGCTCATCCTGCCTTAAAAAATCCAAAAAGCGTGAGTTTGGAATTTAAAAAACAAGTTTTAATCATCACAGGGGTAAATGCAGGCGGAAAATCCATGCTTTTAAAATCCATGCTAAGCGCAGCATTTTTAGCTAAACATCTTTTGCCTATGCATATCAAAGCAAGTGAAAGTAAAATTGGTACTTTTAAAGAATTTGATGCCATCATAGAAGATCCGCAAAATGTTAAAAACGACATTTCAACTTTTGCAGGAAGAATGTTGCATTTTTCTAGACTTTTTTCTAAGAAAAATTTGCTTTTAGGTATCGATGAAATAGAGCTTGGAACAGATTTTGAAGAAGCGGCTTGTTTGTATAGTGTGTTAATTTCAAAACTCATAGCTAATAATCTTAAAATCATCATTACTACACACCACAAACGCCTTGCTATGCTTTTAGCAAAGAATGAGCAAGTTGAACTCATTGCTGCTTTATATGATGAAGAGCTTTCACGCCCAAAATATGAGTTTTTAAAAGGTACTATAGGAAAATCTTATGCCTTTGAAACTGCTTTGCGTTATCAGATTCCGCCGAATTTAGTTAGCGAGGCTAAAAAGCTTTATGGCGAGGATAAAGAAAATTTAGAAGAGCTTGTGGGTAAAAATATCAATCTTGAATTAGAACTAAAAGCTAAGCTTGAAAATGTTGAGAAAAAAGAGCAAAAAGTCGATGAAATTTTACTTTCTTTAAAAGAGCAAAAAGAAAAAAATGAACAAGAATTTCGTACGAGTTTGAGAAATTTAGAATTTAAATTTCACAAAGCCATAGAAGAAGCTAAAAAAACCATACAGCTTAAAGATATAAAAGACAAGCAAAGAAGTCTTAATAAAGCCAATGAACTTAAAAAAGAAATCATCTTGCCAAGTATGGAGCAAAACGAAGAATTGCGTGTGGGGGATTTTGTAAAATATGAAAAAATTAAGGGTAAAATCATAAGCATTTCTAAAAACGATGCTATGGTTGAAAGTGATGGGATCAAACTTCGTGTGCCTTTAAAACTGCTTAAAAAAAGCACTCCTACACCTAAAATAAGTCCAAAAACAAGCATTAGTGTGGCAAAACCGACTAATCTTAGCGTTAGCTTGGATTTGCATGGGCTTAGGAGTGATGAAGCTATTTCAAGGCTTGATAAATTTATTTCAGATGCTTTGCTTGCAGGCTTTGATGAAGTTTTAGTTTACCATGGTATAGGAACAGGAAAGCTTGCCTTTGCTGTAAGAGAGTTTTTGAAAACTCATAAAAGTGTCAAGGGCTTTAATGACGCACCGATCAATCAAGGTGGCTTTGGTGCTAAGGTGGTGAGATTATAAGGAAATAAATGATTACAAAAGATAATTTAAAACAAGTTCTAGAAAACTTAGGCTTTAAAAATAAAAATGAAAATTATGTAAAAACAATCAATAATTACACACTTTTAATAGATTATAAAAACCAAAGTATTAATTACCCAAAAGAAATAAAAATTCACGATAAAACTACTTCTAATTTTTCACATCCTGAAAATTTTGTAGTTTTTGAATGTGTGCATAGACTTTTAGAAAAAGGTTATAAGGCCCAACATTTAGAGTTAGAGCCAAAATGGAATCTTGGTAGGGATAAAAAAGGTGGTAAGGCTGATATTTTAGTAAAGGATAATGAAAAAAATCCTTATTTGATTATAGAATGTAAAACCACAGATTCTAAAAATAGTGAATTTATAAAAGAATGGAATAGAATGCAAGAAGATGGCGGGCAGCTTTTTTCTTATTTTCAGTAAGAAAAAGGTGTAAAATATCTTTGTCTTTATACAAGTGATTTTAGCGATAAGTTAGAATATAAAAATTACATCATACAAGCTTACGATAACGAAGAATATCTAAAAGAAAGGGAATTACAAAATTCTTATAAAAAATCTAATAACAATATAGAACTTTTTAAAACTTGGAAAGAAAGTTATGAACTGCAATATTTTAAACAAGGTATTTTTGAAGCAAATGTCAATGCTTATAAAATTTTAGAAATTACTCCAACTTTTGATAATCTTAAAGAACTTAAAGAAGAAGGCAAATATCACGAATTTGCAAAAATTTTACGCAAGCATAATATATCAGGCAAGGAAAATGCCTTTGATAAACTTGTAAATATTTTTCTTTGCAAAATTTATGATGAAACTTTTAATAAAAACAATCTCAATTTTGGATATTTTGGCGTAATGGCAGATACTTATGCAAATATGCAAGATAGATTAATGTGGCTTTATAAAGAAGCTATGAAAGAATTTTTAGGAGAAAAAATTACCTTTGTATCTAATGAAGATATAGAAAAAGACTTTAAGCAATTAAAGATAAAAACTTTAAAAGAAGTAATGCAAAATTACATCAAAGAATTAAAATTTTATTCAAATAATGATTTTGCATTTTTAGAAGTGCATAATAAAGAATTATTCTTAAAAAATGCACTTGTATTAAAAGAAATAGTAGAGCTTTTTGCAAATTACAAGCTTACCCAAAACTCTACAAATCAATTTTTAGGCAATCTTTTTGAACTTTTTTTGCAAAAAGGTATGAAGCAAGATGAAGGGCAGTTTTTTACCCCTATTCAAATTTGTGAATTTATTATGTATTCTTTACCGCTTCAAGAAATGTTAAGCAAAAGCTCTAAAGCTTTAAGGGTGATTGATTATGCTTGTGGTGCTGGACATTTTTTAAACACCTATGCCAATGAGCTTAAGCGTTATCTAACAGAAGATGAGCTTAAAGAGCATTATAAAAATATTTATGGTATTGAAAAAGAGTATCGCTTAAGTAAGGTTTCTAAGGTATCAAGTGCAATGTATGGGCAAAATGAAATCAATATTTTATATGCTGATGCACTTGCTTCTTTTGAATTAGCAAATACAAATAATTTAGAAGGAGAAAAAGCAAAACCACAAATAGAATCAAATAGTTTTGATTTGCTTATAGCAAATCCGCCTTATTCTGTAAAAGGATTTTTAGAAACTTTAAGTGATAAATCTAAGAATACCTATAAACTTTTTAACGATGATATAAACATAGAAACAAATAATTCTATCGAATGCTTTTTTTGCGAGCGAGCAAATCAAATTTTAAATGATAATGCTAAAGCCGCTATTATCTTACCAAGTTCTATTTTAAATAAGGATTCTATTTATAAAAATACAAGAGAAATATTGTTTCAAAATTTTGATTTTATTGCCATTGTTGAGCTTGGGAGCCAAACATTTGGAGCAACAGGGACAAATACGATTATTTTATTTTTACGCAAAAAAGAAACTTTTAAACAAGAAAATCATCTTATTTCTCAAGATTATAGTTTGATTAAAGAACGCATAGAAGCTGAAAATTTAAAAGACAGTGAAAACTTTTATCAAAATTATCTAAGTGCGTATTGTGATTTTAGAAAATTTGATAAAGAGCTTTATGAAAATTTTTTAAATGGCAGCTTAGATTCTAAACTTGTAGAGTTAGAAGCCTTTAAAGATTATCGCAATGCATTTGAGCAAACAAGCGATTATAAAAAACTTAAAGAATCTAAAATTTATAAAGAAAGTAAAGATAAGCAAGATTTAGAAGATAAAGCCTTTTTAGCTTATACTCAAGCAATAGAAAAGGATAAATTGCTTTATTTTTGCTTAAGTCTTAATCAAGAAGTCTTAATCATAAAATCCCCAAGTGATATAAAAGAACAAAAGAAATTTTTAGGTTATGAGTGGAGCAATAGAAAAGGCGATGAAGGTTTAAAAGAATTGCATGAGCCTTATTTGAGCCCACTTTTTGAAAGAGGCAATCCACAAAATGAGACCAAGCTTAATACTTTAATTTGTAAAGCATTTTTAAAAACTCTTAGCGATATACCAAAAGATTTACAAGGCTATGCTGGTAAAGCGAGGCTTATTGATATGATGGATTTTGAAAAAGTGGAATTTAATAAAGCTATAAGTTTAAATCCTAGCAATTCAACGCAAAGTGAGATGTCTAATCCTTTTGCAAATTCTAAGTATGAGTTGGTGGAATTTGGACAATTGACAAAAAGCTTAGGAAAAGGAAGGCGACCAGCTTCTTTTGCAGATTCTAATGGAAAATATCCTTTTATAAAGAGTTCTAGAATTTTAGAAAAATGCAATGAATATGATTTTGATATAGAAGCATTAATTATAGGCGATGGAGGTAGTGCTAATATACATTATATAAACGGCAAATTTTCTAGTTCAGACCATACATATATTTTTATTAATAATAAAAAAAATATTATTCTTAAGTTTATTTATTATGTGATTAATTCTAATTTACATATTTTAGAAGTAGGTTTTAAGGGTATTGCTTTAAAAAATATAGCAAAAAGTTTTATACAATCACTTAAAATCCCACTTCCGCCATTTGAAATTCAAAAACAAATCGTAGCAGAGTGTGAAAAGGTAGAAGAGCAGCATAATACTTTAAGCTTGAGTATAAAAGAGTATCAAAACCTAATCAAAGCAATGCTTCAAAAATGTGGTATTATAGAGGACAATCAAGAATATGAACTAAATTCTATTTTAGAAAATTTGCAAAAATTAGAATCTAAACTTGACTTTAATCTCTTGTTTTCATTTATAGATGATTTTACTAATGCAAGGCAAGAAGACTTAAAGAAATTTAAAGAATTCGTCAAGAATATAAAAGCTATTTTAGGTACCTTTTCAACACCACCAAAACAAGGTTGGAATAAAGAAAAACTAAATGAAATTGTTAGCATTCAAAGCGGAGGAACACCTGATAGAAAAATTAAAGAATATTGGAATGGAAATATCAATTGGGTAAAATCTGAAGTATGTCAAAATTGTTATGTTTATGATTATCAAGTTAAAGAAAAAATTACAGAATTAGGATTACAAAAATCATCGGCAAAATTATTAAAGAAAGAAACAACATTAATTGCATTAGTTGGTGCTACTATAGGTAAAATCGGTTTTTTAACTTTTGAAAGTGCAACAAATCAGAATATTACTGGTTTATATCCAAAAAATCTAAAAATCTTAAATACAAAATATTTATATTATGCTTGTATGGGCTTATATGGCCAATTTGGAAAATTAGGAGATTTTGCTATGGCTAATTCTAATTTTATAAAAAATCTTACAATCCCACTCCCACCGCTAGAAATTCAAGAAAAAATTGTTCAAAACATTGAATTGGTAGAACAACAAATTGATTTTCTTAATCTTAAATTAGAATTTTTAGAAAAAGAAAAAGAAAAAATCTTACAAAAATATTTATTTTCTTAAAGCATTTTTCGCTAAACTTTGTAAATTTTATAAGGTTTAGCTATGAAAAACATTATGATATTAAGCGGAGCGGGTTTGTCTGCTCCAAGTGGGCTTAAAACTTTTAGAGACAATGACGGACTTTGGGAAGAATACGATGTGATGGAGGTTTGCTCTGCAACAGGTTTTAGAAAAAATCCTAAAAAAGTACTTGATTTTTACGATGCAAGAAGGGTGCAACTTCAAAATGTAAAGCCAAATCACGCTCATGAAAAAATCGCACAATTAAAAGAAAAATGGGGTAAAAACCTTTTTGTCATCACGCAAAATGTAGATGATTTGCTAGAGCGTGCAGGGTGTAAAGATGTGATTCATTTGCATGGCTTTTTGCCTGAACTTCGCTGCTTAAAATGCGAAGAAATTTTTAATATAGGCTATGAAAAAATCACAGATAAACAATGCCCAAAATGCAAAAGTAAGGATTTAAGACACAATATAGTCATGTTTGAAGAGCAAGCTCCTGTTTATGCTACGCTTTATTCTTTACTTCATCAAACTTCATTATTTATTAGCATAGGCACAAGTGGGGCGGTTTTGCCTGTGGGGCAGTATGCTTCAATGTGCGAAAAAAGTATTTTAAATATCTACGAAAAAGATGCGAATTTAGAGCAGTATTTTGATAAAATCTATATAGAAGATATTATAAGCGCTATTGATAAAATCGCACTTGATATAGAAAATTTTATGAAAGATGGTAATGTTTGATTCTTTTTTAAGTGGAGTTTTTTTGGGCTTTGGAGTGAGTGTGCCTTTTGGACCTGTAAATATTTTGATTTTAACTTATGCACTAAAAGCTTTTAAAAATTCCATAGCTGTAGGACTTGGAGCATTTAGTATAGATATGCTTTATCTTTTTTTGCTTCAATTTGGGCTTTTAAATTTCTTAGACAATGTCATTTTTATGCGTTTTTTGGCGATTTTTGGTTTTTGTTTTTTAACTTATATGGCGTATTTGATGCTAAGAAAAAAGAAAGAAAGCTTAAATTTAGAGCATAAAGAATTTAAAGAAAGTCTTTTGAAAAGTTATATTAAAGGAGCTTTTTTAAATGGTTCAAATCCTTTTGTGATAGGATTTTGGCTTAGTGCTGCAAGTGTGGTTTTAAGCAGCGATCATGCTTATTTGATGACTTTAGGGCTTGTTGTGGCTATACTTTTTTGGGTAAGTGCTTTAGCCTTTGTGGTGGCAAGATATAGTCATGTTTTTAGTGCAAAAGTTGTTTTTATAATCAATATAATTTCAGCTATAATTATAGAGTATTTTGCTCTTAATTTATTATATAAAACTTTCTTAGGATAAAAAATGAATGCAAAAGAATTTTTAATCGAGCTTTTAAAATTTAAATCTGTTACGCCAAATGATGATGGAGCTTTAAATTTCATCGCTATGGAACTGAGTGATTTTGAAGCTTTTTTTATAGAAAAAGAAGGCATTAAAAACCTTTTACTCACTAAAAAATTTAAAGATGAAGGCGAGCATTTAGCTTTTGGTGGGCATGTAGATGTGGTGCCTGCAGGCGAGGGTTGGAGTAATAATGCTTTTGTGCCTATGGAAAAAGAAGGCTTTATCTATGCAAGGGGTGCTCAAGATATGAAAAGCGGAGTAGCAGCCTTTGTAGATGCGGTAAAGAATGCGGATTTTAAAGGAGCTAGACTTAGCCTTATTTTAACAAGTGATGAAGAAGGCGAAGCTATATATGGAACTAAGGCTGTTTTAGAATGGATGCAAGAAAGAGATATGCTACCTGATTATGCTGTGGTTGCCGAGCCAACCTGTGTTAAAAAAATCGGCGATAGTATTAAAATAGGGCGTCGTGGTTCTATCAATGGAAAACTTTTAATCCGTGGAAAACAAGGGCATGTTGCTTATCCTGAAAAATGTATCAATCCTGTGCATGATTTTGCGCCAGTTTTAAAGCTTTTAGCGGGTTTTGATCTTGATCCTGGAAGTGCTGAATTTAGTCCTTCAAAAATCGTTATAACTGATATTCGCGGAGGTATGGGGGTGTGTAATGTTACTCCAAATGATTTAAAACTTATGTTTAATGTTCGCAATTCCCCTGATACAAGCTTAGAAGATGTAAAAAGTTATGTAGAAAAAATTTGTCATGGTTTAAACTATGAGTTAGAGCTAAAACAATCAAGCGAAGCTTTTTTGACAAATATCGATAATAAAATCGTTCAAAAAATGAATGAAAGCGTTCAAAAAATCACTCATGAAGTGCCAGAGCTTAATACCAAAGGCGGTACAAGTGATGCAAGGTATTTTGCAAAATACGGTGTAAAGGTAGTAGAATTTGGGGTTTGTAATGATAGAATTCACGCTATTGATGAAAGGGTAAGTATAGAAGAATTTGAAAAGCTTTGCCTTGTTTTTAAAGACTTGATAGAAAATTTTTAAAGGTTTAGGATGATTGAGGAAATTTTAAAAGATAGTGATTATAAGCTAGATCTATTTAGTAAAAAAGCTATTGCTGAATTGGAAACTAAAATTATAGCTAAAACAAACAAAAATAACCAAATTATATACTATACTAATTGCCTTATCCGCGATAAAGAAATTAAACTTACGCCAGAAGAAATTGTGCGTCAGCTTTATATCGATAAGCTTTTAAATGAATATAACTATCCTAAAGATATGATAAAAATTGAATTTGGTGTGCATTTTGGACGCGAAGTAAAAAGGGCTGATATTGTGATAATGGATAAAATCCAAATCACAGTCCCATACATCATTATAGAAGTAAAAAAGCCAAAGTTGAAAGATGGTAAAGAACAATTAAAAAGTTATTGTAATGCTACAGGTGCAACTATGGCTGTGTGGTGCAATGGTAAAGAAATTAGCTATTATCATAGAAAAGATCCAAATTATTTTGAATCTATTCCAAATATTCCTGCATCAAACCAGACATTACCGGATCTGTTGAAAGTAAAATTTACCTTTGATGATTTGATTAAAGAAGATATTTTAAAAAGTCAAAAGCGAAGTTTAAAGAATTTAGTTACAGAAATGGAAGATGAGGTGTTGGCAAATGCTGGAGTTGATGTATTTGAAGAATGTTTTAAGCTTATATTTATAAAACTTTTTGATGAGCTAGAGGGTGCAAGAGATAGAACAAAGAGCTTAGAGTTTAGAAATTATGGAGAGTCTGATTCTGAACTTAAGCAAAAAATAGAAAAACTCTTTGATAAAGCAAAGAAAAAATGGGAAGGTGTATTTAATAATGATGAGAAAATTAAACTTTCTCCTTCGCACCTAAGTGTATGTGTATCATCATTGCAAAATGTAAAGTTATTTAACTCAAATTTAGAAGTGATTGATGATGCTTTTGAATATCTAGTGAATAAATCCTCAAAAGGTGAAAAAGGGCAATATTTTACTCCGCGTTATGTAATAGATATGTGTGTAAAAATGCTAAATCCTAAAAAAGATGAAAGTATGATAGATACTGCAAGTGGAAGTTGTGGATTTCCGATACATACTTGTTTTTATGTGTGGCGTTCAATTTATAAAGAAAGAGGCATAGAAGCAAGTCATCTCTTTACAGCCCAAGAAAAGATTTCTGAGTGTCAAGATTATGTAAAAGAAAAAGTGTTTGGTATAGATTTTGATGAAAAGAGTGTGCGCGTATAAAAATGCTTAATTTAATTGCAGGTGATGGGCATACAAATGTTTTGTATTTAAATTCCATTGACTTTGATAGATGGGATGAATGGGTAAAAGATGATGAAGATTGGCAAGATGTGTATTTTGAAGGTTTTAAACGCTTAAAAAATTTAAGAGCAACTAAAAATCAAAATAGGGATTTTAATTTCGATATTTTAATGGCAAATCCGCCTTTTGCAGGAGATATAAAAGAGAGTAGAATTTTAGCTAGATATGAGTTGGGCAAAAAGGAAAATGGCAAACCTCAAAGTAAAGTAGGAAGAGATATTTTATTTATCGAACGAAATTTAGACATGTTAAAGCCTGGTGGTAGAATGGCTATTGTATTGCCACAAGGGCGTTTTAATAATTCAAGCGATAAATATATAAGAGAATTCATTGCACAAAAAGCTAGAATCTTAGCGGTTGTAGGACTTCATGGAAATGTCTTTAAACCACACACGGGGACAAAAACAAGTGTTTTATTTTTACAAAAATGGGATGATAAATTATGTCCAAAGTGTGAGGACTATAATATCTTCTTTGCTACTATGAATGAGCCTAGCAAAGATAATTCAGGCGAAAAGATTTATTACCCACTTTTAGATTCTCATGATCATTTAGTAGTAAAACATGATTTATTTCATCCGCATTTAGAAGGAGATGAGCCTATAAAACAAAAAGATGAAAGCCAAGAAGAGTTTGACAAAAGAATACAAGAATATAGATTAAATGTAGAAAAATATAAAGACTTGCAAAAAGATGGCATAGCTGAAGCTTTTATTGAATTTGCAAAAGCAGAAAATTTGAGTTTTTGGAAAGAATAAGTGAATGGATAATATGAAAGAATTTAAAATTTTTTGCGATGAAAGCAATCATTTATCCTACAAAGATAATCCAACTTTGTGTTCAAAGGTTATGGTATTAGGAGCGCTTAAAGTTCCATCATCTGAAATTATTAAAATTAATAAAACAATTAAATATTTAAAGCATAAATATAAATATAATAAAGAAATTAAATGGACAAAACTAAATTTAAGTCAAAAAGGTTTTTATGATGAATTATTAGAATTCTTTTTTTCTTCTGTATATATGTGGTTTAAAGCTGTATTAATTCCAAATAAAACCATTCTACAACATGATATTTACAATCAAGGAGATCATGATTTATTTTATTATAAAATGTATTATCAAGCATTGCATAATTTAATAGATATTGATACAAAAATAAAAATATATCTTGATTATAAAGATACGAAGAGTGGAGATAAAATAAAAGGATTGGAAAAAGTTTTGTTTAATAAATTTAAACAATCAGTAAATATAAAAATTTTTACAATTCAATCACATGAATCAAATATTGTTCAACTTGTGGATTTGTTAATAGGTGCTATTTCATACAAAGCAAGAAATGATATAGAGCATGTAAGCGAAATAAAAAATTATATTATAAATAAAATTGAAACATTGGCAAATATTGAATTGGATGCAGGAACGCCACCTTGGGAAAATAAATTTAATATTTTTAGGATTCAATTGAGTAAAGGTGAACAATAATGTATTACCTCTTGGATTTTAGCACTTGTAAATGTGAAAATGAAAAATTTGACTTAGCTTATAAAATTTTCAAACAAGACTTTATTGAGGTTCCATTGTATTTAGCAGGTTGTATTTATATAGATCCGCAATCACATAAGAAGCATAAGGGGAAAGAAAAGATATTTTGGCATATCACAACACGAGAAAACAAACAAAATAAAACAAGGGAGTTTGATAGCCAAAGAGCTTGCAGAATAAATTGGATTAAACAAATTATTATCAATCATACTCATCCCGAAATTAAAGCTTTTTATTATAAAGAGAAACGAGCAATCCGTTTTTATTTGTGGTTACATAACCATAATTTTATAGTTATTTTACAAAAGCTAGGCAGAAGTAGTTCATTTTTAGTGACAAGTTTCTACATAGATAAAGGATATAATAAAAATATTTATGAAAAAAGATATAGAAATTATATAAACGGAAATGATATAGAGCTAAAGAATTGCGAATGGTTTTAGGGGTTTGGTGCAGATTTAGGCATCTGCAAGAAGCATAAAAGCTAGCCATCTCTTTCTACCACCGGTAGTTGAGCTTTATAATTATAAATATTTTTTACTTAGATTGAAATAAAAAAAGGAATAAAATGAATCTAAACCAAACTTTGCAGGAAAAATATCCACATTTAGAAGTAAGTGTATTAAAGCTTAGTGAAGTGAAAAAAAATATAGATTTTCGCATAGATGATAGTTTTTGGACAATGAAGCTTATCTATAACAATAAGTTGAACTATAAAAAAATAGGAGAATGTTTATTAAAATCTCAATATGGTATTTCAATAAATATGAATGAAGGGGGCGATGGTATCCCTATTTATAGAATGAATGACATTGATAATATGCTTTGTAATTTTGAAGTCAAAAAATATGCTTTAATTGATAAAAATGAATTGCAAACTTTTAGGTTAAATTATGGAGATGTTTTGTTTAATAGAACAAATTCCTATGAGTTTGTGGGCAGAACAGGAATTTTTTATAACAATAGAGAAAACTTTGTTTTTGCTTCATATTTAGTAAGGCTTGTTTGCAATAAGGAAATTCTGTTGCCAGAGTATCTTACAGTTTTTTTAAATACGCATATTGGTAAAAAAGAGATAAGAAGAAGGGCTAGACCATCAATTAATCAAACAAATGTAAATCCTGAAGAATTAAAAGAAATTAAAATTCCCATTTTCCCTATGGAATTTCAGTTAGAAATTCAAAATTTGGTAAAAGATTCTCATAAGGCATTAGAAGAAAGTAAGGAGTTATATAAAAAAGCAGAGGAAACTTTATACCTTGAGTTAGGACTTGATCCAAAGAATCCATTGCAAAGTTTGCTAGATTCTAAAACAAATAATCCTACAAACTCACCAAATATCTCTATACACACATTAAAAGAATCTTTTCTAAAAACAGGAAGATTGGATTCTGAATATTATCAAAGTAAATATGAAGACATAGAAAAGATGATTAGAAGTTATAAAGATGGCTTTTGTAATTTAAAAGATTTAGTTAATGATATTTCAAGTGGTTTTGCATTTTCAAGTGATGACTACCAAGATGTTGGAGAGCTTGTATTAATTAGGATTAATAATATAAAAAATGCTACGCTAGATTTAAGCAATGTTATCTATCTTAAAAATGAAGCTTATAATTTAAGCCCTAAAGATAAAATAAAAAAAGGTGATATTTTAATTTCTATGTCTGGTAGCATTGGTTTGTCTTGTGTGGTTAGAGATGATATATCAGCTATGGTTAATCAAAGGATTTTAAAAATTTCGATTAAAAATTTTAATAGTGATGTTTTGGTATTGCTTTTAAATTCTTTTATTTGTAAAATGCAATTTGAGAGAATTGGTACAGGTGGGGTTCAAACAAATCTTTCTTCAATAGATATGCAAAATATCCTTATCCCTAAAATAGATTCTACAACTCAAGAAAAAATTGCAAAATATATACAAGAAAGCTTTAATTTAAGGAAAAAATCTAAACAATTATTAGATAATGCAAAAATTAAAGTAGAAGAGCAAATACAAGGAAAAGTATGATTATCAACGGAGAAAAATTTGAATTTAAAGAGCTTAGATTTATGGATTTTATCAAAGAAAAAGGTTTTAAAATCGAACTTATCGCCTTGGAATTAAATGGAGAGATTGTACCTAAGAGCGAATTTGAAAATTTGATTTTAAAAGAAAACGATAAAGCTGAAATCGTAAGCTTTGTAGGAGGTGGATGATGAGAGTGAAATTTAATGGCAAAGAACTTGATACAGACTTTAAAACAAGTTTGGAATTTTTTGAAAATATCAGCAAAAATGAAAATGATGTATGGATTATCAATGGTTTTGCAACAAAAGAGAATATCGCTTTAAATGAAGATGATGAGCTTTTTTGTATAGAAAGAAATACTTTACCTCCAAAAGATGCACTAGATGCTATGATGAGAGCAAGACACACTCCAAAGCTTCACGATAAACTTAAAAATGGGCGCGTGGCGGTGTGTGGTTTAGGCGGACTTGGATCACATATAGCGATAAATTTAGCAAGAAGTGGAGTGGGGTTTTTAAAGCTGATTGATTTTGATGTGATTGAGCCTAGCAATTTAAATCGTCAAGCTTATCGTGTAAGTGATTTGGGTAAATTTAAAACCGAAGCTTTAAAAGAGCAAATTAGCGAGATTAACCCTTATATCAGCGTTGAAATTTGCACTTTAAAAATCGATGAGAATAATTTAGAGTCTTTATTTAAAGATATAGATATAGTTTGCGAAGCTTTTGATAGTGCTATCGCAAAAGCAATGATAGCGCAAAATTTTCATAGATTTTACAAAGATGGTATTTTAATCTGCGCTTCAGGGCTTGCGGGCTATGGTGATAGCAACAGCATACAAACAAGAAAAATTGCTAAAAATTTCTATGTGTGTGGGGATTTGGTAAATGGTGCTAAGGTGGGAAATGGACTTATGGCACCAAGGGTAAATATTTGCGCAGGACATCAAAGCAACCTTGTTTTAGAGCTTTTAGCAAATAAGGAGTAAAAATGCAAGAAAATTTAAAAAATGATAAATTAAAAATAGGCAAATACGAGTTTGATTCAAGATTTATTTTAGGTTCTGGAAAATATTCGCTAGAGCTTATAAAATCAGCTATAGAAGAAGCTAAAGCACAGATTATCACTCTAGCCTTACGCCGTGCAAATACAGGGGAAATTGCTAATATACTTGATTATATCCCTAAAAATATCACACTTTTACCCAACACTTCAGGCGCAAGAAACGCCGATGAAGCTTTACGCATTGCAAGGCTTTCAAGAGAGCTTGGTTGTGGAGAACTTATCAAGATAGAAGTGATAAGCGATAGTAGGTATTTGCTACCTGATAATTATGAAACGATTAAAGCTTGTGAGCTTTTAGCTAAAGAGGGTTTTACGCCCCTACCTTACATGCATGCTGATCTTTACGCAGCTAGAGCTATGCGTGATGCAGGAGCTGCGGCTATCATGCCTTTGGCAGCGCCTATTGGAAGTAATAAAGGCTTATGCGCTAAGGAATTTATACAAATTTTACTTAATGAGATTGATTTGCCTATCATTGTAGATGCGGGTATTGGAAGTCCTGCGCAAGCTTGTGAAGCTATGCAAATGGGAGTAAGTGCAGTGATGGTAAATACAGCCATAGCTGAAGCTAAAGATATAGCCTTGATGGCTAGAGCTTTTTCTTTGGCAGTAAATGCGGGAAGAGCGGCTTTTTTAGCAGGTGTGGCAAGTGTGAGTGAAGCTAAAGCAAGTTCTCCATTAACAGGCTTTTTAAGGGATTGATTATGCAAGATTATATGCAGCATTTACCTCACATGCAGGAAATAAAAAGCGAAATTTTAAATAAGGTTTTAAGTCAAGTTCAAAGCTATGATGAGAGTCAATTTAGCGCTAAAGATGTTAAAAATGCTTTAAATCAAACACATTTAAGCATAGAGCATTTAAAAGCTTTGCTTTCAAGTGCAGCAGAAGATTTCATAGAAGAATTAGCCTTTAAATCCGCTAAAGTCAAGCAAAAATATTTTGGAAATTCTATCTCTCTTTTTACCCCACTTTATTTGTCAAATTATTGTAATTCTAAATGTGTTTATTGTGGTTTTCAAAAAGGTAATAAAATCGCAAGAGCCAAGCTAAGTGAAGCTGAAATTCACGAAGAAATGCAAGCCATTGCTAAAAGTGGTTTAGAAGAAATTTTAATGCTAACAGGCGAGGGTAGGGAGTTTGCAAGTGTAGAATATATAGCAAATGCTTGTAAAATAGCTAGAGAGTATTTTAAGGTTGTAGGCGTTGAAATTTATCCTATGAATGAAGATGAATATAAAATTTTGCATGAAAAGGGTTGTGATTATGTGACTGTTTTTCAAGAAACTTACAATGCTTTAAAATATTCTAAAATTCATTTAGCTGGTGAAAAACGCATTTTCCCTTATCGCTTTAATGCTCAAGAAAGAGCTTTAAAAGCGGGTATGCGTGGAGTGGCTTTTGGCGCACTTTTGGGTATAGATGATTTTAGAAAAGACGCCCTTGCTACGGCGCTTCATGCACATTTTTTACAACAAGCTTATTCGCATGCTGAAATTTCTATTTCAGTACCACGTTTAAGGCCTATTATCAATAATGCTAAAATCCATCCTAAAGATGTAAGTGAAAAACGCCTTTTGCAAGTACTTTGTGCTTATAGACTCTTTTTGCCTTTTGCGGGCATTACCATTTCAAGTCGTGAAAGAATAGGTTTTAGAGATGAGGTTATTAAGCTTGGCGCTACTAAAATGAGTGCAGGAGTGAGTGTGGGTATAGGTGAGCATAAGGGTGAGAAAAAGGGTGATGAGCAGTTTGAAATTTCAGATGATAGAAGCGTAGATGAAATTTTAGCTATGCTTAAAAGATCCAATTTGCAAGCTGTGATGAGCGATAGTATCTATGTGGGATAAAAAAATCATCGCCATAAGCGATAGAAAATGTGTAGAAATAGACTTTTTAAAGCAGATTGAAAAACTTGCTAAGGCTAAGGTAGATGCTATAGTTTTAAGAGAAAAAGATTTAAGCGAATTTGAGTATTATGACTTAGCAAAAGAAGTTTTAAGCATTTGCGCAAAGCAAAAAGTGACTTGTTTTTTGCATTTTTTTGATAGGGAGTGTTTAAAATTGGGACATCGTTATTTTCACACACCGCTTTCTTTGCTAAGAAAAGAACCTAAATTAACAAAATATTTTCATATACTTGGTACTTCAGTCCATAGCAAAGAAGAGCTTTTAGAGGCGATGAGCTATAAGGTAAATTATGCTTTTGTAGGGCATATTTTTGAAAGTTCTTGCAAGATGGGTTTAGAACCTAAAGGGCTTGATTTTTTAAAATCCTTACTTGAATTTAGTCAAATTCCACTTTATGCTATAGGCGGTATCAATGCTCAAAATATAGAAAATTTTAAAGATATAAATGTAGCAGGCGTTTGTATGCGTGAAATTTTAATGAAAGAAAAAGATCTTAAAAAGTATCTTTTAGAATGTAGGCAAAATTTACGATGAATAAAATTCTTTCTTTACCAGAAGATTTAAAGCAATTAAAAGGTGTCAATTATAAAAAAATTAAATCTTGCACTTTTGCCAAATATACACAAACGGATACTTCGCATTCTACTTTTGTTAATGTAGGAAGTCATCTTTTAACTTTTGTTCGCAAAGGATATAAAATTTTACATACTGCATCAAAAGATTATAAGATTAACTCTTATGAAACTTTGTTTTTAAAAGCTGGGAGCTATACTTTAAGCAATGTAGGACTTAGTAAAGGAGTTTATGAAGCTTATTTATTTTTTTTTGACAATGCATTTTTAATTGAACTTATTTATAAGTATAAAGATTTTTTTAAACTAGATCAAAAGTTTCAAAACTATGAAATTTTTTGGGTAAAAAATGATAAGATTTTGCAAGGAATTTTGGAAAGTTTTTCACCGCATTTTGAAGAAAATACGCAAATTTTAGATCCTATAGTGAGTTTGAAATTTGAAGAGATTTTTTTACATTTGCTTTTAAATAAGAATATTTATTTTATTAGTTTTTTATCAGGAATTTTAAAAGAATTTCGCCTTGATCTTTCCCAACTTTTTGAGTATTGTGGTAGAGAATTTTTAAGCGTAAATGAAATGTCTAATTTTGCGAAATTAGATTTAGCAACTTTTTCTAAAGAATTTAAGAAATGTTTTGGACAAAGTCCTAAAAAATGGTTAGATGAAAAAAGGTTGCAAAAAGCAAAGATTTTACTTAAATTTTCTAAAAAAAATATCAATGAAATAGCTAATGAGTGCGCTTTTTCTTCGGTAGCTTGGTTTATTGAAAGATTTAAAGAGAAATATGAGCAAACTCCTAAGCAATATCAAAAAACAAAAAACTTGTATTTTTTATCAAAAAACTAGCACATTTTTTTTATCTAAATAAATATAATTCAATGAAAATATTTTTAAATAAAGGAGAAAATATGAAAAAATATGTTTTAAGTTTAGCGCTTCTTGGAAGTTTGCTTGGTGCAAGTGAATTAAAATATCAAGAATTTGATGGTTTTAAAAGCCCTGAAAGTATTTTTGTAGATAAAAACTATGTTTATGTATCTAATGTAGGAGAAAAACTTGAACCTTTGGCGAAAGATAATGATGGATTTATTTCTAAGCTTGATAAAAATGGCAAAGTGCTAGAATATAAATTTTTAACCCATCTTAATGCACCAAAAGGCATGATGGAGATTGGAAAAACTCTTTATGTGGTAGATATCGATGTTTTACGCGGTTTTGATCTTAAAACTAAAAAAGAAATTTTTAATTTACCTATTAAAGGTGCAATCTTTTTAAATGACATAGAAAAATTAGACGACAATACGCTTTTGGTTAGCGATACTGGCACAGGGCTTATTTTAAAGGTTGATTTAAAAACTAAGCAATATGATGAATTATTAAAACTTGATTTAGCAAAATTTGGCGGTCCAAATGGGTTATATCTAGATAGAAAAAAACATAAGCTTTTTATAGCTGGTTATCATCCTGATGGTGTAAGTGGCGGTGTTGTAATGGCTTATGATTTAAATACAAAAGAACTCAGTATAATTAAAAATGAAAAAGAATCTTATGATGGAATAGTTCCTTATAAAGATGGTTTATTGGTAAGTTCTTGGGGAAATAATCTAAATGGATATATTTATAATTTAGATAATGTTAAATCTGTAAAACTTGAACTTCCTTTGATGAAAGGTCCTGCAGATATATTTATTGAAGGTAATATTTTATGGATTCCTAAGATGGCAGAAGGTAAAATATTCAAAGTAGAACTTAACAAATAAGGCTTTTATGGCTTCTTTTAAAAAGATATTTTGGATTAATGTTATTATTGTTATTATTGTAGCTTTTAATCTTAGAGCCCCAATTACTGCAGTGGGGCCTATTATTGATATTATTAAAGATAAGTATTATTTAAACTCAACCGTAGCGGGCATACTTACAAGTCTTCCTTTGATAGCTTTTGGAAGTATTTCTTTTATTGTGGGGTATTTTTCTCCTATTCGTGCTATTGTTTTTGGAATTTTTTTAATTTTTTTAGGCGAAATTATTCGTTCTTATTTTGGTGTATATGGCTTATTTTTAGGAATGTTAGCAATGGGCTGTGGTATAGCAATTGCAAATGTTTTACTTCCTAGTTTTATTAAAGAAAAATTTCCAAAAAAAATGGCAAGTATAATGGGAATTTATAGTCTTGTTTTGAGTATTTCTTCGATTATGGGTATTGCTTTAGCTATACCTTTGCTTAGTGTATTTGATTTAGCTGGAGCTATGTTTTTCTGGGCTATTTTTTCTTTTGTAGCTTTAGTAGTTTACTATCCTCAAGCTAAAAATGGTAGATTTTTTCGTATTAAGAAAAAAGCTCATAAAAAAATCAATCTTTTTATAAATTTAACAACTTGGAAAATTACTCTTTTTATGGGATTTCAAAGTTTTTTAGCTTATTCTTTGTTTTTTTGGTATGTTCAAATTGTTGTAGAAAAAGGATTTGATAAAGAATTTTCTACAAGTATGGTTTTATTTGCTCAACTTGTTGCAGCTCCAGTGTCTCTTTTTGGCCCTTTACTTTTAGGAAAATTAAGACAAAATTTACATACTTTTTACATAGCAGGTTTGTGCAGTATGTATGTGATCGCTTTTGGTATGCTCTTTATTTTTGATAGTAAAATTTCTATTATTATCAGTGCTTTTATCATGGGTTTTCCATGGGGTGGAGTTTTTGGCATTGCGTTGCTTTTTATTGCACAAAAAAGCTCTAATGCTCAAATAGCAGCGAGACTTTCTGCTTTAGCTCAGGGTTTTGGATATTTAATTGCAGCACAAGGACAATGGATTATAGGTTTTTTGCATGACAAATTTGAAAATTTTTCATTTGCTATTTTGATGTTAGTTTTTGTTGGAATTTTAGTAAATATCTTTGGATATTTATCTTATAAAAGTCAAATTATCAAATAAAGCTTTTTGGATTAGCATATCTGCGCCATTTTTTTGGGTTATATTTTGCAATCTTGTAGAAATATTTTCTAGATTTAGTTTTAATATTGACTTAAAAAATTCATCAAGATTAATAGAGTTTTGCATAAAAATTTGACATAAAGCTTGATCTTGTAAAAATTTAGCATTAAAGTATTGATGATTTTTAGCTGCATAAGGATAAGGTATAAAAATAGTGGGCAAAGTATTAGCACAAAGTTCAAAAAGAGTACTTGCACCTGCTCTTGATATAGCTAGATCTGCATTTTTCATTTTTTCTTCCAAATTTAAACTAAAATCAAAAATATCAGCTTGGATATTTAAGCTTTGATAATGTTTTTTGCACTTTTCAAAATCATTTTTTCCACATTGATGGATGATTTTGATATTTTGTTCTTGAAGTTTTGGTGCTAAATTTAAAGCTAGTTCGTTTATAAAGCTAGCTCCTTGTGATCCTCCTAAGAAAATAATATTTTTTAATTCTTTGCGAATCCTAGCATTATCAAAAAATTTATCTGCTACAGGATAAGGGCTAATTTCTTTTTCAAAGGCGCTAAAAAATTTTGTAGCGAAAGGTTTTAAAAGCATATTTAAAGAGCCGCTTTTTGAATTTTGTTCATGTATAAAAAGAGGCAAATGTGAGAATAAAGCTGCAAAAGATGCAGGAGCTGCACTATATCCACCTACACTAAAAACGGCTTGGATGTGGTATTTTTTAAAAATTTCTCTACAATCTTTGGAGAGTTTTAAGGTGTGGAGTAAAGAACTGATTTTGCCAAATTTGCTTTGATTAACCACTCCTTTAGAGTTTAAAAAAAATTTTTCCTTAAAGCGTACTTCATTTTCAAACCAAGCTTTATCTTGACCATTTTGACTGCCTATGTATACACATTCTATATTTTTTTTAATCGCACTTTCTAATAAGCAACGCACTATGGCCAAATGTCCCCCAGTTCCACCACCTGTTAAAGCTATTGTCATAATTTAACCTTTTTTGAAATCATTAATACATATCCTATGCCTATACAAATTGCCCACATTGAACTTCCTCCATAGCTTAAAAGTGGAACCGCTACGCCTTTTAGTGGAGTAAGAGAAATAATACCAAAAGCATTCATAAAGAAAGAAAAAAGTAAAAGTAAGGCTATGCCTGAACAAAAAATAAAATCTTGTTTAGCTTCACATCTTCCTGCAATTCTAAAAATTCTTAAAATCATCCAAAGATAAATATAGCAAATAACCCCAAGACCTAAGAGTCCTATTTCTTCAGTAATTCCTGAAAGAACAAAGTCAGTATGCACTTCACTTAAAAAGCCTAATTTAAAAGTTCCAAGTCCTAAGCCTTCGCCAAACATTCCTCCATGGGCTATAGCATTTAAAGAGTGTGAAATTTGATAAGGCTCGCTATTGCTGCTTACTCTTAAAGCATTTGCCAGCCAATCAGGAAGCATAGGTAAAAAAGCATCTTGTATATTCCCCCACCAAGAAGCGATTCTTTGAATTCTTCTTTGGTTGCTAAAAATTACCATTATACCTATCATCATAATGATTAAAGTTCCAAAAGCAAAAAGCCTTTTACTAGCTCCTGCAAAAAAAGCTAAAGCTAGAATCAAAAAGAAAGAAATTACGCTTTGTCCTAAATCGTTTTGAGTGATATAAATATATCCTATAACTATAGAAGCTAAGATACAATAAGGCAGAAGAATTAAAGCCTCGTGTCTGATAGCTTTTTTGCTATCATCAATACGCCTTGTATAGCTCCATGCTAAAAAATAAATCAATCCTATTTTAAAAAATTCCACAGGAGAGATAGAGAGTGGGCCTAAGCGTATCCAGCGTTTAGCTCCTCCGCTAGCTGTTGCTAATACAGAAGGTAAAAATGGCAAAATGATGATAAAGATAAAAGAAATAATCAAAATAGCTAAAATAATTTTTTTAGAAAGTGCTTTATCAGGATCCAATCGAGAAATAAAAAACATTATAAGTATGCCACTAATTCCAAAAAAAAGCTGACGAATAAAAAAATGAAACTCGCTATAGTCAAGAAAAAGAACAGTAAAAGCTGTAAGAGAGTATGAAAATACTATTCCTATGGTGATTAAAATACAACTTAAATAAAATAATCTTTTATCAGCAACCATTATAATTATAACTTTTCTTTATTGGAATTAAAATTTTAAAAAGTTTTATTATAACTAAAATAAATTAATTTTTTTGCTAAGTTTTTGTAAGGAAAATTTGCTAAAATTAACAATAAAAATATAACAAAAAAGGCAAATTATGAATCAAATCCATAAAATTCTCATAGCAAATAGAGCTGAAATAGCTGTTAGGGTAATCCGTGCTTGTAGAGATTTACATATTAAAAGTGTTGCAGTTTTTACAGAGCCTGATCGTGAATGTTTGCATGTAAAAATCGCAGATGAGGCTTATCGCATAGGAACGGATGCTATAAGAGGATATTTAGATGTTGTTCGTATTGTCGAGATTGCTAAGGCTTGTGGTGCTGATGCGATCCATCCTGGTTATGGATTTTTAAGTGAGAATTACGAATTTGCTAAGGCTTGTGAAGATGCTGGAATTATTTTTATAGGTCCAAAATCTGAAGTAATCCATAAGATGGGAAATAAAAATATCGCTCGTAAGTTAATGGCTAAAAATGGCATACCTATTGTTCCAGGGACTGAAAAATTAAATTCCTATAGCATGGAAGAAATTAAAATTTTTGCTGAGAAGATTGGTTATCCTGTTATTTTAAAAGCTTCAGGTGGTGGAGGTGGACGCGGAATTCGCGTTGTTCATAAAGAACAAGATCTTGAAAATGCCTTTGAATCTTGCAAAAGAGAAGCTTTAACATACTTTAATAATGATGAAGTATTTATGGAAAAATATGTAGTTAATCCCAGACATATAGAATTTCAAATTTTAGGAGATAACTACGGAAATATTATCCATCTTTGTGAAAGGGATTGTTCTATTCAAAGAAGACATCAAAAGGTAATTGAGATAGCACCTTGCCCTGGAATTTCAGATAATCTTAGAAAAACCATGGGTGTTACAGCTGTGGCAGCTGCTAAGGCTGTAGGTTATACAAATGCTGGAACTATAGAGTTTTTGCTTGATGATTATAATCGCTTTTATTTTATGGAAATGAATACAAGAATTCAAGTTGAGCATCCAATTACTGAAGAAATTACAGGTATTGATCTTATTGTAAGACAAATTCGTATTGCAGCAGGAGAAATTTTGGACTTAGAACAAAGCGATATTAAACCTAGGGGTTTTGCTATTGAAGCTAGAATTACTGCTGAAAATGTATGGAAAAATTTTATTCCAAGTCCTGGAAAAATAGGAGAATACTACCCAGCTCTTGGACCATCTGTTAGGGTTGATAGTCATATTTATAAAGACTATACTGTGCCGCCTTATTATGATTCCATGCTTGCAAAGCTTATTATTAAAGCAACAAGTTATGATTTAGCGGTTAATAAACTTGAGCGTGCTTTGAAGGAATTTGTGATTGATGATATTAGAACAACAATACCATTTTTAATTGCCATTACAAAAACAAGAGAATTTAGAAGGGGGTATTTAGACACCTCTTTCATAGAGACACATATGCAAGAATTATTAGAAAAAACAGAAGATCGTCATCAAGAAAATAAAGAAGAAGTTATAGCTGCAATAGCTGCTACGCTTAAAAAAATACGAGAAAGTAGGGAATAATAGATGGATTTTTTAGACAGTCTTAAAAGTATTAAAAAAGAAATGCAAGCTAACACCAATACTTCAAAATTAGCGAAGAAATCAAGCAAGAGTGGAGCAAGTGTAAAAAATTTAGAAAAACTAGCTAAAGATATTCGCGAAAAAAATCAAGAAACAAACATAGATAAGGAAATGCAAGAAATTTTCTTAAAGCAAGAAAAACTACAGGATGAATTTTCCGAATTTATTAAAAATACAGATATTAAGAAAATTTAATGCTTGAGATTGGTTTTTGTACTCTTGAAGATCAGTGTCCTTACTTAAAGGATAAACGTTCAAGAATAGAGTATAAATACATTGAAAATTGCCCTAAAGAAATCAATAATGAGCTAATAAAACGAGGTTGGCGTCGTTTTGGTAGGTATTTTTCACGCCCTATTTGTAAAGATTGTGATGAATGTTTAAGTCTTAGAATTTTAGTTAATGAATATAATTTTTCAAGAAGTGAAAGAAGGGTTGTAAATAAAAATATTAACACCAAAGTTATACTTAGAACACCCAATTTAAGCAATGAACATTTGTTTTTATATGATAAATACCATCGTTTTATGGAAGAAAAAAAGAACTGGAAGCGTTATGATTTAAGCTTTAAACAGTATTATAATCTTTATGTCGATGGTTTTATGAATTTTGGATATGAGCTTGCATTTTATATAGAAGATAAGCTCGTTTGTGTTGATTTGATTGATATTTTAGAGGATGGAATTTCAAGCATTTATTGTTTTTATGATCCTGATTTTTCGTATTTTTCTTTGGGTAAATTTTCTTTGCTCAATGAAATACAAATAGCTAAAAAAATGAACTTAGATTATATTTATCTTGGGTATTTTGTAAAAAAGTGTCAATCTTTATCTTATAAAGCCGATTATACACCCAATGAAATTTTAAAAGGCACTAAAGAGCTTTTTGAAAATGAGGTTTTATGGGAGAAATAGATGCAAATCGTGCAAACTTTAGAAACTATCAATGTTAATACAGATGATATTAGCGTATTTCAGTATTTTAAAGACTTGATTACCAAAAATTTCACAAAGGTCATAGGACGAAAAAATAAAATTTTTTCTTTTTTTGAAGAAAATGAAATTCCACAGCGCCGTTATTTCTTAAAAGTTTTAGATCAAAAATATCGCAAAAGCACAAATGAAGGTATAGAGAATTTACAAGATGCTCATTTTAAAACTTTTAGATTAATTTTTGAGCAAAATAATATGCTTAAGCCTATGTTGTTTATCAAGATTGATTTTGTTGCGGGTAGAATTTTGATGAAGTTAAGCTCTAATGAAAAATTATTTATTACTTATATAAGAAATTATTTTCAAGATCATAATATAGAATATAATGAAATGACAAATATTCTAATTTTAGAATATAAAAACGAGAATACCCTTGAACTTTTTGAAGCTTTTGCAGATGAGAGCGAGCATTTAAAATATTGCGTGAATTTTGAAGTTGACCGCGAAGAGTATAAAAAATTTCGCCAAAATATTCACAATAAAGAAAATATGAAATGGAAATTTAATGCTTTAGCTAAGCTTTTTAGTAATTATTTTAATACTTTAGAATGCACTCCGCAAAATGATCTTAGTGAAATCAGACAAAAATATTTGATTTTGGTAAAACTTTATCATCCTGATTTTCATCAAGGAAAAAGTGCAATAGAAAAAGCTTACGCAAGAGAGCAGTTTGAAAAAATACAAATTGCCTATGATAACTTAAAAGCACTTTATAAGAATAATACTTAAAAAATTAAATTAATCATTTGGGTTAATTTAATTTTTCTCTCTCATAAATTTTTCTTAATTTGCTATCTAGTTTAAAACAAAATTGAAAAAGTGCAGGTACTACGAGTAAGGTAAGCAAAGTCGAACTTATAAGTCCAAAGATAATGGCTATTGCCATAGGAGAATTAGCTTCATAGCCCGCACCCCTTGAAAGAGCAAGTGGGAGCATAGCAAAAATCATAGCAAAAGTTGTCATCAATATAGCCCTTAAGCGCGATTTTCCAGCGATTAAAAGAGCTTTATCGGGATCTAAACCTTCATGGCATTTTTTATTAGCTACATCTACGAGTAAAATAGCATTTTTCCCTACCATACCAAAAAGTAAGATGATGGCAATAAGTACAAAAAGTGAAAAATTATGCCCTGTGATAAAAAGCCCTATAGAAGCTCCGCCAAAGGCTAAAGGCATGGTTATCATGATGATTAAAGGCAGAATAAAACTTTCATAAAGTGCGGCTAAAACAAGATAAATTAAAACAAAAGCAAGTGCTACTGCCATAGCAAAACCTTGCACGGTTTCACCTAAAAGATTGATAAAGCCTGAAAAAGCATAGCTAAGACTTGGATTGTTATTTAAAATTTTATCCATATTATCTAGTAAAAGTTTTTGCACCGCTCCTAAGGAAAGATCATTCACTCCAGCTGTGATTTTCACAGAGCGGTTTTTATTGTAACGATTGATAGTTTTTAAATCTTTACTGTATATAAAATCCACCACGCTTGAAAGTTCTAAATTTATACCTTGGTTGTTTTTAATGCTAATGCGCTTTAAAGCTTCTATGTCTTTTTTAAATTCTGGAGCAAAACTTAGGATAATATCATCTTTTGAATTGCCTCTATCCATGCTTCCTACGCTAAGTTGCGAGAAAGAATACCCTAAAACCCCAGCGATATATTGAGGATTGACATCTAAAAGTTTGGCTTTTTCTTTGTTGATGTGTAAGGCTACTTCATCTTTTGTAGCATTAGCATTATCACTTATATCTACAATGCGTGCATTAGTGCCTAAAATTTCTTTTGCCTGAGAAGCAGCTTCTTTTAGAGTGTTTAAATCATCTCCTAAGATTAAAAATTGCACGGGATCATCAATGCCTGCACCCTCTATCTTTGGAAGTTCTAAAATTTTGATTTTTAAACTTTCATCTTGAAATTTTTGACGATATAAACTTACTATGGCAGTTTGTCTTAAATTTCTTTCGTCTAAATTTTTAAGTTTAACATAAATTTTAGCCTTTGTAGCATCTTTGGCATCATCATAGCCTACAAGTAAAAAAGCGTATTTGACATTGCTATCATTTTTGATTTTTTCAAGCAAATTTAAACTTTTTTCTTTCATGGCTTCTAAACTTAAATCCTTTTTGCTTTCAAGCAAAACTTGAATTTCACTATCATCTTCCATAGGTAAAAAATCAAGCCCTATGCGAGTGGCTAAAGCAAAAGAAAGCCCTATAAAAACAAGAGTGGCTAGGATAAATTTTACTTTATTTTGTAAAATTTTATAGAGTAAATTTTCATACTTTTGCTCTATTTTTTCAAAAAAAGCTTCTGTTTTTTCATAAAACTTGTTTTCTTTTGGATTTAAAAATCTTGCCCCAATACTAGGTATTAAAAATACAGAAACCAAAAAGCTTATAACTATCCCACTTGCAACGCTTATGCCTAAGGCATTGAAAAAAAGCCCTGATATAGAGTTCATATAAGAAATAGGGATAAAAACACAAAGTAAAACTATACTTATGCTTAAAACACTAAAACCTATTTCATTGATACCTAAAAAAGCAGCTTGTAAAGGCGGATAAGTTTTTAGTTTTTTAGCAATATTTTCAATCACTACTATAGCATCATCGATAAAAATTCCTATGCTTAAGGTTAAAGCTATAAAAGTTAAGCGGTTTAAATCATAGCCTAAAAGATCGATAATAAAAAAAGTTGAAATGATAGAAGTAGGTATAGCTATGCAAGCAATGAGAGTTGCACTTAAATTTCTTAAAAATAAAAACACGATAACAAGGGTTAGAAAAATCCCCAAAACCATATCAAAAATCACTTGAGAAAGGTGCTTGTGGATATTTAAGCTTTTATCATAAAGCATATTAATGCTTATATCTTTTGGAATTTGTTTTTCTAAAATAGGCAAGGCATTTTTGACATTTTTAATCATTTCAAGGGTGTTATAATTTGTGATTTTTCCGAGTTCTAAAAGCACCCCTTCTTTACCTTCGTATAAAGCACTTTGTTTTTCATCTTCATAAAGGCTTGAAATATTAGCAATATCACTTAAAAATACCCCTGTTTTTATGCGAAGATTACTAAGTTCTTCTAAATTTGTGGCTTCAAAATAGCCTTTGATGATATAGTTATCTTGATTGTTGTTAAGTTCGCCTAGGGCTTGTTTAAAATTTTGACTTTTGATGATATTTGCTACATCAAGGGCGTTAAGATTGTATTTTCTAAGTTCGTTTGGTTTTAATTCTATGCGAATTTGGGGTTCTAAAAACCCCTTAGCTTCGATTTTACCTACTCCTTCAACTCTTTGCAAAAAAGGTTTTATTTTATCATTGATTTCACGCATGAGTTGTATTTTATCTTTAGAATATAAAAAAAGCGAAATAGCAGAACCAGAATCTGAACTGATTTTTTCAATTTCAGGCTTAGAAGGTAGGCTTAAAGTTCCTATTTTATCACGCACATCATTAGCAGCTACTTCAAGATTTTTACCCAGTTTAAACTCCACTACACTCACACTAAAATTATCATACGCAGCTGAGGTTATGGTCTTTACTCCATCGATTTCACTTAAAGCATTTTCTATTTCTTTAGTGACTTTTGATTCTACGAAATTTAAATCCCCATTTATCTTGCTTGTGATTTTTATAAGAGGTATGGAAACATTAGGAAATAAATTTACACTCATGCTAAAAGCAGAGATTAGCCCAAAAATCATAAGAGCTAAGAAAAACATTAGCACGGTAATAGGTCGGTTTATAGCTAGTTTAAACATTTTTAATCTTTAGTGATGATTCTACCTTCACCAAAAAGCCCTGGTGTTAGATTTGTGGTTTGCACTTCAGCATAAATTTTTCTTGTTTTTACTTCTATACTTGGATAAATAAGGCTGATTTTTCCTTTCAATTCTGTACCATTTTGATCGATTTTATAAAAGAAATCATCGCCTAATCTAACTTTATCTTTATATTTTTCATCAAAACTTAAAATCAGTTTGCTTTGTGGATAGGAAAAAATTTCTATTAAAGGTTGAGCTACTCCTCCTACTCCTTCGCCCACTTGTATAAATTTGTTTGCGATAATAGCATCATAAGGTGCGCGTAATTCTTTTTTTGCCATGATATTTTTATAATAAGCTATATTGATTTTTGCTTTGTTTAAATTTAAATTAGCAGCATCAAACTTAGCTTTCATATCTTCATAGCTTTGTTTGTCTATAACATTTTCTACAGCTTTGATTTTTTGCATCCTACTTTTGGTATTTTCGTATTCTACAAGGGCAAGCTGATAAGAATTTTGAGCATTTTGAAGAGCTATTTTTTCACTTTCTTGATCAAGAGCAAGTAAAAGTTCTCCTTTGCTGACTTTTTGTCCAATTTCTACAGGAATTTTTTGAACCAAACCTATGCTTTCAAGGGCAAGTTTGCTTTGTTTTGATGCTTCTACATTGAAACTTGCGTAAATTTCTTCGCCAAAGGCGCAATTAAAAACAAGAAGTAAAAATAGAATTTTTTTCATTCTTTAACCTTTGAATTAAGATCTATACCCGCATTAAAATAATAATTTGCTTTAGTAATTTCAAATTCATTTTTAGCAAGCTCTAAATCGCTTTGTGCTTTAAATTTAGCCTCTAAAGCTTGAAGATATTCTACATAAGAAACAAGTCCTGCTTGGTATTTTTTATCTACACTTTCAAAAGCTAAATTTGCAGCATTTAAGCTAAGATTAAGAGCTAAAATTTGTTCTTGTAAAACTTTTAAACTTTTGTCTAAATAATTTAATTCTTCTTTATTTTTTCTCTCGCTAAATCTTGCATTTGCATTGGCTATTTGAACATTTAAACGCTCTTTTTCAACTTCTTTAGCCCTTGCATTGAAATCAAAAATTTTCCATTCCATACCTAAAATAAATTGATTACCTTGAGAATATTTTTCTAAGAATTGATCCGCTAAATTTGCAAAAGGAGCTGGAACTTTTGGATTATAATTGTTTTTATAAAAGTTAAAATTATCTTGAATATAAAATTTTGGAAAATATTCAGCTTTTGCTAAATTTACACTTTCTTTAGCAAGATTGATTTGTTCTTTAGCTATCATTACTTCATAGTTTTGACTTTTTTCTTGTTGCGGATTTTCTAAAAAAGCATTCCCTTGCACTTTAAAATCTGTATCGCTTAAAATTTTAATCTCTTTTTGTATATTGGCAAGTTTTAATTCATTTTGACTGAGCTCTAATAAGCTTAAATGGTATTTAGCCTTAATGCTTTCAAGTTCATCTTTAGAGCTAAGTCCCGCGTCGTAAAATTTTTGCAATCTTTCAAAAGTTGATTTTAAAAAAGATACTTTTTGTTGATTGGCTAGTAAAATTTTTTCAAGACTTAAGGTGTTAAAATAAAGTGTGATTGCATTTAGGGCAAGGTAATTTTTATTTTGTTCTTTGTCTAAAAAGCTTAATTTTTCTCTGCTTTCTAAAGCTCTTAAATTAGCCTCTCTAGCACCCCCATCAAAAAGCAAAAAATTAAGAGAAACTTTAGCAAATAAACTTTCTTGTGGATCGATAATGAAGCGATCTTTATTGTTGGCTACATAAGCTGAGCTTAGACTAAGAGAGGGTAGGTAATTTCTAAAAGCTTGTTCTTTGTCTAAATTTGCTTGTTCGCTTTGCATTTTCTTAATGAGATAGGATTCATTATTTTGACTTAGTGTTATAAATTCGTGCAAATTAGAAGCTAACATTGCTAAGGGATAAAGAGCTAAAAATATAGCTGATTTTAAATATTTTTTAAACATTTTGATATTTTAATATACTTTATATAAATTTCAATTGAAGTTTTTTATATAAAATAAAATTTATTTGTTTTAAACATAAATTTTGTTAAAATCCTAGCTTTAAAATTTTATATTTAGGATGAAATTTTGTCGGTAAAAAATATTAGAAATTTTTCTATTATAGCTCATATAGATCATGGAAAATCTACTCTTGCAGATAGGATTATTAGCGAGTGTGGTGCTATTAGCGATAGGCAGATGAGTTCACAAGTTATGGATACTATGGATATAGAAAAAGAGCGTGGTATCACCATAAAAGCACAATCAGTGCGTTTAAATTATAAATTTAATAATGAAAATTTTGTTTTAAATCTTATTGATACTCCTGGCCATGTGGATTTTTCTTATGAAGTGAGTCGTTCTTTGGCAAGTTGTGAAGGGGCTTTGCTTGTAGTAGATGCTTCTCAAGGTGTTGAAGCACAGACTATAGCTAATGTTTATATAGCGCTTGAAAATAATCTTGAAATCATTCCTGTGATTAATAAAATCGATTTACCTAATGCTGATGTTGAGAAAGTAAAGCATGAAATCGAGCATATTATAGGTATAGATTGCAAAGATGCAATTTGCGTGAGTGCAAAAACAGGAGTGGGTATAAAAGAGCTTATAGAAACAATTATTACTAAAATCCCTGCACCAAAAACAGATGATGAAGCTCCTACTAAGGCTTTAATTTATGATTCTTGGTTTGATAATTATTTGGGTGCTTTGGCTTTGGTTAGGATTTATGAAGGAAGTATTGCTAAAAACGATGAAGTTTTAGTCATGAGTACGGATAAAAAACATATAGTTCAAGATCTTTTTTATCCCCACCCTTTAAGTCCAATTAAAACTCAATCTTTACAATCAGGCGAAGTAGGTGTGGTGGTTTTAGGGCTTAAAACCGTAGGTGATGTACAAGTAGGCGATACCATCACTTTGGTAAAAAACAAAGCTAAAGAAGCCATAGGTGGTTTTGAAAAGGCTAAAGCTTTTGTGTTTGCGGGACTTTATCCTATAGAAACGGATAAATTTGAAGATTTAAGAGATGCTTTGGATAAATTAAAGCTTAATGATAGTTCTATTACTTATGAGCCTGAAACTTCTTTGGCCTTAGGCTTTGGTTTTAGGGTAGGATTTTTAGGGCTTTTACATATGGAAGTTATCAAAGAAAGGCTTGAGAGAGAATTTAATCTTGATTTGATTGCTACAGCTCCAACTGTGACTTATGAAATTTATCAAACCGATGGAGAGCTTATTAAAATTCAAAATCCTAGCGAGCTTCCTCCTGTTAATAAAATTGATCATATAAAAGAGCCTTATGTTAAAGCTACTATCATTACTCCAAGTGAATTTTTAGGGAATTTAATCACTCTTTTAAATCGCAAAAGAGGAGTGCAGGTTAAAATGGACTATATCACACCTGAGCGTGTTTTGCTAGAATATGATGTGCCTTTAAATGAGATTGTGATGGATTTTTATGATAAATTAAAGTCCTTAACAAAAGGTTATGCGAGTTTTGATTATGAGCCTATAGAATTTAGAGTAGGGGATTTGGTAAAACTTGATATTAAGGTAGCGGGTGAAAATGTTGATGCGCTAAGCATTATCGTGCCTAATGAAAAAGCGCAAAGTAAAGGAAGAGAACTTGTTAGTGCTATGAAAGAAATAGTTCCTAGACAGCTTTTTGAAGTGGCCATTCAAGCAAGTATTGGAAATAAAATCATCGCAAGAGAAACTGTTAAATCCATGGGTAAAAATGTGACAGCAAAATGTTATGGTGGGGATATTACTAGAAAAAGAAAGCTTTTAGAAAAGCAAAAAGAAGGTAAAAAAAGAATGAAAGCTATAGGTAAGGTAAATTTACCTCAAGAGGCTTTTTTGAGTGTTTTAAAGATAGATTGATGATAAATTTAAAACTTGGCTTGAAATTTGCTTGTATTTTTAATACAATTTTAAAATAATTTTCTAAGGAGAAAAAATGTTTAAAAAATTTTTGATTTTTATAGTGCCTATTTTATTTTTGAGTGCTTGTGCAACTAAACAAGATACTTTTGCTCAAGTTAATCAAATTTCTAAAAATTCTCAATGCAGTTCTTGTGAAAGTCCTGGTGGTTTTGAAGCAAAGATTAAAGGGCTTTTGTACATTAGCGATGTTGGAATTCAATGTTGTGCCAATAAACGCACTTTAGACACCGGTATTGCTTTGAAAAAGGTTTATTTACATAGATTTTATGATTTAAAAGAAGGGCAAAAGGTTTTAAATGCTAAAGGGAAAAAGTTATTTGTTGATGTGAATTTTAATGCGGTATTTTATACTTATTTAAAACAAGAACTTGAAGCTAGAGGAATAGTTGTGCTTGACAATAACGATCAAAATTCACCTTATGTGAGTAAGATTGATTTAGAATTTATATCTTATGGAGCAACTCAAGATGCTATAGGATTACATTCAAAACTAGTAGGAGTTTTGCAAGTTAGTGATATAAATAAAAATAAGAAATTTACAATCCGCACCAAGCAAGATGTACAAGGTTTTGATGATTTAAAAGAAACAACTTTTTATACTCATTTGTTAATAAAACAAATGGCAAATAAAGCAGCTAGTTTAATCTCTGAACTTTGAGGTGTATAAATTGCGGAGCTTTTGCTCTGCTCTGCTTTTGTGAATTATGCGAGCTAGAGCTTTCTGAATTTTCCTTAAATGTAAGAAAGCTTGATAATAATTTCAAAGTCTATTCTTTTTATAAATACCATGAAATACAACACTTGCTTCACTCTAAACATTATTTTTATGGTTATTTTGTTTATAAAATGCTTGCTAAATTAAGTTTTGCAAAATTTAAAGATTTTTTTGATCCTAGAATGACAATTAATGTTATAGCTTTAGATGATAAGGTTGAAGATATGCTTTATTCGCATTCTGCTATTTTAGCTAGATATCTTAAAACAAAATTTGTAAAACCTGTTTTTAATGTTTTAAAAGCACAAAATCATATTAAATATTCTGGAAAAAGTTTAGAATTTCGTCAAAAACATAAAAGAAATTACAAACTCTTAAAAACCATTCACGAACCTGTAATTTTAGTAGATGATATTGTAACGACTGGTTCTAGCCTTTTGGAAGCTAAAAAAGTTTTAGAAGAAAATAAAATTTCTGTACTTTTTGCTCTTGTTTTAGCTGATGCAAAAGTTTAATATGCTATAATCAAAACTTTGAACTAATAGAAGGATTTTTATGGAGAATATTTTTAGCAAGGATTCTGATATTGAACTTGTAGATATAGAAAATTCTATAAAAAGTAGTTACTTAGACTATTCTATGAGTGTTATTATAGGTCGTGCTTTGCCTGATGCAAGAGATGGTTTAAAGCCTGTTCATAGAAGAATTTTATATGCTATGCAAAATGATGAGGCAAAAAGTAGAACAGATTTTGTCAAATCAGCCCGTATAGTGGGTGCTGTTATAGGTCGTTATCATCCACATGGAGATATAGCAGTTTATGATGCTTTGGTTAGAATGGCTCAAGATTTTTCTATGAGATATCCAAGTATTACAGGACAAGGCAACTTTGGATCTATAGATGGTGATAGCGCTGCTGCGATGCGTTATACTGAAGCAAAAATGAGTAAACTTTCTCATGAGCTTTTAAAAGATATAGATAAAGATACGGTCGATTTTGTTCCAAATTATGATGGTTCAGAAAGTGAACCTGATGTCTTACCTTCTAGGGTTCCAAATTTATTATTAAATGGTTCAAGTGGTATAGCTGTAGGTATGGCGACAAACATCCCACCTCATAGTTTAAATGAGTTGATAGATGGACTTTTATATTTGCTCGATAGTAAAGATGCAAGCTTAGAAGAGATTATGCAGTTTATCAAAGGTCCAGATTTTCCAACAGGTGGAATAATTTATGGTAAAAAAGGTATTATAGAAGCTTATCGCACAGGGCGTGGTCGCGTGAAAGTGCGCGCTAAAACTCATATTGAAAAAAAGACAAATAAAGATGTTATTGTTATAGATGAGCTTCCTTATCAAACCAATAAAGCTAGGCTTATAGAGCAGATTGCAGAGCTTGTTAAAGAAAAGCAAATTGAAGGAATATCTGAAGTAAGAGATGAGAGCAATAAAGAAGGAATCCGCGTTGTTATAGAGCTTAAACGTGAGGCTATGAGTGAAATTGTTTTAAATAATCTATTTAAATCTACTACTATGGAAAGTACTTTTGGTGTGATTATGTTGGCAATTCACAATAAAGAACCTAAAATTTTCTCTTTGTTAGAACTTTTAAATCTTTTCTTAACCCATAGAAAAACAGTTATTATTAGAAGAACGATTTTTGAACTTCAAAAGGCAAGAGCAAGAGCTCATATTTTAGAAGGTCTTAAAATTGCACTTGATAATATAGATGAAGTGATTGCTTTAATTAAAAATAGTTCTGACAATAATACCGCAAGAGATTCTTTGGTAGCTAAATTTGGTCTTAGTGAGCTTCAAGCCAATGCTATTTTAGATATGAAACTTGGTCGTTTAACGGGACTTGAAAGAGAAAAAATCGAAAATGAACTTGCAGAATTAATGAAAGAAATTGCAAGACTTGAAGAAATTTTAAAAAGTGAAACCTTGCTTGAAAATTTAATTCGCGATGAATTAAAAGAAATTAGAAGTAAATTTGATGTGCCGCGTATTACTCAAATTGAAGATGATTATGATGATATTGATATTGAAGATTTGATTCCTAATGAAAATATGGTTGTAACTATCACGCATCGTGGTTATATTAAGCGTGTACCTAGTAAACAATATGAAAAGCAAAAACGAGGCGGAAAAGGAAAATTAGCCGTTACGACTTATGATGATGATTTTATAGAAAGTTTCTTTACGGCAAATACACATGATACGCTTATGTTTGTAACAGATCGTGGACAGCTTTATTGGCTTAAAGTTTATAAAATTCCTGAAGGCTCAAGAACGGCCAAAGGAAAAGCAGTGGTAAATCTTATCAATTTACAAGCTGAAGAAAAAATCATGGCTATTATTCCAACCACGGATTTTGATGAGAGTAAATCTTTATGTTTCTTTACTAAAAATGGTATTGTAAAGCGTACAAATTTGAGTGAATATCAAAATATTAGAAGTGTTGGAGTTAGAGCGATCAACTTAGATGAAAATGATGAGTTGGTAACTGCTATTATTGTTCAAAGAGATGAAGATGAAATTTTTGCCAGTGGTGGTGAAGAAAATTTAGAAAATCAAGAAATTGAAAATTTAGATGATGAAAATCTTGAAAATGAAGAAAGTGTAAGTACACAAGGTAAAATGCTCTTTGCAGTAACCAAAAAAGGTATGTGTATCAAATTCCCACTTGCTAAAGTACGTGAAATCGGCCGTGTAAGTCGTGGGGTAACGGCTATTAAATTTAAAGAGAAAAATGACGAATTAGTAGGTGCGGTTGTTATAGAAAATGATGAGCAAGAAATTTTAAGTGTGAGTGCAAAAGGTATAGGAAAACGCACCAATGCTGGAGAATATAGATTGCAAAGCAGAGGTGGTAAGGGTGTAATTTGTATGAAACTTACAGAAAAAACCAAAGATCTTATTAGCGTAGTTATAGTAGATGAAACTATGGATTTGATGGCTCTTACAAGTTCAGGCAAGATGATACGTGTTGATATGCAAAGCATTAGAAAAGCAGGGCGTAATACAAGTGGTGTCATCGTGGTTAATGTGGAAAATGACGAGGTGGTTAGCATCGCTAAGTGTCCTAAAGAGGAAAATAATGAGGATGAGTTAAGCGATGAAAACTTTGGTTTAGATTTGTAATAAGTTTAAAGTTGGAACGCTTATTGCTTTTTATTTTACTAATTACAATATTTTGAAGGTGTAAAAATGAAAAAAATTTATTTTATGCTAGCAATAGCAGGAATTTTTGCTGGTTGTGTACCAAGTGCAAACAGTGCAACTAAAAATTCAAGTGCAAATAGCACTGCCCCATCTCAAGATGTTATCGTGCAAAAAGTCGATAAAGATGATGTGCGTGATATTATCAGAGAAGAAAAAATGTTGGCTCCAGATGCTAGCGAAACGGAACTTAGTTTTACAGCAGTTGGTGAAGGGATTGCTCCGATGAATACAGTTTCTACTGCTCAAGCGCTAGCTTTAGCAAAAAGAGCAGCGATTACAGATGCTTACAGACAGCTTGCAAGTAAGCTTTATGGTGTGAAAGTGAATGGTAAAGATACTGTAAAAGATGCAATGCTTAGAAGTTCAACTATTACTGCGCAAGTAAATGGTTTGATAAAAAATGCAAGTATTATTGATGAGAATTTTAATCAAGGGCTTTATAGAGTAAACTTAGAACTTAAAATCGATGCAGACAAGTGGAAAGAATTGTTTGCTTATTAATCTTTCTTAGCTTTAAGCTTTTTGCCCAAGATGAATTTATTTTTTGGGCAGAGCTTTCTAGTAAAAATTTCATTCTCTTTCATCAAAATCAAAATTTATCCTTAGCAATGACGCAAAGCGAAAATGTTGAAGAACAATGGGTATGTGAAATTTCTTATAGTGATCAAGATTTAAAAGTTTTACCTCGAACTTCTTTAGGATTGATTGATGATAATATGCCAAAAACAATTAAATTTAATTTTTTAAATTCTCATAAAGATGAATTAAGCGATTGCTTTATAGGAGCTAGAATCAGTGTTAAGGATATTGTTAATACTGACTTATTACATGCCCAAAGCGAAACTTATGTCAAAATTTTACCCTTGCGTTTTACCGTGGAATTTGGCGAACAAAATGCGATAATTTATTATCTTAAAAAAAAGTAAATTCAAAATTAAGCGCAAATTGGATACCATAGCAGAAATTTTTTAAAAGGCTTAGGATGAATTTAGTCATAGTAGAAGATGATATTAATATGCGCAAATCCTTAGAAATTGCATTAGCAGAGTATGAAGAATTTAATATTAAATCTTATAAATCTGCCACTGAGGCTTTAAAAAAAATAGATGATAATACAGATTTGATTATTACAGATATTAATATGCCAGGAATTGATGGCATAGAATTTGTTAAAGCCTGTGAAAATAAATATGATTTTATTATTATGACAGGAAATGCTACTTTAAGCCGTGCTATAGAAGCGGTTCGTTTGGGAGTAAAAGATTTTCTAACCAAGCCTTTTGATATTGATACTTTAGTCGAGGCTATTAAGCGTGCTAAAATCATAAGAGAAAAAACAGCCGATAAAAAAAGCAAAAAAAATGAAAAAAAAGAAGAAAATAAAGATTTTTTTTCAACTTCTCCTAATTTAGAAAAAACATTAAATTTAAGTCAAAAAGCGGCTAAAACTGATGCCTCTGTAATGTTTTTTGGAGAGAGTGGAGTAGGAAAAGAGGTATTTTCTCGTTATATTCACACTCATTCTAAACGCTCTAATAAGCCTTTTGTTGCTATTAATATGGCAGCCATTCCTGCAAATTTGATTGAAAGTGAGCTTTTTGGTTTTGAAAAAGGTGCTTTTACCGATGCTAATGCAACTAAAATAGGGCTTTTTGAAATGGCTAATGAGGGCACTTTATTTTTAGATGAAATTGGCGAAATGCCTTATGAAATTCAAGCCAAACTTTTAAGAGCTTTGCAAGAAAAAGAAATCACACGACTTGGAAGTACGAAAAGTATCAAAATAGATGTAAGAATTATTAGTGCAACTAATGCAAATTTAGATGAAAAAATAAAAAATGGCGAATTTCGTTCAGATTTATATTATCGTTTAAACACTGTTCCTATTAATATTCCGCCTTTAAGAGAGCGTAAAGAAGAAATTTTAGGTATAGCTCAAAAGGTTTTAGAAGATACTTGCAAAGAATATGATTTTAAGGAAAAACAACTCAGCCAAGAAGCTAAAAATGCTTTACTTGAATATGATTTTCCTGGTAATATTAGAGAATTAATATCTGTTGTGCAAAGAGCTTGTATTTTAAGTGAAAATGATGAAATTTCAAGTGAAGATTTGTTCTTAGAGGCTAGAAGTATAAAAAAAGATGTAAAGAATTTAGAGAAAGAATTGATTTGTGAAGTTCTTTTAAGCGTAGATTATGATAAGGATCAAGCTTCCCAAATTTTAGGTATGGATATAAAAATTTTAAATGAAAAAATTAAAAAATATCAAATAAAGGATAAGTAATGTCAAAAAAACAAAAAATAGCCATTGTGGGTGCTACTGGTGCGGTTGGGGAAGAGCTTTTAAATGTTTTAGATGAACTTGATTTTCCGGTGGAAAGTATTTTGCCTTTAGCAAGCGCAAAAAGTGTAGGTAGTGAAGTAGAATTTAAAGGCAAAGCTTATAAAGTCAAAGAACTTACTGAAAGTGTATTTAAAGAAAATCCTATTGATATTGCTTTTTTTAGCGCAGGTGGAAGTGTGAGTGAAAAATATGCTAAATTTGCAGTAGAATCTGGTGCTGTTGTTATTGATAATACAAGTCATTTTAGAATGGAAAAAGATGTTCCTTTGGTGGTTCCTGAATGCAATCCTGAGGATATTAAAGATTGGAAAAAAACAGGGATTATTGCTAATCCAAATTGTTCTACCATACAAATGGTGCAAGTTTTAAAACCTTTAAATGATGCATTTAGTTTAAAGCGTGTTGATGTAAGTACCTATCAGGCTGCAAGTGGAGCAGGAAAAGAAGGAATGCAAGAATTGGTTGAAGCCATGCAAAGTTTTTTTGCTTTTAAACTTGATGAATTTGAACCTCAAACTTTTCCTTATACTTTGGCACTTAATCTTATTCCACAAATTGATGTTTTTATGGATAATGATTACACTAAAGAAGAACTTAAAATGGTTAATGAAACTCAAAAAATTTTACATAAAAATTTAGAAGTTTCGGCAACTTGTGTAAGAGTGCCTGTTTTAAGAAGTCATAGCGAAGCCATTACTATGCATTTTGAAAAAGAAATAGATGTAAAAAAAGCTAAAGAAATTTTAGAAAAAGCACCAAGTGTTGTTGTCATAGATGATCCTAAAAATAAAAAATACCCTATGCCTTTAATGACTAGCGATACTAATGAAACTTATGTAGGAAGAATTCGTGCTGATGTGTATGATAAAAAAATACTCCATCTTTGGTGTGTGGCAGATCAAATTCGTGTAGGTGCTGCAACAAATGCTGTGCGTATTGCGCAAAAATGGTTAGAATTAAAAAATAAATAAGGAAAAAAATGTTAGAGAAAATATTTGAATCTTTGCTTGTTAGAAGTCGTATTGTTACAATTTTACCCGTAATTTTTGGTTTAATTGGGGCTTTTGTATTGTTTTTTATTGCAAGTTATGATGTTTTAAAGGTTATATTTTATACTTATAATTATTTTTTTGATGCAGGTTCTAATGTGGATTTGCATGAGGATGTGGTGGCTTTAATTATAGGGGCTGTTGATCTTTATCTTATGGCTTTAGTTTTGTTTATTTTTTCTTTTGGAGTTTATGAGCTTTTTATCAGCGAAATAGAAGAATTTAAACAAACAAAACAAAGCAAGGTTTTAGAGGTGCATAGCTTAGATCAATTAAAAGACAAGCTTGCAAAAGTTATCATTATGGTCTTAGTGGTAAATTTCTTTCAAAGGGTTTTGCAGATGAAATTTGCTACTCCTGTGGATATGGCTTTTCTTGCTGGATCGATTTTAGCTCTTTGTGTAGGACTTTATTTTTTACATAAAGGTGGTCATTAACAAGGATTATCTTTTTTTGATATAATCGTTTTTTGTGTTTAAAGAATAAAAATGAAAAAAATATTTTTAATTGGTATGATTTTAAATCATTTTGTTTTTGCAGCTCCATTAGATGAAGTCTTTAAAGATATAGAAGTTTCAGGGACTGTTCGTTATTGCTATGATATTAAAAAAGAAAAAAATTACAACAAAAAAACACATAGATATCAAAATAAAACACAAACGGAAATTACAATAAAATAAGGAAAATCATGATTGCACGCTGGTTGTTTATTAGTTCAATATTTGTTGTTGCGCTTTTTGGTATTAACTTGAAATCATTTTTTACTTATACCTTTGATGCAAATAAGCAATATGATATGGAAAAAGCGAAGGCTTTGTATTTTCAAAATAAATGCAATACTTGCCATGGAGATAATGCTGAAAAGAGTGTTATAGGATCTAGAATTTTAAAAGATATGTCTCCTGAGGATATTAAAGGAGCTTTGATAGGTTATACTCTTGATAGTAGTAGTTCTACAACAGCTTCTCAAATGGCTTTTTATGCTAGAAATTTAAGCCACGAGGATGTAGATAATATTATTGCTTATATTAAAGGTGGAAATTTTGCACTTGATTTGCAAGTAAAAGACCTTCTTGAAGAAGAACCTGCGCAAAAAACAAAACATAATATATTTCTAAAATAAAATGTAAAAACTATAATTAAAAGGAATGCTATGAAAAAACTAACTTTAACTTTAGGTGTTTTAACTATGGTAAATTGCTTATATGCTAAGGATATTAATATAGGAGTAGTTTTACCTTTAACTGGAACTGTGGCAGCTTATGGGCAAGATGTTTTTAACGGAATTGAACTGGCTAATAAGCTACAGCCAAAACTTTCAAATGGAGATGTTGTTAAACTTATCACAATAGATACAAAAGGAGATAAGCTTGAAACTTCAAATGGAGTTAATCGTTTAATAGCAACAGATAAAGTCCTTGGGATTATTGGTGAAGCTACAACTCCAAATACCATTCAAGCTATTTCTATAGTAGAAGAGAAAAAAATTCCACTAATAGCTCCAGTGGCATCTGGAGATAAATTGCTAGATAAAAAGAAATATGCAAGTAGAGTTTGTTTTAAAGATAGTTTTCAAGGAGATAAATTTGCCACTTATATATCTAAGGATTTAGGGCTTAAAAATGCTGTTATCATTATAGATCAAAGCAATGTTTATTCTTTAGGTTTGGCAAGAGCTTTTGAAAATTCTTTTAAGAATAATGGTGGAAAAATTATAAAAAAACTTGTTATTAATTCAGGAGATAAAGATTTTAGAGCTGTGGTTTCTCAACTTAAGAGTTTAAATCCTGATTTTGTTTATATGCCTATTTATCATCCTGAAGCTGCTTTAATTGCGAGACAAGCAAGACAAATTGGTTTTGATAAACTTTTAGCAGCAGGAGATGGTGTTAACAATCAAACTTTTATAGATCTTGGCGGAAGTGCTGTTAATGGAGTAATTTTCACTGATAGTTTTGATTATAACAATCCATCTACACAATTAGGAAAAGATTTTGTTGCAGCTTATGAGAAAGTTAAAGGAACAAAAGAACTTCCAGCATTTTCGGCTATGGGGGCTGATGCGTATTTTGTAATGTTGAATGCTATGAATGCTTGCGTTGATAATCTTAGCAGCGAATGTATTAATAGCAAAATTCATCAAACTAAAGATTTTCAAGCTGTTGGTGGTGTGATTACCATAGATGAAAGCGGTAATGCCATTCGTTCTGTTGTGATTAAAGAAATTCAAAATCAAAAACAAAATTATAAAACAATTATAAATCCATAATTACTAAAATAAAGGTAGAGAATGAAAAAAAGTTTAATTTTAGCAAGTATTCTAAGTTTAAGTTTAAGTGCTGCGGAAGTCAAAATAGGAGTTGTTTTACCACTTAGCGGAGCTACTGCAGCATATGGACAAAGTGCACTAGAAGGGATTAAACTTGCAAATTCAATGCAATCAACTTTAAGTAATGGAGATAGGGTTTCTCTTGCTATTATTGATACTAAAGGTGATAAATTAGAATCTTCGAGTGGAGCAAATCGTTTAGTTTCTCAAGATAAAGTTATAGGCCTTATAGGGGAAATGGTTACTGCTAATACATTGCAAGTTATGCGCGTAGCAGAAGATAATAAAATTCCATTGATCGCTCCTGCTGCAACTGGTGATAGATTGCTTGATAAAAAAATATATTCTTCTCGAGTATGTTTTATGGATAGTTTTCAAGGTTCATCTTTAGCAAAATATGTTTTTTCAAAACTTAATTACAAAAGTGCTGTTATTGTAGTAGATCAAAGCACTGACTATTCCTTAGGTTTAGCAAAAGCTTTTGAAAAACAGTACAAGTCTAATGGCGGTCAAATTCTTAGAATTTTAAGAGTTAATTCAGGTGATAAAGATTTTAGAGCTATTGTAGCTCAAGTTAAAAGTTTAAATCCAGAATTTATTTTTTTACCACTTTATTATAGTGAAGCTTCTTTATTTGCAAGACAATCAAAACTCGCAGGTTTAAATATTCCTATGGGTTCTGCAGATGGAGTTGCTGATCAAACTTTTATTAGTTTAGCTGGAGATGCAAGCGAGGGTTATATTTTCACAGATAGTTTTGATGCTAATAATCCAACTACAAAATTAAGCAAAGAATTTATCAGTGTTTATGAAAAAGCTAAGGGAACAAAAGAAGTTCCAAATTTTTCGGCTATGGGTGCTGATGCGTATTTTGTAATGCTAAATGCTATGAATGCTTGCGTTGAAAATCTTACTAGTAAGTGTGTCAATGAAAAAATTCACCAAACTAAAAATTATCAAGGTGTTTCTGGTGTTATCAGTATTGATCAAACAGGAAATGCAACTCGTTCTGTAGTGGTTAAAGAAATTAAAAATCAGAAGCAAAATTATAAAGATATTATCAATCCTTAAAGGAAAAATAGAAAGATTATGGATTCTACTTTATTTTTACAACAACTTGTTAATGGACTTAGTTTGGGCAGTATGTATGCCCTTATTGCTGTTGGCTATACTATGGTTTATGGCGTGTTAAGACTTATTAATTTTGCTCACGGCGATATTATGATGGTTGGTGCTTATGCGGCTCTTTTTTGCATGACTAATCTAAATGTTCCTTTTCTAGGAGCTTTGTCTTTAGCAATGATTTTTGCTGCTTGTGTTGGAATAGCTACAGATAGAATCGCTTATAAACCTTTAAGACAGGCTCCTAGAATTTCATTGTTGATTACAGCAATCGGTATTAGTTTTTTCTTGCAAAATCTTTTTAATATGCTTTTTACTTCAACACCTAGAACTTTTACACCGCCAAGTTATTTTGAGGAAAGTGTTAATTTTGGTGGAGTGATAACAACTTATGGTTCTTTAATGGTTCCTGCTCTTACATTTGTTATTTTAATAGCAGTGTTATGGATTTTGTATAAAAGCAAATATGGTATAGCTATTCGTGCTTTGGCATTTGATATACAAACAGTAAATTTAATGGGTATAGATGCAAATCGTATTATTGCTATAGTTTTTGCCCTAGGTTCAGCTTTGGCAGCAGTTGGGGGTGTTTTTTGGGCTGCAAATTATTACTCTGTTGAACCTACTATGGGAACTTTAATAGGTTTGAAAGCTTTTGCTGCTGCAGTTTTAGGAGGTATAGGTTCTGTAGTAGGTGCAGTTTTGGGTGGACTTATTATAGGATTTACTGAAGTTGTTGTTGTGGCTTTTTTTCCAGATTTATCAGGCTTTAAAGATGCATTTGCTTTTATTTTTTTGGTGTTTATATTGTTATTTAGGCCTACGGGAATTTTAGGTATAAATTTTGAAAAGAGTAGGTTTTAATGATGGTTAGAATTAAGGTTTCACATTTAATCTTTTTAATTGCTTCAATTATTTTTATTTTCATTTCTCCTTATATTTTTGGGGACTATGGATTAAACATTGTTAATCAAATTGCTATTTTTATTATTTTGGCTGTGAGTTACAACCTTATTAATGGTGTAACTGGACAATTTTCACTAGAACCCAATGGATTTGTTGCGATTGGAGCTTATGCGGCTGCTTTAGTTCTTTTGAGTGCTGATGCGAAAAATGATCAGTTTTTTTTAGATGGTCCTAGTTCTTTTATTTTAGCCATCCATTCAAATTCCTTTATTCTAGCTTTAATTGTGGCTGGAATTTGTTCATCTTTACTTGCCCTGATTTTGGCTTTTGCTGTATTTCGCGTGAGAGGGGATTATTTGGCTATTGTAACTTTAGGCTTTGGAATAATTATTAAAATAGCTGCTATTAATTTTCCTTCTATTACTAATGGCTCAAGAGGACTGGTAGATATTCCACAATTTTCCACGATCTATTGGACAGGTGGTATTGCTATTGTAGCGGTTATTTTAATTTTAAATATAGTTTATTCTAAATATGGTCGTGCAATGAAGGCTATAAGAGATGATGAAGATGCTGCAAGTGCTATGGGAATAAATACTTTTTGGATAAAAACTTTAGCTTTTAGCACTTCAGCATTTTTAGAAGGTGTAGGTGGCGGACTTTTAGCTTGTCTGTTGACTACCGTATCTCCAACTCAATTTGATTTTTTACTTACTTTTCAGCTTTTGATTATTATTGTTTTAGGTGGACTTGGTTCTACTACAGGTGCTATTATAGGTGCGATATTGGTTATTGGTGGAAGTGAGTGGCTTAGATTTTTAGATGAGTTAAATATAAAAATAGATTCTTTAAATCTTGATATCCAATCAACACCAGGGCTTAGAATGGTTGTTTTTTCTATTGTTCTGATTTTGGTAATGCTTTTTGCAAGAAAAGGCATAATGGGTTATTACGAGTTGAGTGATGTGATTAGAGGGATTAAAAAGCGTTTTAAAAGGAGTGAAAAATGATTTTGGAATTAAAACAAATTTCAAAAAGTTTTGGTAGTGTTAAGGCTATTAATGAAACTTCTTTTAAAATCAATGAGGGCGAAATTTTTGCTTTAATTGGACCTAATGGGGCTGGTAAAACAACTCTTTTTAATATTATAACAGGTAACTATAAACCTAGTTCAGGTTCGGTTGAATTTCTAGGAGAAAGAATTGATCACTTAAAACCTCATAAGATTGTGCATTTAGGAATAGCTAGAACATTTCAAAATATTAGGCTTTTTTCAAGTATGAATGTGCTTGAAAATGTTCTTATTGGTTTTAATAAACAAATGAAATATAATATTTTTGAAGCCTTTTTGCATTTAGGGCGTTTTGGAAAAATAGAACAAGTATTTAAAGAGAAGGCTTATACAATATTAGAAGAACTTGGTATTGTAGAATTTGCCAATGAAAAGGCTACTAGCTTAAGTTATGGACAACAAAGAAAAGTTGAGATTGCAAGAGCAATGGCTACTCAGCCAAGATTATTATTGCTTGATGAGCCAGCCGCTGGGATGAATAGCTCTGAGAGCGATGAACTTGCTGAGCTCATTTTTAAATTACGAAAAGATTATAAAATTAGCGTTTTGCTTATAGAGCATGATATGAAATTTGTCAATAAATTGTGTGATCGTGTATTGGTGCTTGATTATGGAAAAACAATTTTTGAAGGTAAACTTTGCGATGCTGTAAATCATAAAGAAGTAATTGCTGCGTATTTAGGGGATTTTGATGCTAATAGTTAAAGATTTGCATGTTTATTACGGATTAATTGAAGCTGTTAAAGGGATTGATTTTAAAGTGGAAACAGGTCATATTGTTTCTCTTGTAGGTTCAAATGGAGCAGGTAAAACTTCAACTTTAAATGCGCTTTTAAACTCAGTTAAAAGAACTGGTGAGGTTAATTTCTTAGGTTATGATACTAAAAGGCATTTAACTCATACTTTAGTTCAAAAAGGTATAGCTTTAGTTCCTGAAGGAAGGCGTGTTTTTATTAATTTAAGCGTAGAGGAAAATTTAAAAATAGGTGCTTTTAATAATGCTGAAAATTATGAGCATTTAAGAGAGCAAATGTATAAACTTTTTCCAAGACTTGCAAGTAAAAAGCATGCTTTAGCTGGAACATTGAGTGGAGGAGAAGCGCAAATGCTTGCGATTTCAAGGGCTTTAATGAGTGAACCAAAACTTTTGATGTTGGATGAGCCTTCTTTGGGACTTGCTCCAAAGATTGTGGGTGAAGTTTTTGATATTATTGTGCGTTTAAAAGAAGAGGGTATAACTATTCTTTTGGTAGAGCAAAATGCTTATTCTGCATTAAAAATAAGTGATTATGCTTATGTTTTGGAAAATGGTCGCATTGTAATGGAAAACGAGGCTAAAAATTTAATAGGTGATGATGAGATTAGAAAGAAATATTTAGGGCTTTAAAATTTAAAGGAAAAAGAATGAAAAATATAATAAAAAGCATAGGGGATTTAAGAGTTTCGGTTGTATTGTTTTTGCTTTTTGCGCTTTTTTGTGCTTTGGCAACTTTTATTGAAAGTGCTTATGGAACTCCTACGGCTTGGGCAATGGTTTATGATACTTTTTGGTTTGAATATATACAACTTTTACTTGGTATTAATTTACTATGCGGGATGTTTCGTTATAAAATGTTTGGGCTTAAAAAATTACCTTTAATGATTTTTCATATTTCTTTTTTATTTATTTTAGTGGGTTCTGCAATGACAAGATATGCTGGTTTTGAAGGTATTTTACCTATTAGAGAGCATACTCAAAATTCACTTATAGAAAGTTCTAAGACTTCTTTGCGTATTTCTGCTATAAAAGATGGAGAACGCTATAGTGCGGTTAATGATCGTTATATAGGAAATTTGCCTTTTGCTAATTCTTTTAAACTAAAACTTAATTTAGGTGATGATCAAGCTGTATTAAAATATAAAGATTTAATCTTAAATGCTCATTATACTTATAAAGAAAATAATAATTCTGATCCTTTATTGGTTTTGATGCTTTCTCAAAAAGGATCTCAAGGCGTTGATGTTAAATTTGAAAAAGGTGAAGTTAAGAATATAGAAGGGGTTAACTTTGCTTTTATGAATGATAATGTTAAAGCACCTTTTGTAAAAATTGATGAAAATTTAACTTTAAGTTCAAGTGAAAACTTACATTTTCTAAGTATGCTAGATGGACAAAATTTAGACCTTAAAATTGGAGAAAAGGCAAATGCTAAGGAAAGAAGACTCTATGAAATTAATGATATCAGCTTTGTAGTTAAAGTTGCTTCTTTGCACGCGCAAGAAGCTTTAGAAGGTTCCAATAGACCTCAAGATGAAAGTTTTTGGTTATGGTTTAAATCTGCTTGGTTAGAAGTGGGTAGAACTATGTTGATTTCTACTTTTGGCGAGCCTCAAAATTGGAAAAATTCTTTATTATTGCATTTTAAAGATTTTGCCTTAAGTAATGAGAATAAAAACTTAGAATTAACTGGCTCTAATGCTTTGAAATTAGAATTAAGCTATAAAAATGAAAATAAAGAATTTTATATTTTTGAATATAATAAACCTATTATGATAGAACTTGCAGGTCAAAAATTCTTTATTTCTTGGGCACTTTCTTATGAACAATTGCCTTTTGATATTTATTTAAGAGATTTTGTATTAGATCGTTATCCAGGTTCTATGTCTCCAGCGTCTTATGCAAGTGAAATTACTGTAAAAAATAATAATGAAAATTTTGATTATAGAATTTTTATGAATAATGTTTTAGATTATGATGGCTATAGATTTTATCAAAGTTCTTATGATCAAGATGAAAAAGGGACTGTTTTATCTGTAAATAAAGATCCGGGCAAAATACCAACTTATATAGGTTATTTTCTGCTTTGTCTTGGAATGTTTATGAATTTTTTAAATCCACATTCTAGATTTAGAACTTTGGCAAGATTAATTAATAAAGACACTTTAAAACATACAAGTGTGATTATTTTTATTTTATTGTTATCTTTTGGTTCTGAAAAGACTTTTGCTCAAGATTTAAATTCGACCTTACCTGTGGTAAATACTAATCATGCTAAAGCTCTTGCCACTTTAATAGTTCAAAAATCAGCAGATGGAAGAATGGTGCCTTTTGATACACTATCAAGAGAAATTTTAGAAAAAATTCATCAAAGTGATAGCTATAAGGGTCAAAATTCTAACGCTGTTATGCTTTCCATGCTCGTTGATGTAGATAAATGGCAAATGGAACCTTTTATTTTAATGCCACAAAATCAAGCAGTTCGTGATGCTATTGCAAATATTTTAGAAATTCCTAGCGCTAAATATATTTCTTATAAAGATTTCTTTGATGAGAATAACCGATATAAACTTCAAAAATATGTTGAAAATGCAAATCGTAAAAACCCAAATGCAAGAGGAGTTTTTGATAAGGAAATTATAAAACTAGATGAAAGAGCTAATGTTGTAAATTTAGTTTTTAGTGGTGAATTATTTAAATTTATTCCTGTTCAAAATAATCCAAATAATGTTTGGCTTGCACCTTTTTCTGCTGTAACTACTCTTAAGGGGGATGAAGGGCATATTGTTTTGGCTTTAATACAGAATTATTTTAGTGCCGTGGAAAATGCTTTTAAAGATGGTAATTGGACTAGAGCTGATGAAGGTTTGAAATTTATCAAAGAATATCAAGAAAAAATAGGATATAAAGTCATGCCTAGTAAAACCAAGGTTGAAATGGAAATTTTTTCTAATAAGGCTGAAATTTTCGTTAAACTCGCTCCTGTATATTTAATTGCGGGTTTTTTACTTTTGATTCTTGTTTTTTCTAAAATGGTTGTACCGAATTTAAAAATCTCTTTTATATTTAAAGTGGTATATGTTTTAAATGTTTTAGCTTTTGTAATTCATACAGTAGGTCTTGGACTTCGTGCTTATTTATCAGGTCATGCTCCGTGGAGTAATGGCTATGAAAGTATGGTGTATATAGCTTGGGCATTGTCTTTGTCGGGTATATTTTTCTCTAGAAAAAGTCCTATAGCCTTGTCATTAACTTCTATTTTATCCGGTGTTGTATTAATGGTTGCACATTTAAGCGAAATGAATCCGCAAATTACAAATCTTGTTCCTGTGCTCAATTCTTATTGGCTTAGTATTCATGTATCTGTTATTACTGCTAGTTATGGATTTTTAGGACTTTGTGCCTTACTTGGTATATTTACACTGTTCTTAATGTGTTTTCTTAAGAAAGATGGAAAATATAATCTTAATATTTTGAGAAATATTACAGAGGCTACAAGAATTAATGAAATGGCAATGATTTTTGGACTTTGTTTGCTTACTGTAGGAAATTTTTTAGGTGCAATTTGGGCAAATGAAAGTTGGGGGAGATATTGGAGTTGGGATTCTAAGGAAACTTGGGCTTTAGTTAGTATTTTGGTTTATGCAGCAATTTTGCATCTTAGAATGATTCCAAAATATTGTAATCAATTTGTGTTTGCTTTATGGAGTATGTTTGCTTATTGGGTTATTATTATGACTTATTTTGGAGTAAATTACTTTTTAACAGGACTTCATTCTTACGCTGCAGGCGAAGCGGCTCAAATTCCTGATTATGTTTATTGGGGATTTGCATTGATGGTGGTTTTAGCTCTTTTTGCAAGAAGGAAGCGAAATTTTGTGGGCAAACTTTAAATGAGCCATATTTTTTTGGTTATTTTTTGTGCTGCTTTAGCGCTTTTATTGTTTTTAGCCATGATTGCTTATCTTATTACAAGTGATGGCAAAAAAACAATTAAAAAGCAAAAAACTAGCCAAAAGCAGCATGTAGCCGAAAAGACTAAAAAATTTGATACAGACTTAGATAAAATGATAATTGCTGCTTCCGATGTTAAGCTAACAGATATTGAATTAAAAGAACTTGCCAAACTTTATGTGCAGACACATAAACTTGGTTCAAAAACTTCTAAAGAATTAGATGAAGCAACAAAAAAGAAACTAGAATTTATTTCTGCGTTGGCTGCAAATATTAATGCAAGTGCACAAACTGTAAGTTACTTAAATAAAGAACTTAAGAAAATTTCTGGATCTTACAAAAAAGAAATTGATGCTTACGAGCATATGGGATTAGCTAAAAGAAAAATTAAAGAAGGTAAATAATATGGTGCGCTCAAGAGGACTGTGATTTATAGTGAAAATACCTAAAATAACATACTTTAAAAATTAATAATACAAATAACATATACTTTAACATATACTTTTTAAAAAATAAAATTTTTAAAATATAGAAATTCAATAGAAAGGAGATAGGCTTGGTTAAAAGTTTGTTTGGTAAGCCAAAGGGAAATTATAGCTCCCCTTTAAAAAGGGGAAATCAAGTATTAATAACACTTGACAACTATTATACATAATAGTATAATAATTACCATAATTTTATTGGACAATTTAATCACAGCCATTAATGCCAAAGGTAGCCACCTTTGGCATCTACCTTTTATAATTATACCAAACAAATTCTTTGACTTCTTAATACATTTTATTTATGATTGAATCTTATCTTTTAGCATAAGCAAGAAAAATATAAATTAAAAAATAAAATAAATCAATAGAAAGGAAGATAGGCTTAGTTAAAAGTTTGTTTGGTGCAAGCCGCAAGGGA
>NZ_RYYA01000006.1:0-135207 GCF_004378835.1 Campylobacter sp. CH246
TCTAGCAAGCTTAATGGCATAGAAGTTAAAGATAATATCGCTTGGTTAATAGACGAAGCGCCTGCTTTGGCTATAGCTTTTGCTTTGGCTAAGGGTAAATCTAGTTTAATAAATGCTAAAGAATTACGTGTTAAAGAAAGCGATAGGATTGCTGTGATGGTTGAAAATCTAAAGCTTTGTGGTGTTGAAGCTAGAGAACTTGATGATGGTTTTGAAATAGAAGGTGGATGCGAACTAAAATCTTCAAAAATTAAAAGCTATGGAGATCACCGTATTGCTATGAGTTTTGCTATTTTAGGTTTGCTTTGTGGAATCGAGATTGATGATAGTGATTGTATAAAAACTTCTTTTCCAAATTTTATAGAGATTTTATCAAATTTAGGAGCTAGGATTGATTATTGAATTAGCAAAAAACTATGGTTTTTGTTTTGGTGTTAAAAGAGCTATTAAAAAAGCAGAACAAATAAAAGATGCCGCAACTATAGGCCCTCTTATTCACAATAACGAAGAAATTTCTCGTTTGCAAAAAAATTTTAATGTCAAAACTTTGGAAAATATACAAGCTTTAAGTAATGAAAAAAAAGCTATTATAAGAACTCATGGTATTACAAAGCAAGATTTAGAAGAATTGAGAAAAAAAGATATAGAAATTTTTGATGCCACTTGTCCTTTTGTTACAAAACCACAACAAATTTGCGAGCAAATGAGTAAGGAGGGTTATGAAGTTGTTATTTTTGGAGATGAAAATCATCCCGAAGTTAAAGGAGTAAAAAGTTATGTAAGTACAAAAGCTTATGTAGTTTTGGATAAAAAAGAACTTCAAAATATAAAACTTCCTAATAAAATAGCTGTAGTAAGCCAAACAACTAAGAAGCCTGAGCATTTTATGGAGATAGTAAATTTTTTAATACTTAAAACCAAAGAAGTAAGAGTTTTTAACACTATATGTGATGCAACCTTTAAAAATCAAGATGCCATTAAAGAACTCTCGCTTAAAAGTGATGTTATGGTTGTTGTAGGGGGTAAAAACTCAGCCAATACAAAACAACTTTTTTTAATTGCAAAAACCAATTGTGAAGATAGCTATCTAATTGAAACCGAAGAAGAGTTAAAAAAAGAATGGTTTTTAGATAAAAAACATTGCGGCATTAGTGCAGGTGCTAGTACTCCTGATTGGATCATACAAAAAGTTATCGCCAAAATAAAAAATTTTAAAATTAATTAAAAAATGTTTTCAAATAGCATAAAAAAGTCAAAAATTTAAAAAAAATTAACAAAAATAAAAAAACTTAACACTAATTAAAGAAAAATAAGGTAAAATCAATCAATTTCTAAAAATTATTTAAAAGGACCATAATGAGCGAGGTGAACAAAAAAGTTCAAGGCGGCGTAGATGATTATCTTGAGGAAGAAGATTTTGGACAGCTTTTAGAAGCTTTTGATAAATCAAGAGAAGAGGCTACAACAGAGGGTGTGATTGTAGAGATTAAAAATGATGAAGTTTATGTAGATATAGGTAAAAAATCTGAAGGTATTTTAGCTCTTAGCGAAATACAAGATGACAATTCTAAGCTATTATTTAATGTAGGCGATGGTATTAAAGTTGCTGTTATGGGTTCTCGTGGTGGCAGATCTTTACTTTCTCATAAAAAAGCTTTGAGAAAAGAAAAAGTTATCGAATTTATTAAAAACTATCAAGAAAATCAAGATGATATTTTTACCGTAAAAGTAGTTGGAAAAAATAAAGGCGGATTGATAGTTGTTGATGAAAATGATGTTGAATTTTTCTTACCAAAATCTCAATATGGCTTCAAAGAAACAAATAATATTATAGGCAAAACGTTTAAAGTTAAAATTATTAAAATCGACAAAGATGAGCAAAGTATCATTGTTTCTCGTAAAAAAACTTTAGATGACGAGAGAAGAAAACGCAAAGAATTGATCAATAATGTAGCACAACAAGAAGATTTAATTGAAGGTATTGTGAAAAAAATTACTACTTATGGTATGTTTGTGGATGTAGGAGGTGTTGATGGTCTTGTTCATTACAGCGAAATTTCTTACAAAGGACCTGTAAATCCTGGAACACTTTATAAAGAGGGTGATAAGGTTCCAGTTAAAGTTATAAAGTATGATAAAGAACGCAAACATTTATCCTTGTCTATAAAAGCGGCTTTACCTGATCCATGGAGCGAGATAAAAGATACTCTTGATGTAGGTGATACCATTAAAGTAATAGTATCAAATATAGAGCCTTATGGTGCTTTTGTGGATTTAGGAAATGATATAGAAGGATTTTTACATATCAGTGAAATTTCTTGGGATAAAAATATTAAAAATCCAAAAGATTATATCAACAAAGGTCAAGAAATTGATGTTGAAGTAATTGAAATTAATCCAAATGAAAGACGCTTAAGAGTTTCTTTAAGAAATTTACTTTCTAGACCTTTTGATGAATTTATGAAATCTTACAAAATTGCAGATGTGGTTGAAGGGGAGATCACCTCGGTAACTTCTTTTGGTGCGTTTGTTAAACTTGGCGGTATTGAAGGTTTATTGCATAATGAAGATGCTTCTTGGGATAGAAACGATAAATGTAAAGATAAATTCTCTCAAGGGGATAAAATCAAGGTAAAAATTATCAAAATAGATGAAGAAAACCAAAAAATATCATTAAGCACAAAAGAATTAAACAGTTCTCCAGTGCAAGAATATGCCAAAATTCATAAAGTCGGCGATATTGTAAAAGGCACTATTCGTGATATTAAAGATTTTGGTGTTTTTGTAGAGCTAAGTAAAAATGTTGATGCTTTAATTCATAAAGAAGATATAAGCACTTCTATGCTTGAAAATTTAAAAATTGGTGACGATATTGAAGCTGCTATAGTTTTTATTGATGAAAAGAAAAATAGAATTCGCCTAAGTGTCAAAAATCTTGTTAGAATGAAAGAAAGAGAAGTTCTTAATGAAATCAATAATGATGATAAAGTAACTTTAGGTGATATCATTAAAGATCAGCTAGCTTAATGAAAAAATACATTACAATAAGCATTTTGAGTATTTTATTACTCATTTTGCTTGCTGTTGTTTTTACATTGCTTTGGCAATTTAAAGCTAATGTAAATTTCATTCCACAATTTGCTAAAGATACAAATACGCAGCCAAGCATTCAAACCCAAAATCAAGATCTTTCATGGCAAGAAGAATTAGCAAAATGGCCTACAAGAGATTTTACCCCAGCAGCAGAAAAATTTACCTTATATTTTGACGCGGATACTAGCGAGCTTGAGGAGAAAAATAAATATTATCAACTTATAGTTGGTAAATATGATATTTATTCTATGTTTTGCTTAAGGCAGACTTTAAATTCTTTTAATGTGAAGTATTTTCTTCTTAAATCTGGCGATAGTCCAGAAATCTTTTTGGATACAGGCAATGAAAAACTTATAGATGATATTATCAAAGAATTAAAAAAATATAAAATAAATACAGAAGTAAAGGAAATTTGGTTATGAAAAAAAAGATTATAGTGTGTGATGCTATTTTGGATAAAGGTGTCGATATTCTAAGAAAAGCTGAAGATATTGAGCTTATAGAAGCTGCAAAATTTCCAAAAGATGAACTTATGCAAATGCTAAGCGATGTTGAAGTTGCAATTACTAGAAGTTCTACGGATGTAGATGTAAATTTTTTAAATCATGCCAAAAAATTAAAAGCGCTTGTGCGTGCTGGGGTGGGCGTAGATAATGTTGATATTCCAGAGTGTTCTAAACGAGGAGTGATTGTGATGAATGTCCCAACTGCAAATACTATTGCCGCAGTTGAACTAACAATGGCACATCTTTTAACATCAGCTAGAAGCTTTGTCAATGCTCATAATTTTTTAAAAATTGAAAGAAAATGGGAAAGAGAAAAATGGTATGGCATTGAATTGATGAATAAAACGCTAGGGGTTATAGGTTTTGGAAATATAGGTTCAAGAGTAGCTATCCGTGCTAAAGTATTTGGTATGAAAATTTTAGCCTATGATCCGTATATTTCTGCTTCTAAGATTACAGATTTAGATATGGAGCAAGCAAAAAATTTGGATGAAATTTTAGAAAAAAGTGATTTTATTACCATTCACACACCAAAAACCAAAGAAACCAATGGTATGATAGGAAAGCAAGAAATTGCAAAAATGAAAGATGGAATAAGATTAATAAATTGTGCTCGCGGAGGATTATACACAGAAGAGGCTTTATATGAAGGTTTAAAAAGTGGTAAAATAGCATGGCTTGGTATAGATGTGTTCGATAAAGAACCCGCGACCAATCATCCTCTTTTAGACTTTGAAAATATTTCAGTTACTTCTCACCTAGGAGCAAATACTTTAGAAAGTCAAGACAATATCGCAAGAGAAGCTTGTGAGCAAGCATTAAGTGCAGCACGAGGCGTGGCTTATCCTAATGCCTTAAATTTACCAATTAAAACTGAAGACTTACCACCTTTTGTAGCTCCTTATATAGAACTTGTTTCTAAAATGGCTTTTTTAGCTGTTCAAATTGATAAAAATCCTATAAAAAGTATTAAATTAGAGGCTGAAGGAATTATTGGTGAGTATGCAAATTCTATGCTAACTTTTGCAGCTGTTGGTGCTTTGGGTGGAATTTTAGGAGAGAAAATTAATTATGTTAATGCAGAATTTGTTGCCAAAGAAAAAGGAGTTGAATTATCTTGCGAAACTCTTCCAAATAGTGGTTATAATAATAAACTTAGTGTTAAAATTATCACCGAAAATTCAAATACCAGTGTTTCAGGAACAGTGTTTAATGAAAATGAACAACGCATAGTTGGATTAAATGGCTTTAAAACTGATTTTAAGCCAAAGGGAAAAATGATTATTTTTAAAAACAAAGACATACCAGGAGTTATAGCTAAAATCAGTTCCGTTTTGGCAGCTAAAAATATCAACATAGCTGATTTTAGGCTTGGTAGAGATGGTTTTGGGTATGCTTTGGCTGTTGTTTTGATTGATGAAAAAGTTCAAAAAGAAGTATTAGATGAACTAAAACAATTAGAGGCGTGTGTATTTGTCCAATATGTTGAAATTTAAAATTTTAATTATAGAAGATGATATAGATTTAAACGAACTGCTTGTTTTAAAGTTAAAATCTAGTGGTTATGAAGTTATATCTTTAGCGGATTTTTTTGGAGTTGAAGATTTGCTCGATAATGAGCAAATCGATCTTTTAATAGTCGATAGAAATTTGCCCAGTGGAGATTCTTTAGGAAAAATTCAAGATTTAAGAGAGCAAGGATATAAAGAAGCAGTTATTTTTCTTACAGCCAAGGCTTTGCATCAAGATTTGCTCGAAGGCTTTGAAAGTGGTTGTGATGATTATGTTTGTAAACCTTTTGATTTTAATGAGCTTTTGCTTCGCATTAAAGCAATTTTAAAACGCCATAAAAAAGAAGAAGAAAAACTATCTTTTGGTGATTTTATTTTAGATTTGGCTAATTATGAATTCTTTTACAAAAATCAAAAATTAGAAATCTCAAATCTTGACTATGAGCTTTTAAAATATTTTTTTGAAAATCCAAATACCTTGCTTACTAGACAATTTTTAAGCGAAAGCGTTTGGAAAGATGATACTACAAGTGATAAAACAATCAATATAGCTCTAACAAGACTTAGAAATAAATTTCCAAAACTAAAAGATCATATTATAAGTGTTAGGGGTGTTGGCTATAAATTATGCTAAAAACTAAAAATATTTTTATAGTTTTTTTTGTTGTATTGGCTTTGATTTTTGGGTTTATTTTTTATACTTTTACTAACTCTTATCTTAATTTCTTGCTTATAAAACAATATGAACAAAAAATCAAAAGCCTTGATGATGTTTTAAAATTTTCCCTCTTAGAGCATTTAAATGATGCTAATATTAAGGATTTTGCTAAAGATACTAGGGCTGATTTTATTATCCTAAACAATGATATGAAAATAAGTTCTGTAAAAAATCCTGATTTTTTTTCTAATCTTAAAGAAGGAGAAATTTTAAATTTCGATTCAAAAAAAATTCTCACTAAAAGCTTTATTTACAAAGGATATAAATATATTATTATTGTTTATCCTCGTTTTTTAGATTTAGAGCTTTTTTGGACAAAAATGGCAATCGGTTTTGGAGTATGCTTGCTGTTTGTTTTTGTTTTAATGTTGTTGTTAGGTAGAAGAATAGAGAAAAATTTTAATAAAATTTTGGATTTTTTGGATTCTATAGGGGATCATAAAGTTGTTATATTAGAAAAAGGAATGTTTAAAGAATTTAATTTACTAAATGAGAAACTTTTAAAAACTAAAGATAAAATTCTAAAGAATACCCAAAAAAATAAAAAACAAAGCGATAAAATCACTTTAAAAAATACTCAGCTTGCTAGCGTGATTTCTGCTATTTCTCATGAGCTTAAAAATCCATTAAGCGTGATTGATCTTAGCTTAGAGATGTTAAAAGATGAGAAATTGGAAGATAAAAAATTAAAAAAGGAATTACTAGAAAAAATTTCGCGTCAAAGCATTAAGCTTAATGCTTTGACCCATAAGCTTAATTTTGTTTTTAATCTTAATAGTGAAGCCTTGCAGATGCAAGAATTTGATCTTTTTTCTCTATGTGAAAAAATCACTAAAAACCCAGGCTTTGAAAGAGTTGCATTGCAAGGCAAAAGCACGAAAGTTAAGGCCGATGAATTTTTAATCGAGCAAGTGATTATAAATTTGCTTTCTAATGCTTTAAAATATAGTCAAAAAGAAGTCATTTTAACGGCAAGAGATCAAAAGATAATAGTGCAAGATTTTGGAAAAGGCATAGAAGAAGATAAAATAAAATTGATTACAAAAAAATTTTATAAAATTGATGTAAAAAGTGATAATTCTTTTGGTTTGGGACTTTTTTTAGTAAAGAAAATTTTAAATATACATAAAAGTTATCTTGAAATTTCTAGCACTTTAGGTTATGGTTCTAGTTTTAGCTTTAAACTCAGTTAAGGATAAAAAATGGCTCTTATAGATTTAATTGAAGCTTCAAAAAAATTTGGAGACAAAATAGTTTTAAATGAAGTAAATTTTAGCGCAAACGAGGGAGAAAAGATTGCTATTATAGGCAAAAATGGAGAAGGAAAATCTACTTTTTTAAAAACGCTTTTAGGCACACTTCCTTTAGATAGCGGTAGAATAATAAGACAAAATGGAAAAAGCATAGCCATGCTTTCACAAACCGTTGATTTTAATGCAAATTTAAGCGTAAAAGAAGCCATCAAGCAAGAGCTTGTAGAAATTTACAATACCTTGGAAGAATATGAAATACTGCATAAAAAATTAGAAGAAGATCCTAGTAATAAAGATTATCTTAAAAAAATAGATACGCTTATGACTTTGATTGATAGTAAAGATGCTTGGAGTATAGAATCTAAAATAATACGCGTTTTAAAAGAATTTAGTTTACTTGAGTATGAAAATCGCATTATATCTACTTTAAGTGGTGGAGAAATACGCCGCGTTGGGCTTTGCATACTTTTACTAAAAAATCCTGATATTTTATTGCTTGATGAACCAACTAATCATTTAGATGTATATATGACAAGCTTTTTGGAAGAATTGCTAAAAAATTCAAAGATGTGTGTGATTTTTATTTCCCATGATAGATATTTTATTGACGCTATAGCACACAAGTGTGTAGAAGTAGAGCAGGGTAAGCTTAGTATTTTTAAAGGCGGATATGCAAACTATTTAGAGAAAAAAACACAAATTTTGCAAAGCCTTGCTAAGAGCCATGAAACTCTTTTAAAGCAATTAAAAAGCGAAGAAGAATGGCTTAGAAGTGGGGTTAAGGCAAGACTTAAAAGAAATGAAGGACGAAAAGAACGCATTTTTAAAATGCGTGAAGAAGCGAAAAAAAATCCTGGAGCAATCAAACGCTTGAAGCTTGAAATTTCAAGAGCAGCTTTAAATTTTAATGGGGAAAAAACGATCAATCGTAAAAAAATGCTTTTTGAGCTTAAAAATATAAGCAAAAATATAAACAATAAAAATCTTTTTAAAGATTTTTCAACGCGTGTTTTACAAGGTGAACGCATAGCTATCGTAGGAAGAAATGGTTGTGGAAAATCAACATTGTTAAAAATTCTTCTAGGGCAAATTAAACAAGATAGCGGTGAAATAAAACGCGGAGAGCTTAAGATAGGATATTTTGATCAGGCTAGAAGCTTGGTAAATTCTGATAAAAGCTTGCTTGAAATTTTTTGTCCCAATGGTGGAGATAGGGTTGAAGTTCGTGGTAAAAATATGCATGTTTATGGATATTTGAAAAATTTTCTATTTCCTAAGGAATTTTTAGATAAAAGCGTGGCTCTTTTAAGTGGCGGAGAGAAAAATCGCGTTGCTTTAGCCTTGCTTTTTACTAAAGAATATGATGTTTTGATTTTAGATGAGCCAACTAATGATCTTGATATAGCTACGATTAATATATTAGAAGAATACTTACTTAGTTTTGAAGGGGCTATTTTGCTAGTATCACACGATAGATATTTTGTTGATAAAATCGCAACAAAACTTTATGCTTTTGAGGGAAATGGATATATAAATATTTTACACACTCTTTATACTGAATATCTTGAAAATGAAAAAGAAATTGAAGAATTGGATAATTTTGCTTTAGAGCTTCAAACCCAAGAGCAAAATAATAACCAAAAAGAAAAAAGCTCCAAAAAATTGAGCTACAAAGAAAATGAGATATTAAAAAACCATCCTGAAAAAATAGATTTTTTAGAGCAAAAGATAGCTAAATTAAATCAAGATTTATCCGATCCAAATGTATATCAAGAAATAGGTATTAACAAGCTTTATCAAGAGCTTGAAGTAATGCAAAAAGAACTTGAAATTCTAGAAAATGAGTATTTTTTAGTATTAGAGAAAAGCGAGAATTTATAATTAAAGAGATTTTATATTTTTTTTACTCTATGGAGCGGGAAACGAGATTCGAACTCGCGACCCCAACCTTGGCAAGGTTGTGCTCTACCCCTGAGCTATTCCCGCAAAAAATAAGTGGTGCCCGAGGTCGGACTCGAACCGACACAAGGTTGCCCTTACCAGATTTTGAGTCTGGCGCGTCTACCAGTTTCACCACTCGGGCTCATTTTTAAGATTTAAAGCTAAAATTATACTTTTTTAGGCTAAAAAATACTTTAAAAATAAAAAGTATTTTCAAAAAGACAATATAAAATTATATAATTTAAATTTTTGGAACAGTTATTGCTTTTGTTTATTAGCAATGTTTGAAAAGATTTTAACTTTAATACTTTAGAGGAAAAAAATGAGAATTACAAATAAACTTAACTTCACAAATAGTGTGAATAATTCTATGGGCGGTCAAAGTGCTTTATATCAGATATCTCAACAACTTGCTTCAGGTTTGAAAATACAAAATTCATATGAAGATGCAAGCACTTATATAGATAATACGCGTCTTGAATATGAAATTAAAACGTTAGAACAAGTAAAAGAATCAACAAGTAGAGCTCAAGAAATGACTCAAAATAGTATGAAAGCTTTACAAGATATGGTTAAACTTCTTGAAGATTTTAAAGTTAAAGTAACCCAAGCTGCAAGCGATAGCAATTCTCAAACCTCAAGAGAAGCTATAGCAAAAGAACTAGAACGCATAAAAGAAAGCATAGTTCAGCTTGCAAATACCAGTGTTAATGGTCAGTATCTTTTTGCGGGTTCTCAAGTTGCAAACAAACCTTTTGATTCTAATGGAAATTATTATGGAGATAAAAATAATATTAATGTAGTAACTGGAGCTGGAACTGAAAGCCCATACAATATACCAGGTTGGGATTTATTTTTTAAAGCAGATGGAGACTATAAAAAACAAATAAGCACTAATGTTAGTTTTACAGATAATCGTTGGGATTTAAATAAAGACCCTGATAAAACTAAATATCTCACAGGAAATTCTAAATGGCAACAACTTATCGGACAAGGTTATGTAAAAGATAATAGCTTAGATGCTGACAAAGACTTTGAGTATGATGATAGCAAACTAGATTTTCCTCCAACAACTCTTTATGTTCAAGGTACAAGACCCGATGGAACAAGTTTTAAAAGTGCTGTACTCGTCAAACCCGAAGATACTTTAGAAGATGTAATGGAAAATATTGGAGCTCTTTATGGTAATACTCCAAATAATAAAGTAGTAGAAGTAAGTATGAATGATAGTGGTCAAATTCAAATTACAGATCTAAAGCAAGGTAATAATAAACTCGATTTTCATGCTGTAGCTTTCACGCCACAAGCTGATGATAAAACTGAATTAAATAATATTATCCAAGCAGCACAGGATGAAGGCATTACAATGGAAGATGTTACAAACAGGGTTATGACTGCTGCACTAGGAAATCCCAATAATGGAGATATAACAAATTTAAATAATCCTGTAACCATTCAAATTAACGGACAAAACTTTGAAATTGATTTAAAACAAACTGATTTTATCAAAAGTAAAATGACAGATACAGATGGAAATGCCACCAATGGAGCTGATTACGATAATGTGTATTTTGAAAAAAATGGAAATACTGTTTATGGTAATGTTTCTCAAGTTATCAAAGGAAGCAATGCTTATGCCACTGATTCAACCAAACTTAGCGAGGTAATGGCAGGAGATAGCCTAAATGGTACTACTTTAAATTTAAAAGTCAATTCCAAAGGTGGAAATTCTTACGATGTTACTATAAATTTACAAACTTCAACTGTAAGCTACCCTGATCCTAATAATCCAGGTCAAACCATAAGCTTTCCTATTATGCATACTAATCCTGCAACTGGAAATAGTGGGGTTGTTACAGGATCAAATGATATTACTTATGGTCAAATTAATGATATTATAGGTATGTTTGCTGCAGATAAAATTCCTACAACAACCATACAAGCCAATAATGGTCAAATTAATAATGCAGATTATACCCAAATACAACAACTCATGAAAGATTCACAAGCTACTGTTGATGTAAGTATGGATTATAAAGGTCGTATTAGTGTTACTGATAAACTTTCTTCAGGCACTAATATAGAAATTTCTCTTAGTGATTCTCAAAGTGGCCAATTTCCAGCACCTCCTTTTACCACAACTTCTACTGTACAAAATGGTCCAAATTTTAGTTTTAGCGCGAATAATTCTTTAACTATAGATGAGCCAAATGTGGATATTATTAAAGATTTAGATTCAATGATTGATGCTGTTTTAAAAGGCAATATGAGAGCAGACTCCGAAAGTGAAAACCCTAGAAATACAGGTATGCAAGGAGCTTTAGAAAGACTTGATCATTTAGCAGATCATGTTAGCAAGCTTAATACAACTATGGGAGCATATCATAATACTATCGAAGGTGTTAATACACGCACATCCTTTTTAAGCGTTAATGTCCAAAGTATAAAATCAAATGTGATTGATGTAGATTATGGTGAGGCAATGATGAATTTAATGCAAGTTCAACTTGCATATCAAGCTTCTCTTAAAGCTAGTACAACAATTTCTCAACTTAGCTTATTAAATTATATGTAAAATTTTTTATGGTATAATTTGGCTTTGATTTTATTTTCAAGGAAAGAATATTAAAAAAGAAGCCATTTTTACCAGCTCCACGCTTGTTATTTTTTATCTTTGTCTTTGTATGCTAGCACCTGGCATGGGAGAATGGGTTTACAAGGCTAATTTATTTTTATTTGGAGAATTTGGGTATTATTATCCATTTTCTTTGCTTATATTAAATTATCTCTACTATAAAAAAAAATATAAAATAGAAAATTTTAAGCGTAGGGAGCTTTTTGGTTTTTCTTTGGCCTTTTTTTCTACCTTGCTTTTATTTTCTGTCTTTTATAGAGAGTTTGGGTATATTTTAGAAATTGTATATGGATTTTTTTCTATAATCTTAGGGCGTACAGGGAGTGGAATTTTTGCTCTTTTACTTCTACTATTTTCTTTGGTTTTATTGTTTCCAAAATTTGCAAAAGAAATTTTAAAAATAGAATTAGATTTTACTTATTTATTAAAAATAGAGCAAGCTTTTAAATCTTTACTTATGCGTGTATTTGGTGGAGAAAACGAGAAAGAAGATGTAGGTAAATCAGAACCTATAGCTCCAAAATTAAATATTTTGCAAGATAGTATTTATGGAAATTTACAAATAAACAAAAAAAGGGGAACCAATAACTTAGAACAGATAATTAAAGATAGCAATATCAATGCAAGTAAAAATTCAATTACCACGGCCAAGGAAAATTTTGAAAAACTAAAAAATCAAATTTTAGATGAAACCATAGAGATTGATAAACAAAGTTTAAAAGAATCAAGAAGTTTTGTTCATGAGCATTCTCAACAAGTGCGAAATTTCGCACAAAAGGCTAGTAAAATGAGCATTAGTCTTGATGAAGATTTTAATTTTATTTCAGAAGAAGAGGTAGATATGATTCCTGAACGTTTTTTAAAACCTAAAAAACTTGAAGATATAAAGCAAATAGATACAAATAAAAATTTAGATGAGCCAAGTTATAAACGTAAAAATATTGAAATTCCAGTTTCTAATCAAGAAGTTAAACCAAAAATTTTTACAAAAGAGCTTGAACTTAGAGAGAATTTGATAAAAAAAGAAAAACTAGAACAAGAATACAAAGCCTATCAAAATGAAATTTTAGAAAATAAAGTAAAACAAGAAATTAAAAAATTAGAAGAATATGATGCGATAAATTCAAGCGATATTATAGAAGGGAATAAATATAGTTTTAATAGCCCAAAAACAATTAAAACAGAAATAGAAGAATCAGACAAAATAAATGAAAATAAAAATCTAGATAAAGCAGACAATATCTTTGGATTTGCTCCCATTGTAGAAGAGTTAAATCATCCTTATATAGAACCTACTCCTATAAAAAATATAAATGAAATAGTTATAGAAGAAAAAAATACACTCGATTTTATCCAAAATACAGAAACTAAAATCGATAATGAAAAAACAAATGATCAAGAAGTTAAACTTCAAAAAGCAGTTTTAGCCAAAGAAATTGCTATTAACCAAGCTTTATTGCGTGAAATAGAGCAGGGCGAAGTAGAAAAACCAAAAGATTTCACCTTGCCGCCATTAGATTTTTTAGCTAATCCAAAAGAACACAAACAAGAAATCAATGAAAGTGAAATAGATAAAAAAATTTATAATCTTCTTGAAAAATTGCGTCGTTTTAAAATAGGCGGCGATGTTATAAGCACTTATGTTGGTCCTGTGGTAACTACTTTTGAATTTCGTCCTAGTGCAGATGTGAAAGTAAGTCGTATTTTAAATTTGCAAGATGATTTAACTATGGCTTTAATGGCAAAATCAATCCGTATTCAAGCTCCAATACCAGGAAAAGATGTTGTAGGTATAGAAGTTCCAAATGATGAAATTCAAACCATTTATTTAAGAGAAATTTTACAAAGTGAAGTTTTTAAAAACGCTAAAAGTCCTTTAACCATAGCTTTAGGTAAAGATATAGTAGGCAATGCTTTTGTAACCGATCTTAAAAAACTTCCGCATTTACTCATCGCAGGAACGACAGGTAGTGGTAAAAGTGTGGGGATAAATTCTATGCTTTTAAGTCTTTTATATCGCAACTCTCCAAAAACCTTGCGTTTGATGATGATAGATCCTAAGATGCTTGAATTTAGCATTTATAATGACATTCCTCATCTTTTAACTCCTGTTATCACAGATCCAAAAAAAGCAGTCAATGCGCTTTCAAATATGGTAGCTGAAATGGAAAGACGCTATCGCTTAATGGCTGATGCAAAAACCAAAAATATAGAAAATTACAATGAAAAAATGAAAGAATTAGGCGGAGAAGAACTTCCTTTTATTGTAGTAATTATTGATGAACTTGCTGATTTAATGATGACTGCGGGTAAAGATGTAGAATTTTATATAGGAAGACTTGCGCAAATGGCAAGAGCAAGTGGAATCCACTTGATTGTAGCTACACAACGACCTTCTGTTGATGTTGTAACAGGACTAATTAAAGCGAATTTACCAAGTAGAATTTCTTATAAAGTAGGGCAAAAAATTGACTCTAAAGTTATTTTAGATGCTATGGGTGCTGAAAGTTTACTTGGAAGAGGGGATTGTTTATTTACTCCTCCTGGAACAAGCTCTATAGTACGTTTGCATGCGCCTTTTGCAAGCGAATTTGAAATAGAAAAAATCGTGGATTTTCTAAAGGATCAACAAAGCGTAGAATATGATGAAAGCTTTTTAAAGGATCAACAAAGCGTAGGTGTTACAACAAATGAAAGCTTTGATGGGGAAGTAGATGAGCTTTATGAAGAAGCTAAAAGAGTAATCTTAGAAGATGGAAAAACAAGCATTTCTTATTTACAACGCCGTTTAAAAATCGGCTATAACCGCTCTGCAAATATTATTGAACAACTTACGCAAAACGGGATTTTAAGCGAACCTGATGCCAAAGGACAAAGGGAAATCTTGTAAGATTTTTCTTGTGTTTTTGATATATAAAACTGATTACAAAAGAAGAAATTTAAAAGACAAAAGCCCCGTAAAAAGGGCTTAAAAATTATTTATCTCTAAGATTTAATTCAGTAATTAACTTACTATAAGAATTATAATCTTTTCTTTTAAGATAAGATAAAAGTCTTTTTCTTTGACCTACAAGTTTTAGAAGTCCTAATCTTGATGAAAAGTCTTTTTTGTAGATTTTTAAATGTTCTGTAAGTTCTGCAATTCTTGCAGTTAAAAGAGCTACTTGAACTTCTGTTGAACCAGTATCACCTGGTTTTTTAGCGAATTTCGCAACTATTTCTGCTTTTTTGGCCGAATCTAAAGCCATGATAGACCTCCTGATTGGTAAAATAATAAAATTAAAGGACTGTAATTTTATCTTAAAAAGCAAAAAATAAACTGAATTTATCTTTTTTAGAAGGTTTTGTCAAAATTTAAGTCTTTTTCTAAGAATTATTTATTATAATTACAGCTATTTCTGTAGTTATAACAAGGAGAATCTGTGCTATTTACCAAAGCTAGCGAATACGCTTTACTTTCTTTAATTTATATTTCTCAAAAAGAAACACCTCAAGATGTAGATTCTTTAGCTTTAGAGCTTGATATTCCTAAAAGTTTTTTAGCTAAAATTTTACAAACTTTAGCTAAAGATGGCTTGTTAAAATCCTTTAAAGGGGCAAAAGGTGGTTTTGTTTTAATCAAAGAACCGAGTCAATATACTATAAAAGAAATTGTTAATAGTGCTGAAAAAAAGGATATCAGTGTATTTGAATGCAGTGGTGGTACTTGTCCAAATAATAAAGAAGAAAATTGCACCTTAATGCCTATGTTAGTAAATTTACAAAATAAAGTAGATGAATTTTTAGATTCTATTACTTTAGAAGATATTATGAAAAATAATGGCAAAAAATAAAATAGTCGATTTAGTTTTTCCTTTCTTGGGGCCTTTAATCGCTCCTGTTTTAAAAGCTAAAAGCTTGACTATTGTTGGTTTTTTAGTTTGTATTTTAGCTATTATTATAGTTCCTTTACCAAGTCCTATTTTGGACTTTTTCTTGGCTTTAAGTATAGCTTTATCGGTATTAATTATTTTAATTTCTATTTATATACCCAAACCGACAGATTTAACAACTTTTCCAACTTTAATCTTGATTATCACTTTATTTAGGCTTTCATTAAATATAGCTACCACAAGGATGATTTTAAGCGAAGGGCAAAACGGCCCTGAAGCTGTGAGTGAGATTATAGCAGCATTTGGAGAATTTGTTGTTGGTGGAAATATGGTCATTGGCGTGATTGTATTTTGTATTTTAGTATTGATTAATTTCATGGTTGTAACAAAAGGTAGTACAAGGGTTTCTGAAGTACAAGCAAGATTTACACTTGATGCGATGCCGGGTAAACAAATGGCTATTGATGCGGATTTAAATGCAGGACTTATTGATGAACAAACCGCTAGAGCAAGACGTCAAGAAGTTATTGCTGAGGCAAACTTCTATGGTGCAATGGATGGTTCTTCTAAATTTATCAAAGGAGATGCTGTTGCAGGAATTATCATAACTATTATAAATATCATAGGTGGTTTTTTAATAGGATCTTTTCAGCACGATATGGCTTTAAGCGATGCTGCTTCTACCTATACTATTTTAACCATAGGTGATGGACTTGTATCTCAAATTCCAGGGCTTATTACTTCTACCGCAACCGCTATAATTATCACTCGTGCAAGCAAAGATGAGGAAAATTTTGCAGAAGGAACTTTAACTCAACTTTTAAGCGAATATCGCACGCTTTTAATAGTAGGTTTTGTACTTTTTATCTTTGCGTTAGTGCCTGGTTTGCCAACTTTATCCTTGGGCTTTATGGCTTTAGTATTTTTAAGCCTTGGCTATCTTACCAAGCAGGTTAAGGAAGGTAAAATTGATATAACTACAGTTAAAAAAAGCAAACCAAGTGCCGCAGCTGCATCTCAAAGTGGAGCAGGTGAGACAACGGCAGCGCCTGCTAAGAAAAGCGAAGAAGAAATTCTCAAAGAAGAAGAGCACAAGATTAACGATATACTCAAAGTTGAAATTTTAGAACTTGAACTTGGATACGGACTTATTAAGCTTGCTGAAAACGAACTTACAGAAAGAATTCGCTCAATGAGAAGAAGTATTGCTGAAAGTTTAGGATTTTTAATGCCAAAAATAAGAATAAGAGATAATTTAAGACTTAAACCAAATGAGTATAGTTTTAAACTCAAGGGCGTGTCTATAGCAAGTGCTGAAATTTATCCGGATAAATATTTAGCCATGGATAGTGGTTTTATCACAGAAGAGATAGAAGGGATTGCTACAAAAGAACCCGCTTTTAACTCTGATGCACTTTGGATTGATGCGAATTTAAAAGATGAAGCAACATTAAATGGCTATATAGTAATAGATCCTGCAAGTGTTATTTCAACACATATGAGCGAACTTATCAAAGCGCACGCAAGCGAACTTCTCACACGCCAAGAGGTACAAAATCTTCTTGATAAGGTTAAAAATGATTATCCAATCATCGTAGAAGGTGCTTTAGGTGTTGCACCTGTAAGTCTTATTCAAAAAATTCTCAAAGACTTGCTTAAGCATCACATACCAATTAAAGATATGCTTACTATTTTAGAATCTGTAAGCGATATAGCAGAAGTAAGCAAGAGTTTTGATATGATTATTGAACATGTAAGGGCGTCCTTAGCTAGGATGATTACAAATATGTATTTAGATGATAAAGGAAATTTGGATATTTTTATCTTAGACTCTGCTAGTTCTGCGGTTTTAATGGAAAATGTACAATTTAGAGATGGAAGTTATCACTTGCCTCTAAGTGTAGCTCAAACAGGTACTTTAGTAGATACTCTAAGGGCTGAAGTTGCCGCAGTAGCAAATGGTCGTATCAAGCCTTTTATACTTTGCGTTGAACCGCAGCTTAGAAAATTCATTGCTGATATTTGTTATAATTTTAGCATTAATATAGTAGTGTTAAGTTTTGCAGAAATTGCAGAAAATACAAATTTTAATACCGAGGGTATTATTAGGATAGAACTTTAAGGAATATAATGAAAATTTATCATCTTTCACATACAGATCTTGATGGCTATGCTTGTCAATTTATAGTAAATTTTTATTTTAAAAATGTGAAATTTTATAATTCTAATTATGGCAAAGAAATTAATGAAAATTTTAACTCTATTATAGGCGATATAGAAAAAGATGAAAATTTCGGAAAAGCTATTATTCTAATAACAGATTTAAATTTAAATTTAAATCAATGTGAAGAATTTGAAAAAATTTGCAAAGAGAAAAATACTAAAATTTTTCTTCTTGATCATCATCAAAGTGGCGAAGAATGTGCTCAAAAATATTCTTGGTATTTACTTGATTCTAAAAGATGTGCAACTAAAATCGTTTATGATTTTTTCTCTAAAATCTGTACTCCTGTTTTAGAACTTTCAAAATTTGTTGATGTGGTTAATGCTGTTGATATTTGGCTAAGCGAGGATGAAAATTTTGAACTTGGAAAGGTTTTTTTAGGCTTGATTGCCAATGCAAAAGAAATAAATCGTGTAATGTTTAAAGAATCTCAAATTGATTATATGTTTTTCTTGCTTGATAAGGCTTGGAAATTTATAGGAAAAGAAAATGCAAATATTTTACTCGATAATGCTACTCATTTTATAAAAAAGGATTATTTTGCCAGAAAAAATGATGATACTCTTTCTAATTTAATTTCTTATTTTGTAGTTGAAAAACTAAGTGAGCTAAAAGAAAATTTCAGCATAGAATATGAAGGCCATAAAGGCATCTTAACTTCAAATATAGGCAATACTTCTGTTATTGGAAATGATTTTTTAGTAAAAAATCCTGATTATGACTTTTTTATTGATGTTAGTTCTAGAAAAACCTTAAGTTTTCGTGCAAATGGAAAAATAGATGTAAGTTTAATGGCTAAAAATTTAGTAGGTGGTGGCGGACATAAAAATGCTAGTGGTGGACTTTTTGCGACATTTAAAGATGGAGCAAATTATAATTATATCAAGGCTCAAATTATTGATTTAATTAAAAGCAAAGAACTTAAAAAGGAAAACAATGAATCAAAACAATAATAAAACCTTAAAAAATGAATTAGAAGATTTACAATATAAGCTTAGCATAGTTTTAGAAGCTATGCTTTTATACGCTGGAGTTAAAAGAGAAAAATTAGAAAATGCAATAGAAGCTTATATTGATAATATAGATAATGTACTCGAAAATTCCAACAAAGAAGGGGTTGATGAAATTTTAGAAGTGGTGGAATTTCTAAAAAATAAATACAAAGATTTTTTTCAATGAAAAAGTGTATTTTAATTTTTTTTAGTTTATATTCTTTAAGTTTTGCTAATATTTATGAAAAATTAAATGATTTTGCTTATGAAAAAAAACCAAATAAAGATTTTAAGATTCAAGAAGTTAAATTAGTGCAATTTTCACAAGAAAATAAAGATTGCCTTGAACTTTTAATAGAAGCTGGTCAAGTTAGAATTTTAAATAGCTATAATTCTTGTCAAAAATTATCTAAAGATGAAAGTTTTCAAAAATTTCTTAATGAAGATTTTTTAAAACTTTATAAAAATAATGGATACTTGATTAATGAAAATTTACAAAATTTGAAAAATACCATGCAGGATATTATGATATATTATAAACTCCGATATTTTTTTAGTAAAGATGTAAAAGATATGAGTAAAAATAAGAATTTGGATATTTTAAATATAGATGAAAAAGATGGTGGCACTTTACTTTACAAAATCAACAATCAAGCTTGCGTTGGAATAGAACTTACAAGACATGACTCAAGAATGGCTATGAAAATATACGGGATAGAAAATTTGGATAAAGAGTGCAAACTATTTATCCAATCACCTTCTTTTAAAGATCTTTCCTACACAAAAAAGGATTTTAAGTGGTATTATTTAGAATAAATAAATGCTTTAATTTTGAAATAAAAATTTTTAAAAACCACGCTTAAAGTAAAAGTATCTTGCCTTCCAAGATTTTGAAAAACGCAGTTGTCTAAGTCTTTTTTTTCTTGAATGCTTAAATTTTTCATTAACCTAACCTTTAAAAATATTGCAAGATTTTATTATAGCGAAAAAACTTTATTTTTGCTTTAAATATATAAGTTCTATTTTAAATATAAACGAATATTATTTTAAGGTTTAAAGCTTTTTTCTTAAAATGTAATTAGGTTTTATTGACTTTTTCTAAATAAAGTCTTATACTGAATTTAAATTACGCAAAATAAGGAGGAAAATTGATGAATAAATTTTCTATAATTTTAACTTTGTTGTTATGTGGAAGTTGTGCTTTAGCCTTAAATCCAAATTTGGAAAAAACTAAGAGTGCAACAGGTATTGATCTGCCTACTGCCAAATGGAATTTACCTAAGGAATTAAATGAAGATGGCACTATAGATGAAACTAAAATGCCAAAAAATTCAGAATATAGCAAAATGGTTATTTTGGGAAATAAAATTCTTAATGAAACAAGCAAGTATGTGGGTCCACAAGCCAAAGATCCTAAAAAAAGATTTGCGGGAAATAATCTTTCTTGTTCAAGCTGTCATGCTAATGGTGGAAGTGTGCAAAATCAATCGGGTTTTGTAGGAATTTGGGCAAGATTTCCACAATATAATGCAAGAGGAGATAAAGTAATTACCTTAGCAGATAGGATCAATGGCTGTTTTGAACGCTCTATGAATGGCAAAAGAATGCCTAGTGATACACCTGAAATGAAAGCCATGCTAACTTATATGCAATGGTTATCTCAAGGAGTTCCAGTAGGAGCTAAGATAGAAGGACAGGGACTTAAGAAGATAGATTTCATCTTAAGAGCAGCTGATCCTAAAAAAGGTAAGGCAATTTATATGGATAAATGTGCCGTTTGTCATCAAGAAAATGGATTAGGGCTTAAAAATGAGGATAGCACAGGGGCGTATTATCTTTATCCACCACTTTGGGGTGATGATAGTTATAATACAGGAGCTGGAATGTATCGTCTTATCAAAGCTGCTTCTTATATTAAAGAAAATATGCCTCAAGGTGCGCCTGACTTAAGTCTTGAAGATGCTTATGATGTAGCAGCTTACATGAATTCACAAGCTCGTCCTATGAAAGCAAATAGAAATAAAGACTTTCCAGATAGAAAGGTTAAGCCTTTAGATATGGATATAGAACCTTATGATGATAGCTTTTCTATAACCCAACATCGCTATGGACCTTATACAAATATGATCAAAAAATAATTTTTAAGGCAATTTTTATTGCCTTAAAAATTTATTATTTCATATTACTTAATTTTTTAACTAGATCTTCTAAATCTTGCATCGAATTGATTGCACTTGGGTTAATTTGATATTTTCCATTAACAACAAAAGCAGGGGTGCCATAGGTTTTAGCTATATCATTAGCTCTTTGAAACTCGCTTAAAATTTCTTTAGCTTTTGGGGTATTTAAAAAATTTAATACTTCATTTTTATTTACATTCATAGCCTTTAAACCTATGTCGTAAAATTCATTTAAATTTGAAAAATTTCTTTGCTTGTTTAAAAAATAAGAAACAAAATAAACATCAGCAAGTTTATGAGATAAACTATCAGAATAACTCGCGTCTTTACCATTTTGCTCATCTTTGTATTGAGCAAAGGCAAAAAGCTCATTCATTTCTTTGGAAAATTCCCCATTCATTAAACTTACAGGATAGAGTTTAAAATGTAAATTTGGAAAAGCTTCTCTCAGTTTTTCAAGAGTTCCAAATTTATGATGATTGTAACAATGTATACATTTATAAGAAAATGCTTCTATTACACTATTTTCAGAGCTAGGTAAACTTGGATTAAGAGTAATAAAACTATTATTTGCTAATGCAAAACTTGAACAAAATACAAGCGTTAAAACAAATTTGCAAAAAAATTTACGCATATTATATCCTTTAGTTAAATAAAATTTTCAAAGATAATTTTATTTAAAAAAAATAAATAAGCCGCCAAAATTTATTTTTTGGTAATTTTTATTGATCAATACTAAAAGGCATTACTTGATAACCCGTTCCTGAACCGCTAAATTGAATTTGAACCAAAGGTTCCTTGGCACCCTAGTTAAATTCATCAATTTCAGGTTTTGGCTCTCCAAGATTTACACCTTTACTAAGATCAAAAGCCATTCAGGCTGTTACACTATAAACCATAATAGAATTTTTATCTGGTTCATATTGAGTTAAAGAAGTTACAGGAGAAAACCATTCATTTCCACGATTTTGCCATATTCCCAAATTTGTTCCACAGTTTTATTTTGCTGATCGATTTTATAAATTACAGAACGAGAATATTTTTGACTTGCAAATACAGGTTGTTCAGCTCCTCTTGCATCACCATTATCAAAAACACTTATATAAATATAACGCTTGTTTGATTTACTATCAATTCTCCAGCCTGTATGCTGCGTCCAAGTAAAATCAAATCCACCATTGTCATTTTCATAACCTGGGCATTTGCTATAATCATCGCAAACAATTTTTTTGCCATTTTTATCTACAGGTTGCAATAAATATTTTTGAAATTCTTTATTCCACCCTTTATGTACCCCTAAAATCCATTTTATTTTTTATCACGACCAATTTTAACAACAGCACTTTGATGGCGACTAGAAATAATAATACTATCATCACTTGGATCATAATCAACGCTATTTACATGAGCCCAAATTCCTGCCTATACCTGCTATATCTCCAAATTTGTCGCTTTCATCCATTTTGGCAAGTTCTTCATCGCTTAAAGTTTTACCCGCTTTGCTTGCATCTATATTTAAACACACTACACCTTGATCTAAAGCTTTGATAATAGTACTTCTATAAGGATCTAAAATCTCATACAATCTCTAATCATCAACAACATTACCATTCTCATCTACCTCTACAATAGTATCACGCACAGCGCGTACATGCTTACCATCTGGACTCAAAGTATTTGTTGAAGCTACTCTTAAATAAATAATGCCCATTTTGCATATTGTCCATAGCATGAGAAAAAATCTATATAGACAGCAGGTAATTTGCGATTGAAAATTTCTCTTCCCAGACATCGTATTTTACATATCTTTGACCAAATCCCCAAGTTAAAGCTCCATCTTTGTTTTGACGAAAACTCATCATAATTCCACGATTGTAAATATTGTCCCAGTTCATTAGTTTATTGTTATCATAATACCATCTGATTTCACCCTTGGTATCTTATGATAAAGACATTTGAATTTTCATCCCATTCCATAGCACCACCTACAAGATTATTCCATACAGATTATGAGTCTTTGCCAGATTATTTTCCAAGAGCATTATTTACTAAATATAGCCTATCTGAAAATTTTGGATCCATTTTTAATACTTTCACATTTTCAAAAAGAGTTCCTCTTTGATCAGTGCCTTCTACTTGGTTCTATACTAACCCCTGGAGTTGCAATTTTATAAATCTCATCAATGATTTTTTGACTTTTACTATTTGTAGATTTAGCATAACTTACCTTTACTATAAGAAGGATAAAGTCCAAAAATAGGAATTCCACCATAAGTCTTAGCCATTTTAGAATTCACATTATAAGAGATAGTTTGGCCATTTGGTTTAGGAACAATGGTTACTTTTATATCACTTAAAACATAGGCATTATTCATGATAATAGCGGTCAAAGGAGACAATCCATAAGGATTCATTTTAATCGCACCTATTTGTCCTTGAATTTGCTAATCTATTTTCACTCCATTAGGATCACCCATGGCCATTAAAGCATTAGGTGCAAGCAGGATAGAACACGCCAAAAGTGCCATGCAAAGAGTTTTGCTAAGTCTCATGATAAATCCTTTAAAAATTATTTAAGCCATCATAAAATAGCTTAATAAAATTTTAATAATACACAACAAAAATAATTTGTTGCGTATTTTAAGAGTATCTTTAAATGACTTGATTCAAATGAATTAAACTAGCTATATTTTGATTTGGATTTTTTGGTTCGCCTATAAATTTAAGCACTAAAACCAAAATAACAATCACCAATGCAAAAATTTTAGCATTAGGTTTATTTTTATCTAAAACATAGGCTATAAACATTGCAAAAAGCACAATAAAACAACATAAAAATGCTATAAGACAGCAAATTGCCATATTCATAAACTTTAAACTAGGAATCAAATACCAACCATTGCTATAAAGCCCATTTTCAAAATCAGGTAGAGTTCCTATAAAAAATTTTTGAAAAGCATTGAGATGATTATAAGCATTTTTTGGAACTACAGGGGTATCCATCCCACATTCTCCTGTTGGCAAAAACCAACTAGGAGCCCACTCATGCAAAGGTAAATTAAATGGATAAATAGGAATTTCACGACATCCATCTACACCTGCAAAAGGATTTTCAGAATGAACCACTTCATGAATATGATTTAAAGTTAGACAATGCTCCAAGCCAAGCCAAATTCCATAAAAAGCTAAACTATAAGAAAAAATTTTTATAATATTATTTGCAGGGTTGATTAATGCAATCATACCACCTATAGCTATAACAAGCATATCAAATCTTATATATACACATTGTTCGCAAGGTTCCATAAAAAGATATTCTTGAAATAAAAAATGTGCTATACAAGTAAGCCCTATAGTAACTATAATCAAAATTAACCAAGGCTTGCGCGTATCTTGCCATTTAGAAAGTGAAAAATTTCTGCAATTATCTTTCATTTTTATACAACTCTCATTTTTGCTTGCTAAGTTCTTTAATAATTTCAATCAAAGCCTCTGGAGAGTTGATTGCACTTGGAATGATTTGATATTTTCCATTAAAAACAAAAGCAAGGGTGTCATAATTTTGCGAAATAGGGTTGGCAATTTCGTAACTTTTTAAAAGCTCTGCAGCCTCTGAAGTTTTTAAGAAATTTTCCAAATCAACTTTATTTACATTCATTGCTTTTAAACCGACACTATAAAAAGCTTCAGGATTTTTACCATTTTCCCATCTTTGTTTTTTCTTAAAATATGCATTAAAATAAGCTTCAGCAACTTTATGAGTTAAACTATTTTTATCCGTAAGATCAGTTTTATTTACACCATCCTTAAATGCCGCAAAAGCAAAAATTTCATTAGCTTGCTTTCCATAATCTCCCATAGAACTTACAGGATAAAATTTATAAGTTAAATTAGGTAATTTTTCTTTAACTTTACCCATGGTATTAAATTTGAGATGATCATAACAATGAGTATAGCGATAAGAAAAAATTTCAATCAATGAATTATCAGCGTTAGCAATAGGATTTTTAAGAATTACATATTCTTTACCTTCACTTAATGCACTAGCACTTATGCCTGCTAAAAAAGCACATACAACAATAGATCTTACTAATTTTACTGGAAATTTCATTACCTTCTCCTTGAAATTTGGTTTTGATAAAACTTTTTATTAAGTTTTTATGTAATAATCATTATAAAACTATTAAAATAAAAATATTCTTAAAAATTTTATAACTAAGAATATTTACTTTAACTAAAAATCAAGAATAGGGGATTAAAAAATTTAATACACAAGCTATCATTTTTATATATATCTTGATAATAATATAAAATAATTTAATTTTTAAATATTCTTTATAGTTTTCAAGAAAAGTAAAATATAATTTTAATTTACAAAATAAAATTATCAATTTTTTACATTATATTTTGTGGATAAGTTTATTTCATTCAAAAGGTAAAATCATAAAAGCATGTAAAAATAGTAGCTTAATCTATATCAAAGTAGAATAATCTAGGTGTATATAAAAAAGTTTGAAAATTACAGTTTTCAATATAAAATTATAAATTTTACATATTTTTACCTTTTATCATATCTTTTTATGATTGATATAAGATTTATTTAATAAAAATATTTTAATCTTTTTTCCTCGCATGCAAAAACAAACTTTTTCCCAAAAAAGCTTTTTTTTACTAAGTTAATACTAAAATACCTTTTATAGTTAAAAAGCTAAAAATTTTAGATTTTAGGAAAAGTTTTTATGAAATACCCTTTAGATTGTGAAGAAAATTTTGAAAAATCATTCTTATTTTGGCTGGCAAAATATGTAAAATTTAAACTCAACTCGCTATCTAACAAAGAGTTAAAAAATCCACAAGCTTTAGCAGAAGTTAATTTTGCTCTTACAAAAGGTGTAAAGAACATCGAAGAACTTGACGCTCTAGCAAAAAAAGCAAGAAATGCTGGTTTAAGTGGGGTTAATACTTATTTTAACCCCTTAAAAAAAGTGTTTGAATATTTAATTTTTTACAAGCTTTACTCTTTAAAACAGATTGATGAAGAACTTATTGTAGAAGTTTTAGCAAGCATAACAGGTGCTTTATCAGATGCAAGTAAAAAAAATTACCGTATTGCTGTGATTAATTTTTTTGATTTTTTAGACAAGCAAAACGAAGAAGATGAAAAAGCACATATTTTCGATATCAATCTTAAAAACTGGGCAGGTATAGCAGGTTCTAAAGGGGTGAAATTACCTGAATTTATGAGTGAAGAAGAGCTTAAAAAATTTCTTGATGCTATTGAAAATGCAGATTTTAAAAACAATACCATACGCAATAAACTTATTATTAAAATCATCATTTTTACAGGCATACGGGTAAGCGAAGCTATCAATATCAAAATGGGTGATATTAGCGAAGAAAACGATCTTTATATCATAAGAATAAGAGCTAAAGGCAATAAATATCGTGTTGTAATGATAAAAAAAGAACTTATTTACGATTTGCTTAAAAATGTAAGTATCAATTATATGAGTAAAGACGCCCTACTTTTTGTCAATAAAAAAGGCACTCCACTGACTCAATCTTATGTCAGTCGTATAGTAGAACAGCTTTTATTTCGCGCAGGAATTCGCAAACAAAAAAATGGTGCTCATATGTTGCGTCATACTTTTGCCACCCTGCTTTATAAAAAACAAAAAGATTTAGTTTTAGTTCAAGAAGCTTTAGGGCATGCAAGTTTAAACACTTCAAGAATTTACACTCATTTTGATAATGATAAATTAAAACTTGCCGCACAGGTTGCAAAGGAATTAAGTGACTCTTAAAAACTACGCTGTTTTTGGTAAATATTTTTACTATGATTTAAAACACATTTTAAAAGCCTTTAACCACAAAGAATGTAAAAAATGCTTTAAATTTATAGAAAAATATAAAAATGATTTTTATATTTTAATGCCTGCTGATTATGAGCTATATAGATATTTTCAAGATAAAAATTTCACAAGCAAAAAAGCTTATTTGTCTGTATTTGCTTTTAAAAAAAGAAAAAAACTTCAAAAAGAAGATATTGATGAAGAAAAATTTATTCCTGAATTTATAAATTTTTTAGATCAAGATAATTACAAAGAAAATTTCGTTAAAGTTAAAGAGGCGATCTCCAAAGGAAGAGTTTATCAAATCAACCTCACTCAAAATTTTAAATTTCATAGCAAAATGGATTCTTTTGAACTTTTTAAACTTTTGCTTTCTAGACAAGATACTGAATTTAAAGCTTTTATAAAAGATGAAACAAGAGAAATTTTATCCTTTTCTCCTGAACTTTTCTTCAAAACCAAAAAAAGAAAAATATTTACAAAACCTATGAAAGGCACGATTAAGCGTGATAAAGATCCTATAAAAGATGAAGAAAATAAAACCTTCTTGCAAAATGATACAAAAAATCTAAGTGAAAATGTTATGATTTGTGATCTTTTGCGTAACGATCTTTCAAAAATCATCACAAAAAAAAGTTTAAAAACCAAACTTTTTGAAATTCAAAGTCACCCTACTTTACATCAAATGACTTCAAGCATACAAGGAAAACTTAAAAAAAATATTTCTTTATATCAAATTTTTAAAGCTCTCTTTCCTTGCGGTTCTATTACAGGTGCTCCAAAGCTTGAAAGCATTAAATTTATTGAAGAATTAGAACAAAGAGATCGTGGTATTTATTGCGGAACTATAGGTTTAATACACAAAAATAAAAATAAATTTAGCGTAGCCATACGCACCTTAGAAAAACAAGATGAAATTTATACTTATAGCACCGGTAGTGGCTTGGTTTGGGACTCAAAATTCAAAGATGAATTTGAAGAATTAAAACTTAAAAGCGCAATCTTAAATCCTTGTGATTTTCATCTTTTTGAAACCATGTATTTTAAAAATTCTCAAATTTTATTTTTAAAAGAACATTTATTAAGGCTTATAAATTCAGCTCTTAAATTTAATTTTAATACTCACAAGCTCTTTAAAGATTTTTATAATATTTTAAACCAAAAAAGTTCTTATAAAGAATATCAAAATTTTACACTTTTTAAACTCGATGAAAAAATTTTCCACAAAAAACATTCTTTATTTTATAATTTTCCCCTACCCTTTAAAAATCCACATAAAGAAGGAATTTTAAAGCTTATTTTATACAAAGACGGAAGATACGATTTTCAACAAAGTGCCTTAAAACAAAATTCAAACGATATTTTGCTTTTAAGTGATGATAAAATTAACTCAAAAAGTGACAATCTCTATCACAAAAGCTCTTTACGTACTTGTTATAATCAACACTCATACAAATGGCAACAAAACTTGTGTTATGACATAGCTTTTTTTAACGAAAAAGATGAACTTTGCGAAGGCTCAAGAACCAATCTCATCTTAGAAAAAAACGCTCAATTTTATACTCCACAAATTCAAAGTGGTATGTTAAATGGCGTATATAGAAATTTCTTAGTCAATCTTGGTTTGATAAAAGAAAAAGCATTATTTAAACAAGATTTATTTGAAGCAGAAAATATTTATTGCATTAATTCCGTGCGTGGTTTAAAAAAGGTAAAATTACAATGAAGAAAATTTTATTTATAGATAATTATGATTCTTTTAGTTATACCATCATCTATTATCTTAAAGAACTTGGTTTTGAATGTAAAGTGATAAAAAATGATGCCTTTAAAAAAGCTAAAGAATTAGAAAAATTTGATTTCACTCATCTTATCATCTCTCCTGGGCCTCATTCTCCTAAGGAATCTAAATTAAGCTTAAAAGCAATCAAATATTTTAAAAAAAATAAAAAAATTTTAGGTATATGTTTAGGACATCAGTGTATAGCTGAAATTTTTGGCGGTAGGGTTTCTAAAATGCAAAATCCCATGCATGGTAAAATTTCTAAACTTTATTTTAAAAAAGATCCTATTTTTAAAGGTATTAAAAAAGAAATTGAAATTTGTTTATATCATTCTTTACATATTAGCTCTATGCCTAAAAAATGCAAAATTTTAGCTCATAATTCAGAAAATATTATTATGGCAATTAAACATAAAAAATATCCTATTTATGGATTGCAATTTCACCCTGAAGCGGTTTTAACTCAAAAAGGTAAAAAAATACTTAAAAACTTTATGAAACTTTAGTCTTTTTTGCATTTAAAATATAAATATGAAAATCTAAAATAAAATATCCTTAAAATAATTATCATTAATATAAATTTATAAATAAAAAAACCGATAACAATATAAATTAATTTAAAAAGATTTAAGATGAAAATAGATACTTTGACAACAAATTTTAGCAATTATCAAACACAAATAAACAAAAACAATGATTTAGCAAGTAATGTTCATAGTGACAATGTGGTTAAAATTCAAATTTCAGATGAAGCAAGAAGTTTAAGTCAAGCAAATTCAAAAAATGAAAAAGAATATGAAATCAAAGTAAGTCAAGAAAAAATAGAAAACCACAAAGACCAAAATTCCATTCAAAGTAGCAAAGGTGGCGTAAATCCCACATTAGAGGCTTTAATAGCAAAATTAGCCGAAATTTTAGCTAAAATTGCAGAACTTACTCAAAAAATGACAAACGCTAACGAACAAATGAAAACGACATTTCAAAAACAAATTGATGTGCTAAAATCTCAAGCAGATGTAATTCAAGCTCAAATTCAAGAACTCCAAAGCCAACAAGCTTGATTATATTTTTTCAAAAGTTTAAGAATGCTATAATAGTGCATTTTTAAACTTTTTCAAGGAAAAATATGACTTATCTAGAAATCGAAGGCACAAATCATCTAAGCGGAAATGTTGCAATAAGCGGGGCAAAAAATGCCGCCCTACCCTTGATCGTTTCAAGCATACTTGCTAAAAATGAAGCAAAAATCAACAATATTCCTAATGTTGCTGATATAAAAACTCTTATATCTTTGCTAGAAAATTTAGGAGCTAAAGTCAATTTTCAAAATAATAGTGCTTTATTAAACACAAACACCCTTAATCAAACTATAGCCAAATATGACATTGTACGCAAAATGCGTGCTTCCATACTTACCCTAGGGCCTTTACTTGCTCGTTTTGGGCATTGTGAAGTATCTTTGCCTGGTGGATGTGCCATAGGACAAAGACCTATTGATTTACATCTTTTAGCCTTGGAAAAAATGGGGGCAAATATACAAATCAAACAAGGCTATGTCGTAGCTAGTGGAAATTTAAAAGGCAATGAAATTCTTTTTGATAAAATCACGGTTACAGGTAGCGAAAACATCATCATGGCAGCAGCTTTAGCTAAAGGTAAAACCAAACTCTTAAATGTTGCAAAAGAACCCGAAGTTGTTCAACTTTGCGAAGTTTTAAAAGACGCAGGACTTGAAATCAAAGGCATAGGTACAGACGAGCTTGAAATTTATGGCAGCGATGGAGAACTTTTAGAATTTAAAGAATTTAGTGTTATACCTGATAGAATTGAGGCAGGAACTTATCTTTGTGCTGGGGCTATTACAAATTCTAAAATTACTTTAAATAAAGTTAATGCCACTCATCTTAGTGCAGTTTTAGCAAAACTTCATCAAATGGGTTTTGAAACCCTGATTGCAGAAGATAGCATCACTCTACTTCCTGCTAAAGAAATTAAACCTGTAGAAATCATGACAAGCGAATATCCAGGCTTTCCAACCGATATGCAAGCGCAGTTTATGGCATTAGCTTTAAAAGCTAATGGAACTAGTATTATCGATGAAAGACTATTTGAAAATCGTTTCATGCATGTAAGTGAACTTTTAAGAATGGGTGCAGATATTAAACTAAATGGTCATATTGCTACTATAGTAGGCGGAAAAGAACTTAACGCTGCTGATGTCATGGCTACAGATTTGCGTGCTTCTTCAGCCCTTATCTTAGCAGCTCTTGCAGCTAAAGGCACAAGCAAAGTCCATAGAATTTACCATCTTGATAGGGGTTATGAAAATTTGGAAGAAAAATTTAAAGGTTTAGGTGTGAAAATCACAAGGCTTGAAGAATGAAAAATATCTTTGAAACCTTAAAAGACTTAGAAAATCAAATTTCATGCTTAGATGAAAGTGAGCTTATTAGCCTTGAAAAAGCAAAGGATAGAATTTTAGCTAAAGATTTATACGCTACAAAAAATCTACCCAGTTTTGACAATGCTGCTCTTGATGGCTATGCTTTTAATTATGCTGATGTCAATGAGGCTTTGGAGATTAAAGGGACTATTTTCACAGGAGATAAAAATTTTTATACAATTGCTAAAAATGAATGCTATAAAATTATGACAGGGGCTAAAATGCCCAAAAATGCTGATACTATCTTAATGCTAGAAGATGAGTATATAGAAGAAAATAAACTCATCATTAAAAAAGCCCCTAAACAATACAATGCCTATCGCTACAAAGGCGAAGAATTAAAAAAAGGCGAACTTTTGCTTCAAAAAGGCACTAAACTTAATGATAAACATATCGCCCTACTTGCTTCTCAAGGGCTTTATAAAATAGAAGTCATAAGAAAAATTCGCATAGGAATTTTTTCAAGCGGAAATGAACTTAAAGAACCTTGGCAAGAATGCGATGAAGAAAGTATTTATAATGCCAATGCTTTGCCTTTACTAACCATGCTTCAAAATGCTTCTTATTTAGGTATTATCAAAGATGATTTTAAAAGCACTAAAGAGGCTTTAGAAAATACAAATTTTGATCTTTTAATCACTTCAGGAGGTGCAAGTGTTGGTGAGGCTGATTTTATGGAAAAAGCTTTAGATGAATTAGGCTTTACTCCGCTTTTTAAAGGACTAAAAGCACGCCCTGCAAGACCTACTAAGCTTTATAGAAAAGGTGAAAATTTCGTATTGATTTTACCAGGAAATCCTATGGCAGCTTATCTTTCTTGTTTTATTTTTGCTAAAAAAATTGTTGCTTTATTAAGCGGAAATTTAGAAAATACTTTAAAATTTCATGCTACAATGGGTATAGATTTAAAGCTTAAAAGTGGAAGAAACAATCTCATCTTAGGAAATTTAGAAAAAGGTATTTTTACACCATTTAACGAAAACAAATTTGGCTCTGGTATGATACTTCCACTTGTTAAAAGTGAGTTTTTGCTTATAAGCGAAGAAAATACAAGTGAATTAAAAAAAGGTGATGAAATCACGCTTTTAAAAATATAATGTTTGTGTTTTTCACAAACATTAGCTTAATTTATCCTCATCATCATGATCATGGATATATTGCTCATCATTTTCCAAGGTATCAACAAAACGCCCTATCCTTTCCCAGCGAACATTTTTATCTTTATCCCAAGAGAAATATATAAACCAAGGTTTACCTACTATCAACCTATAAGGAACAGAACCCCAAAAACGACTATCATAAGAATAATCACGATTATCACCCATCATGAAATACTCATTTTCAGGCACATCAAAAACATAAGCATTTCCACCACTAAAACCTATATGATTTCCAAGTTCTTTAATATAAGTTGGAGACATAGCAAAATCACCTATGCTAAGAAAGCGTAAAATATCACTTTCTATATCTTTTTTTGGATCATAATGAATACCTTTTTGTTTATAAGGTTCTTTTACATAAATTTGCCCTCCAAGAGTAACAAGATCATTCGGATAATGTTCTCTCATAAAATCATCACCCTCATGCATTCTTACATAAAGTGTTTTATTTGCATAAACTATCCTATCTCCTCCTATACCTACACAACGCTTTACAAAGTGTTCTTTTTCATTTCTAGGATTTCTAAAAACAACTATATCTCCTCTTTGTGGCCCTTGTGCTTTTATCAAATGCCCATCTTTATTGAAATCTGGCAAAACAGGAATTTCCAACCAAGGAATATGAGGAGTTGGGATACCATAACTAAATTTTTTAACAAATAAAAAATCCCCCACCAACAAGGTGTTTTTCATAGAACCAGAAGGAATAACAAAAGCTTGTATAAAGAAAAAAATCACCAAAAGAACAATAACTACAGTTCCAGTCCAAGACTGTGAAAATTTATATAATTTCTTTAAAATTTCCATAGATTTTCCTTAATTAAGTCTATTTTTAGCAGATTTAACTGTGTTTTCTAAAAGCATAGCTATAGTCATAGGACCTACTCCACCTGGAACAGGAGTTATATAACTAGATTTTTTAGATACCTCTTCAAAATCCACGTCTCCAACTATCTTTCCACTTTCAAGACGATTAATTCCAACATCAACAACAATCACTCCTTCTTTTACCATATCTGATCGAAGTAAATTCACACAACCTGCTGCTACTATAATCAAATCAGCTTGCCTAGTATAAAGGCTCAAATCTTTGGTTTTGATATGACAAACGCTTACTGTAGCTCCAGCATTTAAAAGCATAGTAGCCATAGGACGACCTACTATATTTGAAGCACCTATGATAACAGCGTCTTTTCCTTCTAAATCAATTTCATAAGCCTTCAAAAGCTTCATAACTCCAAGTGGAGTACAAGGCAAAAACCCACTTTCTAAGCCTAAATTTAAATATCCTACATTAATAGGATGAAAGCCATCAACATCTTTACTACTTATAATACTTTCAAGTATTAAATCTTTACAAATATGATCAGGTAAGGGAAGCTGAACCAAAATTCCATGAACACTATCATCGTGATTTAAGGTATTAATCAATGCCAAAAGTTCATTTTGTGTAGTATTTTCATTAAGATGATAAACTAAAGATTTAATTCCACATTCTTCACAGGCTTTAGCCTTAGATTTTACATAAGTTTGACTTGCAGGATTATCTCCAACTAAGATAACAGCTAAACAGCTTTCAATCCCTTTGCTTTTCAAAAATTGATTTTTTTCTTTTAATTCTTCTTTGATTTTTGCGCTTAAAGCTTTACCATCAAGCAAAGTCATTATTTTCCTTCTATAAATTTAATCACTTTTTTAAAGTAAAAATTGTATCATATTAAAACTTCATTAACAAGGTGAAACTTTGAAAATTGTTTTAATGTTTTTTTTATTTAGTATCAGTCTTTTTGGTGCTGATTTTATCACTCTTAAAGAATACTCTAAAATGCTTTATGAAAATCCAAGGGGCATTAGTTGTAAAGAATGTCATGGAGCAGATGGAAGCGAACAAATTTTAGGATATTATATGAAAAATGGTATTAAAACAGCTTATAAAGTTCCAAGTATACAAAATCTTAGTTTTGAGAATTTTAAAAATTCTCTTAATCAGAGTAAAGACGCAAAATCAATCATGCCAAATTACTCTTTAACAAATGATGAAATTGTAACTTTATATAATTACATCAAGCAATTTAGCAAGGAAGAAAAATGACAAACAAAAAAGCTTTTAAAGAAGCGTGTAAATTCATCGCAGGCGGTGTAAATTCTCCAGTTCGTGCTTTTGCAAATGTTCAAAGTGAGCCAAAATTTATTTCTCATGGAAAAGGTGCTTATATTTTCGATATAGATGGAAATTCTTATATAGACTATGTTCAAAGCTGGGGGCCTTTACTTTTTGGACATTGCGATAAAGATATACAAAAAGCTTGTCAAAAAGCACTTCATAAAGGTTCAAGTTTTGGAGCTCCAACTTTATTAGAAACTGAACTTGCCAAGCTTGTTTTATCTGATTTTCCTCATTTAGAAAAGATCCGCTTTGTAAGCAGTGGAACAGAAGCAACCATGAGTGCTATTCGTCTTGCCCGTGGTTTTACTAAAAAAGACAAAATTTTAAAATTTGAAGGATGTTATCACGGGCATTCTGATTCATTATTAGTGAGTGCAGGAAGTGGTGCTGCTACTTTTAACTCTCCTAGTTCTTTGGGTGTTTTAGAAGATATAGCTAAACACACTTTAGTAGCAAAATATAATGATATAAACAGCGTTAAAGAGCTTTTTGAAAAAAATAAAGATATTGCATGTGTTATCATTGAGCCTATTGCTGGAAATATGGGGTTAGTTCCAGCTAAACAAGATTTTTTAGAAGAACTTGCTAAGATCTGTAAAAAAAATCAAACTCTGCTGATTTTTGATGAAGTAATGAGTGGATATAGAGCATCTTACCTTGGTTCCTATGGAATCAATCATATTCAAGCAGATATAATTACTTTTGGTAAGGTAATAGGAGGTGGTCTACCTGCAGCAGCATTTGCTTCTAGAGCTGAAATTATGGATATTTTAAGTCCTTTGGGTGGAGTTTATCAAGCAGGAACTTTAAGTGGAAATCCTTTGGCAATGGCTGCAGGTATAGCAAGTCTTACAAAAGCCAAAAAGAAAACCAAGCTTTATGACAAACTTGGAAAATTAGCAAAAAAACTTACCCAAGGAATGAAAAAATTAGCAGATGAAAAAGGACTTCCGCTACAAGCTTGTCATGTAGGTTCTATGTTTGGATACTTTTTCACCAAAGATCCTGTATCAAACTACCAAGATGCATTAAAATCTAATCTAGCATTATTTTCAAAATTTCATAAAAATATGCTTGAAAATGGAATTTATTTAGCGCCTTCTCAATTTGAAACAGGTTTTATATGTTCAAAAATGGATGATAAAATTATAGATACAACATTAGAAGCTGTTAGAGAAAGCTTTAAAAGAATATGAGCAATATTTTAAAAGAAGAAAAAAATCACTTAGAAAATTCCAACGGCAAAAGACAAAAAATTATTCGCAAAACTCTTGAAGCTGCGGATGGTTTAAGTCTTGGCATCTCTATGGTTGTTGCTGTATTTATAGGTGTGGGAATAGGATATTTGCTTAAAAAATTTACTCCTTATCCTTGGCTTTTTTGGCTTGGAGTTTTTTGGGGGATCAGTGCTGCTATACTTAATGTTTACAAAGCTTATAAAGTTCAAGTAAAAAGCTATGAAGAATTCAGAGAAAGAGATGAGTTGATCAAAGAAAAAATTCAAAAAGAAAAGAACAAATAATGGAACACAAAAAAGCTCTATTTTATATTTTTTCCATTATTCATTTATTTTTTTGGATCATATTTTCATCGTTAAATCATTTTAAATTAGATACATTTTTAAGCTATGAAATAGCTTTTTTTAGTGTTTTATTGATTATTTTTGCTTCTTATTTAAATTATAAAAAAGTCATTATAAAAAAATCAAAAAATTATGAAAAAGATTTTAATTTCATTTCATCACTTTTTATCAAAAAAAAACAAAATTTATCAAAAATTATTCATTTTAAAGTTCTAAAAGACGATTTAAAGCCAAATGTTAAAGAGAAAATCCATTTTTTTGCTATGTTTTTTACTCTCTTTAAATTGATGGCTTATGTAGTATTGGTTGCTGGATTTTTATTTTTACATCGCCAAGATAAATTAAATATCTTTGCTTATATTTGTGGAATTTCATCCTTGCTAGTTTGTGTGTTTATTTTTATTTTATATATAAAAAAGTATGAGTCCAAAAAAAATTATTAAATCAATGACGGCACTTTTTGCTGGTATGGCATTTTTATTTGCAGGTAATGCCTTGATAGTAAGCTCTATAGGTGTTATATTAAAAGAAAACGGAGAAAGTTCTTTAGCTGTTGGAGTAGTAAGTTCTTGTTTTTTTGTAGGCGCTCTTATTGGAACCATCAGTGCTCATAAAATTATTTCTCGTATAGGTCATATACGCTCTTTTGGGCTATTTGGTGCTATTTTTGGAATTTCAGCTATGCTTCATACAGTAAGCGAAAATCTTATTTTTTGGGCTGTTTTAAGATTTTCCATAGGAATTTGCTACTATGGACTTTTAATGGTCATAGAATCATGGCTTAATGAAAAAAGCAAAAATGCCATTCGATCTAGAATTTTAGGTTTTTATGAAATTGTTTTTTATCTTGCGTTTGGTATTGGAGTTTTAATCATAGCGTTAAATTTAAGCAAACATAGTGTATTTATCCTCAGTGCAACTTTAATTTTACTTTCATCTTTACCTTTAAATCTAATTAAAATCAAAGAACCTGTTTTACCCGCATCAAGTCCTATTTCTATACCTAAAATTTTTGATATAGCTCCTTTAGCTATCGTCACAAGCTTTATAGCCGGAATGCTTATAAATGGCTTTTTTTCTATGGCATCTTTATTTATACTTTTGCAAGGTTTTGATACAAAAGCGGTTTCTTATTTTATATTTTGTGGGGTTTTAGGTGGTTTTATTGCACAAACCATCATAGGAACTATTTCAGACAAACTTGGTCGCAAATTTGCCATTATCACTTGTGCAAGTATAGGATTTATCACTATGCTTATATTTATCTTTTTTAAACTTCATTTATATATGCAATATTTTTTAGGAATTACTCTTGGTATAGGAATATTTTGCTTATATGCTTTAGCACTTGCTAGAGCAAATGATGTTTTAGTAAGCAAAAATAAAGGTGTAGAGTTAGGTCGCGGTGTTCTTTTTTGCTATTCTTTAGGCTCTTTGTTTGGCCCTTTAATTTTAGGTTTTTTAATGCAATATTTTGAAATCAAAGGTTTTATATGGTTTTATATAGTTTCTTTAGCATTTTTAATTCTTTTTGCTATCAATAAACCAAATATTTTAAATAAAAAATTTAAGAAAAAGCCTGGAAATATGGTGATATTTGATGATTAATACTCAACTAGCAAGTCAAATTGCCAATACGCAAAAAAATGATTTAAAAGTAGATAACTCTGCTTCAAAAGATAAAACAAATTTAAAAGACAATCCAAAAGAAGCACTTGCACAAGCTTTAAAGCAAAATTTAGGTTTAAGCAAGGACGCTAGTAGTGAAGAAATACTAGCAAAATTTGTTCAAAATGAAACAGGTGCCAAATTAAAAGAACTTGTTAATAAACTTTTAGATCAAATCAATGCTCAAAAAAATCCCGATTCCCCCGTACTTAAACAAGGAAAAAATTTAAATTTAGCTCCTAATTTTGCTAATGAATTAAAAACTTTAAGCACAGAACTTGCAAAAAGCGATACTTTTACGCAAGTTTTAGATAGATTAAATCAAATTTTAAAACCTGCCAGTGAAATAAAAAACAATAACTTAGCTCCTTTGTTTAAAAATTCAGGCGTATTTTTAGAAGCTAAATTAAAAGATGCCCTAAACGAAGAATTACTACCCAAAAGTTTTCACTCTCTTTTAAGTACAATCAAAGGTCTTAGTAGCGAAAAACTAAGCGTTCAGATAGCCCAGCTTGCAAATACAAATTTAAGCCCAAAAGACACTTTAAAAGAATTAAAAAATATTATTAATTCTAGCAAAAATGAAAATAAGCAAATTTTAAATCAAAGTTCTTTTAAAGCACTTTTGAATTTAAGTTCTAAATTGGAAAATTTTAAAAATTATATAAGTAAAAATCCCAGTCATGCTCAAGAAAAAATCACCCCTATAGCTAATAAAATTTTAAAAGAATTAAATTCCATCAAAAATGATTTTTTCAAAGCTCTTAATAAGCCAGAAAATTTAATGATAAAAGATCCAAACATCCTTAAGCAAACTGCTACCGCCTTTGAAAAACTTGAAAATACTTTAAAAAATATACTAGGCAATCAAGCTTTTAAAATACAAGATAAAGAAAATATTTTAGAAAATCTTTTAAGTAACATAGAAAATATCAAGGAAGAAAAACTTAATCATAATACAAAAAACCAAGATGAAGAAAAACATATAAAAGCATCAAAAGAAGATGAAAATTTAGATTCTGGTATAAAAACCCATGAAGAAGATACCCAAGATACAAAAAATGATATTCAAAATAATGAAACAGAAAATAAGCTAGACAATGATATAAAAAATTCTACTCCAAACCAAGAAAAAACTAAAGATGAAAAACAAGAAAAATCAAAAGAAAATATCAAAGAAAATCCAAAATTTTATGAAACAAAAACAGAAAACAAAACTTCAATCAATACAAATACCAACACTTCAAATCCTAACACAAACAATACGCAAAATTTAAATAATACTCAAAATATTCAATCTAACAATAACCAAACTATGCAAAATATTTTTAAAAATCAGGAATTTATAAAACAAAATATTGTAAAAAATTTAGCATTTAATGTAGAGAATTTAGATCTAGAGCAAGTGCAAGATTTAAGTAAAAATTTAAGCAATCTTTCTCGCAGACTTAATGAAAGCTTGAAAGAACTTGAACCTTATGCTCAAAATGCCAAACTTAATCAAGCAGAACTTAAAAATCTCGAACACAAACTCAATCTTTCTACCAAAGATCTAGCGCAAATTAAACCAAAAACAGAACAAGATATAGCTGAATCTTTACACCATGATGTAAAATCAACACTTTTGCAAATTTCAAATTTAGCTAAAAATGAAGGCAATGAAGCTATATATAATCAAGCTAATCGTCTTTTAGCGCAAATTGAAATCAATCAGCTTATGTCTTTAGCCAATGATTCTATCAATACTTATCTGCCTTTTTCTTGGGATGATTTAAATGATTCTAAAATTATGTTTAGACGCGGAAAAAAGGATAAATTTTTTGCTCAGATTAAACTCGAATTTGCAAAACTTGGGGATTTAGAAATTCTTATTTCTTTAAATAATGAAAAATATATAGATATTAATATCATGGCAGAAAACATTGAATTTAGAAAAACCATCTATGAAAATGCCCATGAACTTAAAAGAAATATCAATAAAGCAGGACTTTTGAGTGCAAATTTCTTTGTAGGTGATATCATAAGAAGTAAATTTGATACTAGAAATATGAAAAATTTAGATCTTGAGATGGGTATGGATAAAAAAGTATGAGCAAAATCAAAAGATCGATTAAAAAAGCTGTAGCTCTAGGTTATCAAAGAGAAAAAAACTCCGCCCCAAAAGTGCTTGCAAGTGGCAAAGGCGAAAGTGCTGCTAAAATTATTTCTTTAGCCAAAGAACACGGAGTTCCTATTAAAGAAGATGAAGATTTAATAGAAATTTTAAGCAAGCTTGACTTAGGTGATGAAATTCCACCTAATATGTATAAAGCTGTAGCTGAAGTTTTTGCCTTTATCTATCAAATGGCAAATAAAACTCCTAAAAACTAATCCGCTATTTTTTCTCCAAATTTAACACTCTGCCCTACTTTTAAATTAAAAGTTAAAAGCCCTTTTTGAGAGATTAAAACTATAGTAGAACCTAGTTCAAAATTTCCTAGTTCTTCGCCTTTTTTTAAATTTAAATTTTCATATTTTCTAGTAAAATTATGAGAAATTTTAGCATTGGTTTGTATGCTTGTATCAAAATTAAAACGCATTTTTCCTACATTTTGCGCCCCCACAAAAACAAGCCAAAAAATGCCTTTTTTATTTTGACATTTCAAACTTACTCTTTCATTTTTTACATATAAATTACTAATGCGTTCTAAATGCTTTTCATTTACACTATAAAGCACTCCACTTGTGTAAGTTGCACTTAAAATTTGCATATCACAAGGGCTGTGATAACGATGATAATCTCTTGGAGAAAGATAAATATTGACATAATCAAGCCCATTTTTAAGTTCATCTTTTTCAAAGCTATCTTTTAAAAGCTCCTCAACGCTATAAGCATGTCCTTTTATAGAAAAAGCAAAATGTTCTTCATTTGCTAAAAAAGTACTTCCACACTCTAAAATTTTACCATCACTTGGACTGATAAAACCTTTTTCAAATTTTCTTGGAATTTGCAAAGTTCTTGTAAAAAGAGCATTTAAACTCTCGTATTCACAAGGAGCTTTAAATTCACTCATATTGATATTAAAATACTTAACATAATTTTCATTAATAATTTTTTGTATCATTTTAGGAAATTTAATCCCAGCTACAAAACCAAAAAGTCTCGAACTTTCTTTTGAAAAACTCATTTTTTTCCTTTTAAATTTAAAATTACTATTTCACTCGGAGCAAAAACTCTAAGACTTGGCCCCCAAAATCCTGCTCCACTACTCACATAAAGCTTAGTTTTTTCTCCTAAATCATAAAGCCCATGAACAAAACCTTGCTGAAGTTTAACTAAAAACATAAAAGGGAAAATTTGCCCTCCATGTGTATGCCCACTTAAAACAAGATCAAAATCACTCAAATCATAAAGCAAAGCTGTTTTAGGTTGATGTGTGAGTAAAATACTAGCTTTACTTGTATTTAAATCCACTTTTATTCTTGCTAAATCAGGAGCATATAAACCCCTATCAAGTCCGGCTAAATCTCCAAGTCCAGCAATATTTATAAAACCCAAATCTAAATTTTGATTGACTAAAATTTTCATATTAGTATGTTTTCTAAGTAAATCCAAAACTTCATTGATACCATGATAATACTCATGATTTCCCAAAGCATAAAAAGTTCCGTAAGTGGAGTTAAAATCATTAAGTTTTGAGATGTAATTTTTTAAATCTTTAGGATTAGTATCAATCAGATCCCCTGCTATTACAATCATATCAGGACTTTGCAAATTTACTTTAGTGATGAGCTTGTCTAAAAAATTTTCATGCAAATTTTTACCCAAATGTATATCAGTAAGCATGACAATTTTTAAATCTTTTTTAAGATTTGGTATTTCAACATCAACACTCTTTACTTCAGGTGTTTTTAGAGCATTATTTATACTTGCATAAATTAAAAACACACTTAAAACTATAAGAGAAAGTTCAAAAATCAAACGCAAAATAAGATTATATGTTTTATCTCTTTTACCCATAAGAACTAAAATCAATTTAACAAAATCCCAAGCTAAAGTCATAAAAAACAAACAATAAGTCGGCGCATAAAACATGGCTAAAATTTCATACCAAGTATCACTTAAATATTCATCTCTACGAAATATTAAAAACACAGCTTGAGCTAAAAAAAGCACAATAAAAATAAAGGAAAAAATTTTATAAAAATACTTAAAAAGAGTAATTTTCTTGATTAATCTTTTATAAATATAAACATTTGCTAAGCCAAAAATCAATAACACAATGAAAGAAAAAATTAAAAATATCATAAAAGTATTATAACCAAGTAAAATTAAATATCCGTATAAATTTTTCTGTTATAATAAGTTTTTAAATAATTTTAAAGGCTATAAGATGTACCGTTTTGCACCTTCTCCCACAGGTGATATGCACATAGGAAATTTACGTGCAGCAATTTTTAATTATATCTGTGCAAGACAAAAAAATATGGATTTTATCTTACGTATTGAAGATACTGATAAGGCTAGAAATATAGCAGGAAAAGAAGAAGAAATCAAAGAAATTTTAAATCTTTTTGGTATTTCATGGCAGCATTACTATATACAAAGTGAAAATTTAAAATTCCATCGCCAAATGGCTTTAAAACTTGCAAGTGAAAAAAAAGCTTTTGCTTGTTTTTGTACCGAAGAAGAACTTGAAGCAAAAAAAGAGTTAGCTAAAAAACAAGGTAAAGCTTATCGCTACGATGGCACTTGTGAAAAACTAGCCGATATTGATGTTTTAGAATGTGAAAAACCCTTTGTTATCCGTCTTAAAAAACCTACTCATACTATGAAATTCACTGATTTTATCAAAGGCGAGCTTAGTTTCGAGCCTGAAAACATAGACTCTTTTGTCATCATGAGAACAGATAAAACTCCAACTTATAATTTTGCTTGTGCGGTTGATGATATGCTTGAAAATGTTACTTGTATTATACGCGGAGAAGATCATGTTTCAAACACTCCAAAACAAGAACATATCCGCGCAAGCTTAGGTTATAATAAAGCTATGACTTATGCACACTTGCCTATCATTTTAAACGAAGAAGGTGTTAAAATGAGTAAAAGAGAAGCACATTCTTCTGTAAAATGGCTACTTGAAAGTGGAATTTTACCTAGTGCAATCGCGAATTATCTTATCATGCTAGGCAATAAAACTCCTTGTGAAATTTTTACCTTAGAAGAGGCTATAAAATGGTTTGATATTTCTAAAGTTTCAAAAGCTCCAGCAAGATTTGATCTTAAAAAACTTTTGCAAATCAATCGCGAACATATCAAAATGATAAAAGATGATGAGCTTAATAAAATTTTAGATTTAAATAAAGATCTTGCACAACTTGCTAAATTTTACACTCAAGAAGCAAGCACCATAAAAGAACTTAAAGAAAAAATGCAAGCTATTTTTAGCACAAAAGATTTTGGCGAGTTTGAAACAGAATATAAGATTTTAAAAGAACTCTTAAAAGATATTGAACTTTTTGAAAATTATGAAGATTTTAAAAATGAACTTTTAAGCAAAAGTGGCTTAAAAGGTAAAAAATTTTTCATGCCTTTAAGGATAATTTTAACAGGAAATATCCACGGACCTGAGCTTAGTGATCTTTATCCTTATATTAAAAATTTTATTCACGAATTGGCAAGGATTTAATTATGGTTATAGACTCTTTTATTATTTCTATTTTTCAAGTACTTCAAATTGTCATTAACATTTATACTTGGATTATTATCATCACAGCACTTTTAAGCTGGGTAAACCCTGATCCTTATAATCCCATAGTGCAAATTTTATATAAATTAAGTTATCCTGCTTACGCCTTAGTTAGAAAAATTCCAACACGCATTGGTAATATTGATCTTGCACCTTTGATTATAGTCTTAGCATTGCAGTTTCTTGGCATTTTTCTTGGGAATATCTTAAGGAGTATATTGTGATAAAAAAAATACTCGTTTTTTTATTTATTTTTTCAAGTTTAAATGCTACACAATATAGCATAGAAAAACTCAAAAAGGAAGAAAATTCACTTGCTAAGGATTATTATATTTATAGGCTTTTAGAAAAAAATAAAATCAGTAAAAAAGATGCACAGGATTTAAATTCTCATATTTTTCGCTATATAGGAAAAATTAAATCCGAACTTGAAAAAATCATCCCTTTAAAGCCTTATATCAACCCAAAATATGCTAAATGCTATACCTATACAGCAAATACTATCTTAGATGCAAATTTAACTTGTCAAAGTGTGCGCTTAAATTCATTAGTTTTTATAGCGAGTTTAAATTCCAAAGACCGAACTACTTTAGCTCAAACCTTTAAAAATCAAAGACCTGATTTGACAAATTTATTGCTAGCTTTTAATACTTCTGATCCTATGAGCTATATAGTACAAAAAGAAGATATTAATGGTTTTTTTAAACTTTATAATTATTCTAAAAAATACGACTTAGATTTAAATACAAGTTTAGTCAATAAACTACCAAACCACATTGGTTTTAAAGATTTTGCGCAAAATATTATTATTAAAAAAGAAAATCCAAAATTTAGACATTCTATGCTAGAAATAAATCCTGAAAATGTAAGTGAAGATTCTGCTTTCTATTTAGGAGTCAATGCCTTAACTTATGATAAAATAGAACTTGCTTATGACTTTTTTAAAAAGGCGGCTCAAAGTTTTAAATCGCAAAGCAATAAAGACAATGCTATATTTTGGATGTGGTTGATTAAAAAAAATGAAGAAGATTTAAAAACTTTATCGCAAAGTTCTTCTTTAAATATTTATAGTCTTTACGCAAAAGAACTTACTAACACACCTTTTCCAAAGATAGAAAGCCTTAATCCAAGCAAGAAAAAAAATAATTTTAATATGCAAGATCCTTTTGCTTGGCAAAAAATAAACAAACAAATTCGCGATGCTAACGCAAGTCAACTAGATATCTTGGCAAAAGAATTTGACACACAAGAAACCTTGCCTATTTATGCTTACATATTAGAACGCAAAAATAATTTTAAAAAACATTATTTTATAATGCCTTATTATGACAATATAAAAGACTATAACAAAACAAGACAAGCTTTAATTTTGGCTATTGCCAGACAAGAAAGTCGTTTTATTCCAACTGCTATTTCAGTTTCTTATGCTTTAGGCATGATGCAATTTATGCCATTTTTGGCCAATCACATAGGGGAAAAAGAATTAAAAATTCCAAATTTCGATCAAGATTTTATGTTTAAACCTGAAATAGCATATTACTTTGGAAACTATCATCTAAATTACCTTGAATCACGTTTAAAATCTCCACTTTTTGTCGCTTATGCTTATAATGGCGGTATAGGATTTACTAACCGTATGCTTGCAAGAAATGATATGTTTAAGACAGGCAAATTTGAACCTTTCTTGTCTATGGAGCTAGTTCCTTATCAAGAAAGCCGAATTTACGGAAAAAAAGTTCTAGCTAATTATATTGTGTATCGACATCTTCTGAACGATAGTATAAAGATTTCGGATATTTTTGAAAATTTAATTCAAAACAAGGCAAATGATCTAAACAAATCTTAACTACAAGCCTAGTCTCTTCCTTGACACTAGGAAGAGATATTTTAAAATAATCAGTATAGTTGTTTTGTATTACATATTTTAAATACTCATCATCCAATTTTTCAATATTGGCTTTTTTATTATTGATAAAAACTTCTAAATTTTGAATTTTTAATGTATTTGGAGTAAAAGATAAAGCTAATACATCATCTTTACTTGTCTTGTCTAGAATTGGGTTTAAATAAGACATAGTTATAATGGCATTAATCTTATCTTGTGTGATTTTGTATTTTTGAGTAAACATTAAAGTTTGAGATTTTAAATTTGTATCCACAATCGCCTGATCTTTTAAAGAACAAGCTCCAAGCAAAAAAGCACCTAAAATTACACTATAAATTTTCATTCTTTTTCCATATTTTTTAGTATTATTGTAGCCTTTTAACCCTATTTTTTGGTTTAAAAAGATATAATTTTGCAAAAAAATTAAGAGTATATTTTATGAAACAACTTATTATAGCTTTTAGCGGGCCTTCAAATTCAGGAAAAACTACACTCATCACCAAAATAGCTGATAATTTTTTGCAACAAAATTTAAAAGTTTTAATCATTAAACACGATCCTGCCGATAAAGCTCAATTTGATTTTAACGGTAAAGATAGTTTTAAATTTTTTAAAAGTGGAGCTGAAGTCATGGTTTTAAGCCCTACAAGAACAACTTTTTTTTCTCATGAAAACAGAGATATTTTAAAAGCTTTAAAATTAAGCCCTGATTTTGACATTTGTTTGGTTGAAGGATTAAAAACTCTTGATTTACCACGCATTAGCGTATTTTGCAAAGAAATTGATGAAAGTTATTTTACTTTTTCAAACGCCATTGCAAGCTATGAAAAAATTTCTCACCCTTATCTTACTTGGCTTGATTTAAACGATATACAAGCTATTTGCCAATACATACTTAAAAATGCTAAAAATTTACAAGGAGAATTATAAAATGCAAGAAGTGATTTCTTATATACAAAAAGCGGTTTTAGAAATTTCTAACGCTTTAAAATTTCCCGATACAAGCTACAGTCAAAATCAAAATTTTACAGGCGATACCCAACTCAAATTTGATGTTTTAAGCGATGAAATCATCACAAAAACCCTAAGTCAATGTTCAAGTATTAAAGCCATCATAAGTGAAGAAAAAGATGAAATTTTAACGCTTAACGAGAGGGCAAATTTTATCGTAGCTTATGATCCTTTAGACGGTTCTAGCTTAATGGATGTTAATTTTGCTATAGGTTCTATTTTTGCTATCTATGAAGAAAAAGCAAGTGCTAAAAATTTAAGAGCTGCACTTTATAGTATGTATGGAGCGCGCTTAGAACTTGTGATTTGCAAAGATCAGCCAAAACTTTATCGCTTAAATGCAAATAATGAATTTATTTTTATAAAAGATCTTAAAATGAATGAAAAAGGCAAGATTAATGCTACAGGCGGAACGCAAAAATTTTGGGAAGAAAAACACGCTAATTTTATCAAAAGTCTTTTTGATGAAGGCTATCGCTTAAGATATTCTGGAGCCATGGTAAGTGATATCAATCAAATTTTATTAAAAGGGGGTGGCATTTTTAGCTATCCTGCAACACAAGATGCGCCTAATGGCAAACTTCGTGCCTTTTTTGAAGTCTTTCCTCTAGCCTTTATCATAGAAAAAGCAGGCGGAAAAACTACAAATGGAAAAAACCGCTCTTTACTTGAACTTGAATTTGATAAAATCCATGCAACAACTCCTTGTTTTTTTGGTTCAGAATATGAAATTTCAAAACTTTTAAAGGCTTACAATGAGTGATATTAGAGATGAATTTGAGCAAGATATGGATAAAAAAAAAGAAATTTTACTTTCATGTCAAAACTCAAAAAATCTAAACTCTTGTTATAATTGCGATGAAATTTTTAACTGCCAAACTAGAAAAAATTATGTTGATGCAGTCTATAACAGTATGTCTAAGGGTAAAACCGAAGGCGGATTTGACTTTTAAAGGAAAAAAATGCGTTATATTACAACACCAATTTATTATGTAAATGATGTACCTCATTTAGGTCATGCCTATACTACCATCATAGCCGATACTTTAGCAAGATTTTATCGTTTGCAAGGACATGAAACAAGATTTCTAACAGGAACAGATGAGCATGGACAAAAAATCGAAGAAGCTGCCAAATTAAGAAATTCCACTCCTCAAGAATACGCTGATAAAATCAGTTTTGAATTTAAAAAATTATGGGATGAATTTGAAATCACCTATGATATTTACGCAAGAACAACTGATACAAGACATATTGAATTTGTTAAAGCTATGTTTTTAAAAATGTGGCAAAAAGGTGATATTTATAAAGATGAATACGAAGGACACTATTGTATTTCTTGTGAAAGCTTTTTTACTCAAAGTCAGCTTATTAACGATTGTTCTTGCCCAGATTGTGGCAAACAAACTAGAATTTTAAAAGAAGAAAGCTATTTTTTCAAACTTTCAAAATATCAAGATAAAATTTTACAATGGTATGAAGAAAAAGATCCCATCTTGCCAAAAAACAAAAAAAACGAACTTATAAATTTTGTCCAAAACGGCCTTAAAGATCTTTCCATTACAAGAACAAGTTTTGATTGGGGGATTAAACTGCCTCAAGAAATTAATGATGATAAACATATTATTTATGTATGGCTTGATGCACTTTTTATCTATGTAAGCTCACTTGACTTTCAAAACAAGGGAGAAAATGCTAAATTTTGGCCTGCGCATGTGCATTTAGTAGGAAAAGATATCTTGCGTTTTCATGCCATTTATTGGCCAGCTTTTTTAATGAGCGTGGATTTGCCTTTGCCAAAATTTATAGGTGCACATGGCTGGTGGACTAAAGAAGGTGAAAAAATGAGCAAATCCAAAGGCAATGTTGTAAAACCTAAAGAAGTAGTTGATGCCTATGGAAGTGAAGCTTTTAGATATTTCTTGCTTAGAGAAGTGCCTTTTGGTAACGATGGGGATTTTAGCGAAAATATGCTGATAAATCGTATCAATGCAGAGCTTAGCAATGAATTTGGAAATTTACTTAATCGCATTATAGGTATGAGTACAAAATATTCTCAAGGAAATATTTCAAAAGAAGGTGTTTTAAAATTTTACAATGCCGAACTAAATCAAGCAAAAGAACACTTAAATTTAGCGGTAGAATTTTTAGAAAACTTACAGTGTAATCGTTATTTAGAAGAACTTTTTAAAGCCTTAAGTGTGGCAAATTTAGCTATTAGTAAATACGAACCTTGGAATTTAATCAAAGAAAACAAACACGAACAAGCTAATGCTTTAGTAGCACTTTGTGCAAATATTTTAGCCAAAACAACTCTTTTACTAAATCCCACTCTACCAAAGTCCTCTAAAAAGGTAGCCTTAGCTTTAAATTTTGAAATTTCGTCTGCAAATTACACAAAAATGATACTTGATAATGAACTTTTAGATTTTAAAGCAAATCCTTGCGAAGCTTTATTTCCAAAAGTAGAAAAAGCTCTTTTAAAACAAGAAATTAAAGAAGAACCTAAAAAAGAAGAAAGTCCTAAAATAAAAATCGATGATTTTGCAAAAATTGAAATCAAAGTTGCTAAGGTACTTGATTGTCAAAATATAGAAGGGAGTGAAAAACTTTTAAAATTTCAACTCGAACTTGACGATAAAGAAATCCGTCAAGTACTCTCAGGCATAGCAAAATACTATAAGGCCAGTGATTTAATCGGTAAACAAGTTTGCGTTATAAGCAATCTTAAAAAAGCTAAAATTTTTGGACATGAAAGCGATGGCATGATACTTTCTGCAAAAAGCGGAGATAAACTTGTTTTAATCACCCCTGAACAACTTGTGCAAAACGGCTCTTTAGTAGGTTAAAATATGCAAATTAGCAATTTAGGCGAACTGTTAAACGCAACACTAATTCATGAAGGTAGTGTTTTAAGCGTGGAAGGTTTTGCCATAAATTTAAACGAACTTAAAACAGGCTTTGCCTTCTTTAATAACGATAAAAAAGAAATTGCCCAAGCTATAGAAAAAGGCGCTTATGCTATAATTACAGAAAATGACATTACTATTGAAGATAAAGAAATTTTTTATTTTAGAGTAGAAAATCTAGAACGAGCTCTTGTAAGATTTTTACGCTTTTTTTGCGAAGATAAAGAATGTGAATTTTTACTTTTTAAATCTTACGAACTAAGTCTTTGCAAGGCTTTTTATTTTAACATTTTAAAAGGAAATATTTTTGCTGATTTTGAAAAACTAATCAAAGCAAAAAAGGGTGAAATTTTTTGCTACTGTGAAGAAAATTACTTAAATAAACTTTGCGCCTATTCTCATAGTCTAAAAGATGCTAATTTTACCTTATTATCGCGATCTAGCTTCTTTTTTACAACTTTGATTTGTGAAAATTTATATTTTAAAAATCTTAATTTGCCTTTTTTTTACGCAAATAGTTTTGCAAAAATTATTTCTTTTTTAAAAGAAAAAAGTCAAAAAATAATATTTGACTTTAATAAGATTGATGATTTTAAAATTTATTTTATTGATGATAAATTTGAAATCACTCCTTTTGGTTCAAGCTCTCAAGCGTTTATTGTAAGCAACAACCAAAATACCTTTGAATTCTGGAAAGAAAAATTTAAAAACATAAAAGACTTTAAAATTGCTTCTAAAAATTCTTTATTTTGCGATTTTTCCTATAATCAGCTTTCAGATTTAAGAAAGTTAAAAAATTTTAAATATTGTTTAATTCTTGAAAATTATGATATTTTTGAACAAGAATTTGAAAACAAAGAAAATCAAACCCCAAGCTTATTTTAAATTCACTCCTTCATTTTCAAGCAAAAATCTTTTTATTTCAAGCCCTCCATTATATCCTCCTATGCCACTGCTTGCAATAACTCTATGACAAGGTATAAAAATAGGAATTTGATTTTTAGAATTTGCATTTCCGACAGCTCTAAAAGCTTTTGGATGATTAATTTTTTCTGCTATATCTTTATAAGTAGCTATTTTGCCATAAGGAATTTCCATTAAAGCCTTATAAACCTTTAATTCAAAATCCGTACCTTGTATCAAAACAGGAATGCTAAATTTTCTAAGCTTATGAGTAAAATATAAATCAAGTTCATATTTTGCTAAGTTAAGCAAACTACAATTTTTTTCTGATCTTTTATTATCACAAAAATCGACTCTAGTTAAAAATTTTCCATCACTATGTAAAGATAGGTAACATAAAGGCATTTTATAATAAACTTTAAACATTTTTTATCCTTCAAAGAGCTACAATTATAATAAAAAATATTTAAGGAGTAGAAAATGTCTTTTATGCAAGAATACAATAAACTTGTTGAAGAAAGAGCCGCTTTGGGTATACCACCCCTTCCTTTAAATGCAAATCAAACTAGAGAACTTTGTAAATTACTTGAAAATGAAAATAATGAAGAGCTTGCAAATCTTTTAGAAAACAGAGTAAATCCTGGTGTTGATGATGCAGCTTTAGTAAAATGTGAATTTTTAGATTCCATACTTAAAGGCAAAATCAGTGCTCCAAATATAGACAAAAAAAGAGCCTTAAGAATGCTTGGAACTATGCTAGGCGGATATAATGTTAAAGTTTTAATCGATGCCTTAAAAGATGAAAACATAGCCAAAGATGCTGCAGAAGTGTTGAAAAATATTATTTTTGTACATGATAATTTTCATACCATAGCTGAACTTAGCAAAAACAATCCACACGCTAAGGAAGTTTTACAAAGCTGGGCAAATGCGGACTGGTTTAATAAAAAAGAAAAACTACCTCAAGTGATTAAATGTATAGTTTTTAAAGTAGCAGGGGAAACAAATACTGATGATTTAAGCCCTGCAGGAGATGCTTTTACAAGAAGTGATATTCCTTTACATGCAAATGCCATGCTAAAGGTAAGACAAACAGGTTCCTTAGAAAAAATCAAAGAGCTTAAAAAAAGCGGTCGCGAAGTGGTTTATGTAGGTGATGTTGTAGGAACAGGTTCAAGTAGAAAATCAGCAATAAATTCTATACAATGGCACTTAGGAAAAGAAATAGAAGGTGTGCCAAACAAGCACAGTGGTGGTATAGTAATGGGTTCAACCATAGCACCGATTTTCTTTAACACTGCTCAAGATAGCGGGGCTTTACCTATCATCTGCGATGTAACAAACTTAGAAATGGGCGATGAGTTTGAAATTCATCCTTATGAGGGAAAAATCATAAAAAATGGCTCTACAATCGCAGAATTTACACTCAATCCAAACACTCTCTTAGATGAAGTTAGAGCAGGAGGAAGAATCCCACTTATCATAGGTCGTGGGCTTTGTGCTAAGGCTAGAGAATTTTTAGGCATGGAAAGTGAAAATATCTTTACCAAACCTGAACAACCTAAATCTTCAAGCGGTGGGTATACCTTGGCTCAAAAAATGCTAGGTCGTGCCTGTGGAGTTGAAGGTGTGCGTCCAGGTATGTATATAGAACCTATGACTTTAACTGTAGGCTCTCAAGATACCACAGGTCCTATGACTAGAGATGAAATTAAAGAACTTGCAAGCCTAGGTTTTAACGCAGACTTTGTTATGCAAAGCTTTTGCCATACAGCTGCGTATCCAAAAGTAAGCGATTCAAATTTACATAAAACCTTGCCCAATTTCATGACAAGTCGTGGTGGGGTAAGTTTAAAACCAGGTGATGGAGTTATCCACTCTTGGCTTAATCGTTTTGTATTGCCAGATACCGTAGGAACGGGTGGGGATTCTCACACACGCTTTCCTATAGGAATTTCTTTCCCTGCAGGAAGCGGACTTGTAGCTTTTGCTGCAGTTACTGGTTCTATGCCTTTAAATGTCCCTGAAAGTGTTTTAGTACGTTTTAGTGGAGAATTACAAGCTGGAGTTACCTTAAGAGATTTGGTTAATGCTATACCTTATTATGCAATCAAACAAGGACAACTTACCGTTGAAAAGAAAAATAAGAAAAATATTTTTGCAGGAAAAATTTTAGAAATAGAAGGCTTGCCAAACTTAAAAGTCGAACAAGCTTTTGAACTCAGTGATGCAAGTGCTGAAAGATCTGCAGCTGCTTGTAGTGTAGATTTAAGCATAGAAAGTGTAAGCGAATATATCAAATCCAATATTTCTTTAATTGAAGCTATGATAGAAGCAGGATATGAGAATAAAGCTACCCTTGCTAGAAGAGCTGAAAAAATGAGAGAATGGCTTAAAAACCCTACTCTTTTAAGAGCAGATAAAGATGCAAAATACGCTTATATTATAGATATTAATCTTAATGACATTAAAGAGCCAATCCTAGCTTGTCCAAATGACCCTGATGATGTGGCAACCTTAAGCGAAATTTTAGCCGATGATAAGCGTCCAAAAAATATAGATGAAGTTTTTGTAGGTTCTTGTATGACAAACATAGGACATTATAGAGCTTTGGGAGAAATTTTAAAAGATAAAGGCATACTTAAAACCAGACTTTGGGTAGTGCCTCCAACAAAAATGGATAAAGCACAACTTACCAATGAAGGTTATTACAGCATCTTTGGCGCAGCAGGTGCTAGAATAGAAGTTCCTGGTTGTTCTTTGTGTATGGGTAATCAAGCTAGAGTAAATGATGGAGCTGTAGTTTTCTCAACTTCTACAAGAAATTTTGACAACCGTATGGGAATGGGTGCTAAAGTATATTTAGGCAGTGCAGAACTTGCGGCAGTTTGTGCGATTTTGGGTAAAATTCCAAGCAAGGAAGAATACTTACAAATTGTTAGCGAAAAACTAAGTGATGAGCATAAGGCAAATATCTATAGATATTTAAATTTTAATGAGATTGAAAATTTCAAACTTGAAAATTAATTCAAATTTAATACTTATTTGGATTAAATAACAAAATTAAAATTTTCAAAGGAAAAATATTGAAGTTATTATTCACTTCCTTTTGTTGTTTTGCAAGTTTAATGGCTAGTGATGCCATTAACTGCAACAACATTAAAAATAATAAAACATTACTAAATGAAAGTTCAAATTTAGATTATTTAAATATAGCTTCAAGCTGTAAAGAATCTTTAAAAAATCAAGATTTTACAAAAAAACTCTATGCAATTTCCAATGAAATTCGCGGAAGCAATAGCTCTTGTAATGGTATGGCTTATTTGCCAAAATTACAACAATTTGATTTTTTATTATTAAAAATAGCTATCGATCCCATCGCTTATCAAAAAACTTTAGATACACCTGAGAATTTAGAAAAAAAATATGATATTTTAAAATCTTATTTTAGATATTGGGCATATCAAAGCATAGGAAATTTTAGACTTTACAAAGCTTTTTGGAAAGAATATAACAATGCTATAGAACCTTTAGAAAAGTATTTTGAAAGTAATTTTAATTTTGATAAAGGTAGTAATATTTACTATACTAGCAATGCCTTAAACGAATTTTTAAATTGGGCTGTTGGCGAAACAAAAATTTACAAAGACATTAGTCCTTTAGCAAAAATCATGTCAAATAAAAATTATTCAGTATCTTATATACAAGATTTTATTTTTTCAAATAATCCAAGCCAAGATGACCTTACTATAGCCTTGCAAGCAGCGCTTCTAAATCAAAGAGAAAAAGAAATTTTAGAACTTTTGATTCGTTTTGGTGCTAGGATTGACGAAGGTTATGAAAGTGCTATTTTTTACGCATTGGAAAATTATGAAAATACAAACTTTTTAATCCAAAATGGAGCAAATGTTAATCAAGCCAATGCCTTTGGAAAAACCCCACTTTTTTATGCCATAGAGTTTAATCGTCTTGATATCATAAAACTACTTCTTGATAATGGAGCAAATGTTAATCAAAAATATATTAATAACAATGAAAAATTAGCATTAAGTGCGAACATAGGTTCAAATACGCCTTATTTTATTACATTTTGCGCTCTAGAGCACACTTCAAAAAATGTTTTAATGCATGCTGCAGCCTATGGAAATATTGAAATTTTAAAACTTCTTATTTCAAAAGGAGCAAATTTTAATGCTGTTGATGATCTTGGTTTTAATGCACTTGACTTTGCGCTAGCAGCAGGTAAAAAAGAAAATGCTGATTATCTAAAAAGCTTGGGTTTAAAAGCAAACGAAAATCTATTTTACGGAGGTAGTTTAGAATGAAAACCGCATTTATTACAGGAGCTAGTTCAGGTTTTGGTAGAGCTTGCGTTGAAGCTTTTATACAAGAAGGCTACAAAGTAATCGCCCTTGCTAGACGCAAAGAGCGTCTAGCAGAGTTAAAAAATGCCCACAAAGATAAGATTTACACGCTTTGCATAGATGTAAGAAATCAAAAAGAAATCTTTGAGGCTATTGAAAATTTACCCAAAGAATTTCAAGAAATTGATGTGCTTTTTAATAATGCAGGTTTAGCTTTAGGGGTAGATGAATTTGATAAATTAAACCTTGAAGATATTAACACTATGGTAGATACAAACATCAAAGGATTTTTATATGTTGCAAAAGCTATTATTCCTATACTTCGTAAACAAAAAAATGCTTATATTTTTAACTTAGGTTCGGTTGCAGGAAGAAATCCTTATTTTGGAGGCAATGTGTATTGTGGAACCAAAGCTTTTGTAGGACAATTTTCATTGGCCTTAAGAAATGATCTTAGAGGAAGCAATATCAAAGTAACAAACATTGCTCCAGGACTTTGCAAAACTGAATTTAGTGAAGTGCGTTTTAAAGGAGATATCCAAAAAGCTGATGCAGTCTATGAAAATACGCAATTTATCAGTGCTAATGATATTGCCAAAGTGGTAATGTCTATTATTAACCTACCAAGCCATATTAATGTTAATGAAATCGAGCTTATGCCGGTAACACAAACTTGGAATGGATTTTATATAGAAAGAAATGAATGAATAAATTTTTAGTTTTATTATTTTTACCTTTAGTTACATTTGCAAACTCCTCAGAAGCAGCTGCAAATGCTAATTTATTTGGAGCTTTTACGCTTATACCACCTTTAGTTGCTATTGCTTTAGCCTTTATCACAAAAGATGTTATTTTATCGCTCTTTACTGGAGTTTTAAGTGGAACTTTTCTACTTAGCCTTTCTGCAAATATTTTTAAAGCACAACATTTAACTTTTGTAAATTATTACAATACTGCGGTAGAATCTTTTTCAAAAATTATTTCCTATATCTTAGGTTCAACTTCAGATCCAGTAAATGCAGGAATCATTTTACAAATTCTTTGTATAGGTGGTCTTGTGGCACTTATCACAAAAATGGGAGGTGCAAAAGCTGTAGCATTAAAATTTGCCAAAAGAGCCAAATCAGCTGTATCAGCTCAAGTTAACACTTGGTTTTTAGGGCTTTTAATATTTTTTGATGATTATGCTAATTTACTAATCGTAGGTCCAATTATGCGTCCTTTGGCAGATAAATTTAAAATTTCTCGTGAAAAATTTGCCTTTATTATCGACTCTACCGCAGCTCCTGTGGCAGGAATAGCTGTAATTTCTACTTGGATAGGCTTAGAAGTTTCTTTAATTAAAACCGCTTATGAACACATAGGCATTAGCGATATTAGTGCTTTTGGAATTTTTGTCGAAACCATACCTTATCGTTTTTATAATATCTTCATGCTTTTTTTTGTAGTCATGACTGCAATCATGGGACGTGAGTTTGGTTCTATGTACAAGGCTGAAGTGCGTGCAAGAACCACAGGACAAATTGCACCTCTACCTAAATCAGGCGCACTAGATACCGCTGAATTAGAAGATCAGTTTTTAGCGCCAAAAGAAGGTATTAAAATTCGTGCTTTTGATGCTATTGTTCCTATTTTTACTTTAATCATTTTAGCTATATCAGGATTTTATTTTAATGGACTTAGCGCTTTAGAAGGTGAAGAACTTGCAAAAGCAAGTGCCAATCCTTTGTCTTTTGAAACTTTTAGGGCTGCTTTTGGAAATGCTGATTCTTCTGTGGTGTTATTCCAAGCTGCTTTGTTTGCTGCTATTGTAGCGATTTTTATCGGGGTGCGTCGTAAAATTTTCAATCTTAAAGAAGCGGTAGAAACTTGGATATATGGCTGGAAAACCATGATTTTTACCATAGTATTGCTTTTATTTGCTTGGTCACTTTCAAGCATAGTAAAAGATCTAGGGACTTCTTTATTTATCACTAGTTTACTTGCAGATAAATTGCCTGAGTTTATTTTACCTGCTACTATTTTTGCTTTTGCTTCAGCCATTTCTTTTGCCATAGGAACAAGCTATGGAACTATGGGGATTTTAATGCCTTTGGCTGTACCTTTAGCTCATGAAATCGCCAAAATCAATGGCATGGATGCAAACGCTATGCATCATTATATGGTCATTAATATAAGTTGCGTTTTAACAGGTGCGATTTTTGGAAATCATTGCTCACCAATTTCAGATAATGTAATCCTTTCGTCTATGAGTGCAAAATGCGATCATATGGAGCATGTAAGAACACAAATTCCTTATGCTTTATTTATCTGTGGTATTTCTTTAATCGCTGGATATATTCCTGTATCTTTAGGACTTAGCGTTTGGTTTGTCTTGCCTTTAAATTTCATACTTATTGCGCTTTTACTAAGACTCATCGGAAAGAAAGTTCCATGAGTCTTGAAAATTTTGGAAATTTTCTCACTTTAGATCAAAAACACTCTTTCATAAAAAAATATTTTAAAGAATTTTATACAAAGGATTTTAAACTTTTTGCCTCAAAAGATAAACATTATCGCACAAGAGCTGAACTTTCATTTTATCATGAAAACGATACGCTTTTTTATGCAATGTTTGATCCAAAAAGCAAAAAAAAGTACATTATAGAATATTTAGATTTTGCTGATGAAAAAATTTGTGCTTTTATGCCAAAACTTCTAGAATACTTGCGACAAGATGATAAATTAAAAGAAAAACTTTTTGGTGTAGAATTTTTAACCACAAAACAAGAACTTAGCGTAACTTTACTCTATCATAAAAATATAGAAGACATAAAGTCAAATTTAGAAATTTTAAGCAATAATCTTCATATCAACCTTATAGCAAGAAGTAAAGGCAAAAAACTTATTTTTAAAACAGAAAATCTAAGACAAACTTTAAATATTCAAGATAGAAAAATATTTTATGAATTTAACAACGATTGTTTTATTCAACCTAATACTGCTATAAATGAAAAAATGATTACTTGGGTGTGTGAAATTTTAAATACTCAAAAAAGAATGGATTTACTTGAGCTTTACTGTGGATATGGAAATTTTACTTTAGCTTTAGCACCATTCTTTTTTAAAGTTTTAGCCACCGAAATTTCAAAAAGTAATATTAATTTTGCTTTAAAAAATTGCGAGCTTAACAATACAACAAATATCCACTTTGCAAGACTTTCAAGCGAAGAATTAAGTCTTGCTATCAAAAAAGAAAGAGAATTTTTTCGTTTAAAAGATATTCGATTGGATGATTTTAATTTCTCTCATGTTTTAGTTGATCCACCCCGTGCAGGACTTGATAAAAGCGTAATCGACTTAATAAAAAAATATGAAAATATTATTTATATTTCTTGCAATCCTATCACTTTAAAAGAAAATTTAAAAGAATTAAGCCGAACACATAAAGCGGAAGAGTTTGCTCTTTTTGATCAATTTGTCAATACTCCACATCTTGAATGTGGAGTATTTCTTAGCAAGGTATAAAAAAATAATTCATTAATTTAGCCAGTATTACTATTGCAATACAAAGCACAAATACAAAAGGGTGGATAAAAGCACCAAGTGGGTTTTTCTTCTTTAATATAAAATGACAAAATAAAGAAAAAACAACTAAAAATAAAATTCCAAAAGCCAAAATAATTTTTACAGCAAAAAGTAAATTTAAAGGTTTAAAATGAAAACCTGCCAAAGCACCTCCACTTAAAAAAAGCAAAAGAACAACAAAAGGCATTATTTTAACTCCAGTAGCACTAAAAAGACTTTTGTCAAAATTAGGATTTTTCTTTTTAACTACACCCAAAACAAATACATCAACAAACAAATAACCTATAAACAAAATAGCACAAAGAAGATGGATTGTTAAAGTATATGGATAAAATTCTTCCATTTTTCCCTCCTTATTAAACTTCGGAATTTGCTATATTATAACACTTTTTTCATTTTTTGAATTCACTTTAGTTAATTTTTTAATCATTTAAGATAAAATACCAAAACAAAGGTTAACAATGAACGAAAAAGAAACTATCTCTTATATTATAAATACAAGTAAAAATATTGTCATATTTGCTTTAAGTCCAGATAAGACAAAAGCTTCTTATAGGGTAGCAGAATTTTTACAAAGAAAAAATTATAAAATTTTTCCTATTTATCCTAAAGAAGAGTTTATTTTAAATGAAAAAGTTTATAGAAATTTAGATCAAATAGAAGAAAAAATCGATACACTTATACTTTTTAGAAAAGGTGAAGTGGCGCTAGAAATTCTTCCTAAGCTTGTTGAAAAAAATATTAAAAACCTATGGCTTCAACTTGGTATTAGTAATGAAACAGCCAAAGAAGAATGTAAAAAATTAGATATAAATTTTATACAAAATCGTTGCATTATGCTAGAATATCCGCATTTTAAAACAAGGGAAAAATAGTGTTAGAACTTAATAAAATTTACAAAGCAAAACAACAAATTTCAGGGTTTGTAAACAAAACTCCTTTCATATACTCTTCTTTTTTAAGTGATATTTGTCAAAGTGAAATTTATCTTAAAAATGAAAATTTACAAATTACAGGTGCTTATAAAATTCGTGGAGCTTATAATAAAATAGCCAATCTTAGTGTTGAACAAAAACAACATGGAGTCATTGCCGCAAGTGCGGGAAACCATGCTCAAGGCGTGGCCATTAGTGCAAAAAAATTTGGCATTAAAGCAGTTATCGTAATGCCAGAATCCACTCCACTCTTAAAAGTTTCTGCTACAAAAGCCTTAGGAGCAGAGGTGATACTCAAAGGGGATAACTTTGATGAAGCCTATGCTTTTGCAACCTCTTATGCTAAAGAAAATAATCTTAGCTTTATCCATCCTTTTGAAGATGAATTTGTAATGGCAGGACAAGGAACTTTAATGCTTGAAATGCTTGATGAAATAAGCGATCTTGATATGATTATCGCACCTGTTGGAGGCGGAGGACTTATAAGCGGTATCGCAAGTACAGCTAAACAAATCAATCCAAACATTAAAATCATCGGAGTTGGAGCCAAAGGAGCTCCTGCAATGTATGAAAGTTTTCATGCTAAAAAAATCAAAAATGCAAAAAGCGTACGCACTATAGCCGATGGTATTGCTGTGCGCGATGCAAATCCTATTAATTTTAACATTATTTTAGAATGTGTAGATGATTTTATCCAAGTTGATGATGAAGAAATAGCTAATGCGGTATTGTTTTTACTCGAAAAACATAAGATCATAGTTGAAGGTGCAGGAGCTGCAAGTGTAGCTGCTCTGCTTCATCAAAAAATAAATACACAAAATCATAGAAAAATTGGCGTAGTTTTAAGCGGAGGTAATATCGATGCACAAATGCTAAATATCATCATAGAAAAAGGTTTATTTAAATCTTACAGAAAAATGCAAATTCATGTTACTTTAGTAGATAAACCTGGGGCATTATTACACCTTACAGACAGCTTAAAAATAGCCAATGCAAATATAGTAAAAATCGACTATGATAGATTTTCTACCAAGCTTGATTATGGTGATGCGATGATTTCAATTACCCTAGAAACCAAAGGTAAAGAACATCAAGAAGAAATAAGAAAAATTTTAACCCAAAAGGCTTTTAATTTCTATGAAAGTTTTTAATAACATATACGGCTTAAATAAAGCCCATTTGGCGGTGCTAAAAAGTGATTGTATTGCTTTTTAGCCTCAATCTGTTCTTTGAGTTCTTTTTCACTCATTTTTCCTTCTAAAACCTTTAAAACACTTGCTACACTTAATCTAATTTGCCCTCTTAAAAAACCATTGGCTTTAAAATGAAAAATGCTAAAATCTTTATAAGCATAAGCTCTAGCAATAAAAATTTCTCTTAAAGTCGTTTTATTATCCCCTCCACTTTTGCAAAAAAACTTTAAATCCTTTTTTCCTACAAAAAAACCCAAAAGCTCATTAGCTTTACCTAGGTCAAATTTAGGATAAAAATGTACATAAGAAGCCATAAAAGGACTATAAGAAGAGTGAGAAAATATATAGCGGTATTCTCTACTTTTTACATCAAATCTTACCTCAAAATCATCTTTTACTTTTTCAATTTTTTTGATATGGATAAAAGGATGGGAAAATTTATTAAGTTGTTTTTGAAGATATTCTAAATTTATAAAATGATCTCCACATTCTACACTAGCTACAGCATAGCTTGCATGCACTCCTTTATCTGTACGAGAAGCCATCAAAAGAGGTGAAAAAATACCCAAATGCGATAAGGCCCCACTTAAAGCATCTTGAACACCTTTTTTATGAGGCTGAGTAGCAGAACCTAAAAAAGCAGAGCCATCATAAGAAAATATAATTTTTATTTTCATCAATATCGACTCAAAATCATTTTCTTAAAACAATAAGCCGAAACAAATAAACTTAAAGAAAAAATTCCAAGACAAGCCAAAATTGGAGGTTGAGAAAAAGAACTTAAAAGTCCAAAATATATAGCAATCACTCCAAACATACCTAAATACACATAGCCTTTTTCATAACGATAAGTAACCAAACCAAAACAAAGTGCAAAAAGCGTACTAGCAAGTGGAAACAAGGCTATAGTTGTATAAATCACAAATTCTCTTGCTCTTTGTGGATTTTCGTTTAAATCATTCCAGTATTCATAAAATTTCTTTGTTTGAAGATTGTCTGTATTAAACTGAGTATTTACTACTAAAGTGTCAAATTCTCCACTAAAAATACTTTGACCTTGCTCAAAATTATACATTTTGCCTTGATTTAAGCTAAAAGCAAAGCTATCATCTTTTCTTTGCACATGCGCTTCTTTGGCTATGATAAGTTGTTCTTTATCATCTGCTTTATGTTTAGGGCGATACATAATTATGTTTTCATACTTATCACTATCTTGTTTTTCTATAAAAATCATCCAGTCTAAAAATTTTTGTCCAAATTCTCCTGTTTTATAGTTAAATTTCACTTGAGTGCTTTTATAGTTTACAAAGTTATCCTGAAGTTCAAATACTATAGGTATCATTACCAAAGCCACAACAAGCATAAAAGCACTAATCAAGCTTGCAATTTTAAGGAAAAATTTTGCCAAAATCATTGGTGAAAATCCCAAAGTAAAAAGCACTATGCTTTCATTTTCCTTAGAAAGCCTAAACAAAGCCAAAGTTAAAGAAATAAAAAAAGATATAGGCAAGGTAAAAATTAAAATTCTAGGCAACATAAACCCATAAAGCTTTAAAAGATCCAAAAAACTAATCTCTATACTTGAAGTAAGTTTTGCAAGTTGAATAAAAAACACCATAGATACAATAGCAAAAAGTACGAAAAATATAGACAAATTGGTACTTAAAAATTGATTTAAAACATATCTTAAACTAAGCTTCATTAGAATAATCCTAAGTTTTTATAAAATAAAACTGCCACAAAAGCGATATTTAAAAAGGGTATCATAGCAAGTTCTTGCTCTTTTATTGCTTTAATTCTAAAAAAAATAAAAAAAGGCAAAGTCAAAATAGAAGCTATAAATAATACTAAAAATCCATACTCAAAACCTAAAATTCCACCTATACAAGACATAATAATAATATCAGCATCACCCAAATTTTCTAAAATTTCATCTTTTTTTTGGAAATTCATTAGAAAAAAAACCAAACTTTTTAATAAAAAAACAAATCCTCCAAAACTAAAAGCATTTAGTAAAAAACCTCCACTAAACTCTTTAAAAATCAAAAAATGTAAAATTTCACTTTCCCTAAAGGCGTAAAAAAAAGCAAATAAAAAAGCACTCCAAAGTAAAATTTGTGGTACGGCTTTGAGTTTAATATCAATTAAAGAAAGCAAGAAAAGATTAAATAAAAATAGAGATAAAAATAAAAAATCATAAAAATTTTGACTTAAAGAATAAACCAAAATAAGCAAAATTGCGCCTAAAATTTCATTGATTAACAAAGAAATAGGCAAATGACATTTACAAGTTTGACATTTTGCCTTTAAAAAAATATAAGAAAAAATAGGAATAAGTTCATAGTATTTTAATTTTGTATCACAAGAAAAACAAAAAGAGCGCGAGATAAAAAGGGGCTTTTTTTCAATTATCCTACTTGCCAAACTTGTGCAAAAAGAACCCAAACAAGCCCCTAGAATTATTATGAAAAATATCATTTTCCAAAAGTTCTTTCTCTATTTCTAAATTCTTTAATAATCCTTTTAAATTCTCTCTTGGTAAGAGATGGAAATAAAGTTTCACTAAAATAAATTTCAGCATATGAACACTGCCAAAGTAAGAAATTTGAAAGTCTTTTAGCGTTTCCAACGCGAAGCATCAAATCCACATCTAAAGGTAAATCTAAATTTTGCGTTAAATTTTCTTCATTTAGCTCAAGTTTTTTTTCAATCACACGCTTAGCAGCTCTTATAATCTCATCTCTTGCACCATAACTTATAGCCAAATTAACACAAAGTGCGTCACAATGCTTTGTTTTTTCTTCAACTAAGGTAATTTTTTCTCTTACTTTATCTTCCAAACGCGATAAATCACCTATAGCTCTTAAACGCACATTATTTTTTTCAAATTTTTCTAAAGCTTCATCTAAACAACGATCTAAAAGTTCAAAAATAAAATCAATTTCATCTTTAGGACGCTTCCAATTTTCCGTACTAAAAGCAAAAAGGCTTAAATTTGAAATATTTTCTTCTATGCAAACTTCCATCAATTTTTGCATAGTTTTGACTCCTTGGGAATATCCAAGTTTTGCCAAAAAACCCTTAGCCCTAGCCCAGCGCCTATTGCCATCCATAACAACAGCAAGGTGTTTTAATTCATTCATTTTTCATCCTTTAAAATCAAAAAGCCTTTTGAAAACAAACAAAGGTTCAATCTTGTTTTCTTGCAATACATTAAAATCTAAATGTTCGTTTAAAAATTTTTGCACCTTGGCAAAAGGTGTAAAAACACTAATGCCTTGCGAGTCTATTAAAATTTTTAAAGCTCCAAAAACACTAAAATATAAGTAAATTTCTAAATATTTTGCTCTTTTACGCATTTGAAACAAGCAAGATTTATTTTCAAAGCTAAAAGGAATATGATAAATATTTTCAAAACTTGCAAAAAGCATTTCTTTTAATATCTGATAACGCTCTATATCTTTACAATCTAAAAGATTTTGTATAATGAATTTTTTATAAGAAATTTTATCCTCTAAAATAGCGATTATCAAAGCCAATCCCTCTTCAAAAGGTTTAAAATTAGGACGCTTTGAAAGATGTTTAAATTGTATAACTCCACCATTTTGCATATAAAGTTCAGCTAAATATTCAGCACCAATTTCAAGCTCTATCATGCTTTTGGTTTGAATCTTTTTGTGATTTAACAAAAGCGTATAATGCCCATAGCCTGATTTAGCCAAAACTTTCATTTGTATGGGCAAGGTAGAATTAATCATACTCATAATTTTTCACACCATTTTACTAATTCAAATGCCAATTTTTCTTTGCTTTGCAAAGTGCTTTTATTTTCATTGTTTAAAGTGATAAAATAAAGCTCATTTTGATCACTTCCAAAATAATTTTTTTGATCAATGATATTAAGACAAACCATATCAAGTTGCTTATCTTTTAAAGATTTTTTCGCATTTTCTAAGGCATTTTGAGAATCAAATTCCATCTTAAAACCTATCTTTTTGCCTTGAAATTTGCAAGTTTTAAGCAAATCTTCGTTTAAAGATAAATATAAATTTAAACCCTGTAAATGCTCATTTTTTTTAATTTTCCCTTTTATACCTTGAGGGATAAAATCACTCACTGCAGCTGTCATAATCAAAAAGTCATGGCTTAAATTTTTATCCAAAAGCTCCTTTAAATCCTTAGAACTTTCAAATTTGCAAAGCTCATAAGGCGTATCAAATTCCACAGAGCTTAAAAGTTTTACTCTAGCTCCTAAAAAATAAAAAGCATCGGCTATGGCTTTTGCCATTTTTCCACTTGAAAAATTACTCACACAACGCACATCATCGATTCTTTCCCTTGTGCCACCACCTGTGATAACTACACTTCTATCACACCAAAACTTTTCTTTTAAAAGTTCTCTTTTGGTGATATTAAAAATATCCTTAACTTCAGCTAAGGCTCCTACGCCTTCATCTTTACAAGCTAAAACTTTACAAATAGGCTCTATAATCAAAGCTTTATTTTCTTTAAGTATCTTTAAAGAATTTTGCGTGCTAAAATGATGAAACATATTTGTATTTGCCGCAGGAGCTATGATAAGAGGTTTATTTGCTGCGATTAAGGTTTGGATAAAAAGATTATCCGCTATACCAAAAGCAAGTTTATTGATAGAATTAACACTTGCAGGGGCAAATAAAACAAGATCTACATCCTTGCTAAAAGCTATGTGATTGTTTGAATTTTGCCAACTTTCATTTTCCTCGCATAAAATCTCATCAGTTAAGGCTTCAAAACTCATTTTGCTAGCAAATTTTAACAAACCATTAGAAAGCAAAACTTTCACCCTAAAGCCTTCTTTTTTAAACAAAGAAATAAGCTCATAAGATTTATAAAAAGCTATACTGCCGCTAATGGCTAAAAGTATGGTTTTCATTTTTGAAATTTCTTATAATAATAATCTTTTACTATCTTATGCCCTGTTCTATTGATAAATAAAGCACCTTTTTCTACATTGACACTTACTGTGCTTCCTGCTGCTATGATCACTTCATCTTCGATTTTTACAGGTGCGATAAATTGCGTATCCGAACCTACAAAAACATTTTTTCCTATGATGGTTTTATGCTTTTTTACCCCATCATAATTACATGTAATAGTCCCACAGCCTATATTGGTTCCACTATCTATCTCACAATCTCCCAAATAGCTCAAATGCCCTGCTTTTACGGTATTTAACTTTGCATTTTTGCATTCTACAAAATTTCCTATATGAGTGTTTTTTAACTCACAATTTGGACGCAAATGTGCCAAAGGCCCTACATCGCTATTTTCTACGATGGAATTTTCTATCACGCTTGAACTTTTAATGATAGAGTTTATAATCTTACTTTTGCCCTCTATCCTTACATTTTCATATACTTCACATTCACCTACAAATTCAACATCTGCACCTATAAAAGTGCTTTGCGGTAAATGAAAAATCACACCCTGTTGCATCCAGTATTTTTTAATTTTTTCTTGCATGAAATTTTCAGCTATACTGAGTTCAAATTTATCATTAATCCCCATAAATTCATCTTCATCTACAAAAACCGCTTTAATCATCACATCTTTTTCTTTTGCTAGTTTTACAATGTCGGTTAAATAATACTCTTTTGCCGCATTATTGTTATCAATCAAAGGTAAAAGCTCTTTTAAAAGCCTCGAGTCAATCACATAAACCCCAGCATTGCAAGTATTTATCTCTTTTTCTTGTGTATTTGCATCTTTAAATTCAACAATTTTTTCAACGCTATCGTTTTTTATCACCACTCTGCCATAACTTTTAGGATCTCTTGCTTTAAAAACTGCTAGATTTAATTTTGCATTATTACTCAACAAAGCTTCCAAACTTGTTTGCTCAACCAAAGGCATATCGCCACAAAGAATCAACACTCTTTCATTTTTAGGCTCAAACCCCCTTAAAGCTCCCGCAGTTCCTGGATAATTTTGCAAGTCTTGCTCTAAAATTTGTGTTTTTGGAAAGTGTTCTAAAATTTCTTTTTCAACGCGTTCTTTTTGATGCGATAAAACTACACTTACATCATCACTTAAAGCAAAAGCCTTTTTTAAAATGTGTAAAATCATACTTTTTTGACAAAGCTCTTGCAAAACCTTTGGCTTTTGTGATTTCATTCTAGTGCCTAATCCTGCCGCTAAAATCAAAATAGAAGTTTTCATTTTTTACCTTTGTTATTAAGAAGTCTAAAAGACTATTTTAGCAGTTTAAAGTTAAAATCCTAATACCCTTAAACTAGTTTTTAGTCATCAAAAGATAAAATTTAAATTTCTTTAGTAAAAAACAAAAAAAGGTTTTTAAATTTTGAAAAAAATATTATTATTTTTACTTTTAAGCATGAGCTTATTTGCTGAAGCAACTATCCCTACAGTAAATTTAAGCTTAAGTGCACCCAATACACCTAATCAGCTTGTTACTACTTTAAATATAGTGATTGTTTTAACCATACTCGCGCTCGCTCCAAGTATAGTTTTTGTTATGACTTCTTTCTTGCGTCTTATTGTGGTATTTTCATTTTTGCGACAAGCTATGGGGACGCAAAGTATGCCACCTAACACTATTTTAGTAACCTTGGCTTTAATTTTAACTTTTTTTATCATGGAACCTGTAGCTACAAAATCCTATAATGAAGGTATAAAACCTTATTTAGCAGAAAAAATAGGCTATGAAGAGGCTTTTATAAAAGGAGCAAAGCCTTTTAAAGATTTTATGCTTAAAAATACTCGCGAAAAAGATTTAGCCCTTTTTTATCGCATACGCAATCTACCCAATCCCAAAACCATAGATGATGTTCCCCTTACGGTTTTAGTTCCTGCTTTTATGATTTCAGAGCTTAAAACCGCTTTTGAAATAGGGTTTTTAATCTACCTGCCCTTTTTAGTCATAGATATGGTTGTAAGCTCAGTTTTAATGGCTATGGGTATGATGATGCTACCTCCTACTATGATCTCTTTACCTTTTAAACTCTTAATTTTTGTATTAGTGGATGGATGGAATTTGCTAGTGCAAAGGCTTGTGGAAAGCTTTGTAACCTAAGAAGGAAAATCCTTCTTAGAAAAAGAATTCTAAATTATTCTTTTTAAAAGTATCTTTAACATCTTTAAGATATTTTTCTCCTAAAGAATCAAAAAGCCCATCTTTTTTGCTTTCTGCAATAAATTCATCAAGCTCTTTTTTAAGTTCTGCATTGCCTTTTTGCACTGCTATACCCCAAAACTCAGGATTTTCTTGAAAAGGTGCCAAAATGGCTCTAGTTGTATCTTGATGTTTTTGCCAAGTGCGATAAATCGTAAGTTGATCATAAAAAAATCCATCAGCCTTACCTTGAATCACTTCCAAAATAGCAGCATTTTCTTTATCAAATAAATTAATAGTTGCATTTTTTAAATTTTTAACCGCATATAAATGCCCTGTAGAACCACGCTTTAAAGCCAAAACTTTGCCCTTTTTATCTAAATCTTTGATATTTGTAATATCAGAGTTCAAAGGAGTTAAAATAGCCAAATTTGCCTTAGCATAAGGAATGCTAAAATCCACCACTTTCTTTCTCTCATCGGTAATTGTCATAGAAGACATGATAAGATCTATCTTGGCTGTTTTTAAAGCAGGTATCAAACCATCCCAAGCGATATTTTTTACTACAAGTTTATAGCCGTTTTTCTTTGCAAAAGCTTCTAAAAAATCCACACTAATTCCACTTGCTTTGCCTGTTTTATCGCTCATTTCAAAAGGCGGATATCCAAGCTCCATTCCTACAACCAAATCTTTTGCACTCAAATTTAAAGCAAAAAAAGAGATAAAAATCAAAATAATTTTTTTCATAATTTCCTTTCAAAATTTTTTGTAAAAAAATTATACTAATTTTATCTTATTTTGTTATTAGCAATTTGTTTCAAACTTAAAAAATTAAAACTTCTAAACCCTAGTTTGTCCTATAAGATTATTTAATCTATCCATTATAGAATCAGCGTAGGAATTAATGGTGCTAGGTTTTGCTTTCCAGCCATTAGCAAGAGCTTGTTTAATCTCAGCATCTAAAGCCCAATTACCTATAGCAGATTCTTTAGGAATGTTATTTTCATACATATAAAGTTGCCCTTCTAATTTTCCATTTTTACTAGCTAGATATTTAAATAGACTTGCAAAATCTACTTTGCCTGTCATAATATCACCTATATCTACACTAGTAGTTGAAAAACTCTCTTTAGCCATAGCTGTATTGTAAGCTTCTGCTTTTGGATTAAGTGTGGTTTTTAGACTCTCAACAGGTTGTCCACCTTGAGATTTTAAAAAACTCATAAACAAAGTTTCTTTAGAATAGCTTCCATCTTCATTTTGTGGATAAACTGACATATCAGGATTAAATTGCCAATCTTCACCTTTAGAAACATTTTTGATTTCTTCTAAGGATAAACCTAAAGTTTTAGGCAATAATCCATCAATCATATATCCAGAATCAGCCCAAAGATCATTAGCTTCTTTTGCTTGTTCAGGGGTTTTATAAATATTTGAAATTAAAGAATTTGAAAAATCTTTTAAACCTGTAATATTCATTCTATTGCTTGGATCATTAAAGTCCATCCATTGCGTTCCACTTACACCATAACCACTAGGCATAGAATTTATATCTGCTTCACTAAAACTTGTTTTATCATTTGGAAAACTTTGACCTAAAGCATTAGAAAAAAGATTATAATATTGTTTTATGGTTTCAGCCATATCTATATTAGTATAATACTCGCTTACGCCTAAGTATTCTTTTGTACTTGAAACAACAGGATCATTTTCGGCAGCTTTTTTAATCTCATCCAAAGTAGATTTATGTATCTTAAAATCATTTGGCAATCCTGCGGCTTTGTTAAAATCACTTCCCATATAACCATCTTTATCTACACTATAACCATAGGCTGTATCAGTGCTTAAATCTACTTGTTTATATTTTAGAGTATAAATAGAGTTTTTAAATTCACTTGATATATCATAATTAGGAGAATTTGTTTTACTACTTATACTAAAATTAGTATTATTGCTAGTATTTGTTGTATTAGTAGAATTTAATACTTCGCTTCTTGCTAAAGTTTGTGAATTTGCATTTTGAATTTCATTTAATTTACTAGCATTTTGTTTTAAAAAAGAATTAGCAAAACTTATTTTAGAATTTTCTTTACTTTCTTTATTAGCTTTTGCTTGTGAAAGTATAGAAGTATAGTTTGAGTTATCATTGATGCTAAAGATACTCATATTAATTCCTTAATTTAGATTTTTCTGCCTTCAACCTAAATATATTAAAATAATATAAGCAAGATCTGTTCCGTTTTGGGGTGGAGTTATTTTTCTAAATAAATTTTTAAAGCCTTTTCATAGTCTTCTTTGGTATCAATCCCCATGCTTGCTGTTGAAATTTCAAGCATTTTGATTTTTTTACCATTTTCTATAGCTCTTAATTGCTCTAATTTTTCCGCTCTTTCAAGTGCAGAACTTAATAAAGAACAAAACTCTCTTAAAGCTTTTACACTATAAGCATAAATGCCTAAATGCCCTTTAAAACTTTCCTCGTAATTTTCTCTTTCATAAGGGATTTTAGCTCTTGAAAAATACAAAGCATATCCTTCTTTATCGCAAAGCACTTTAACCAAATTAGGATCCATAGCTTCTTCTTGAGTGATTTTTTTATAACAACTCGCCATAAAAGCTTTTTTATCCAAGCAAGAACTTGCAAATTCTTTAAATTTTAATAAATTTTCACATTCTATAAAAGGCTCATCAGCTTGGACATTGATAATAATCTCATCATCTTTTAAAGATAGTTTCTTACAAGCTTCATTAATCCTATCCGTACCGCTTTCATGATCTTTGCTTGTTAAAACTGCATTTAAACCATATTCTTTAGCGATACTTAAAACCTTTTCATCATCTAAAGCTATACAAACTTCATCCACACTACTTACCCTTCTTGCAGTAGCCACAAACATAGGCACTCCACCTACATCACATAAAATTTTCTCATGAAAACGACTTGATTTTAATCTTGCAGGAATAATAATCATTTTTGCATCCAATCTAAAATTTCTTTTTTTATATTTTTGGCTTCAAATACCTTTTCATCGCTATTTTTCAAGTCAAATAAAGCCAAAATTTCATCTTTAACTTGGACATTAAACTCTTTAGCTATAAATTTTAAATCTTCTTTTTCATTCTTAGAATCCCTATCGTATAAAGCTTTTATCATACTTGGAGTAAATTTTGTCCATTCTGCTGTAGAGGTAATAATGCTAGGTTTTAAAGGATCAAGCATTTTAAAACAAGTTGCGGTGTGCGGATCGATTAAAATCTTGCTTTGTTTGATAAATTGCATACATTCTTCATCGGTGCAAAAATCCGCCTCAAAATCTTCTTGCAAACTTTGCAATTCTTCTTTTTCAAGTTTAAAATATCTCTCATTTTTCAACAAATTCATCAGTTCTTTGGTTCTTTTATCTTTAAATTTCGCAAACAAAAGTCTTTCGATATTAGATGAAATAAGTATATCCATAGCTGGAGAAATAGTCTTCTTAAGACTTTTTTCACGCAAATCATAAACGCCATGATTAAAAAATTCACTCAAAATATTATTCACATTTGAAGCGATTTTGATTTTTGAAATTTTAGCTCCCATTTTTTTAGCATAAAAAGCCCCTAAAGCATTGCCAAAATTTCCACTTGGAACAATGATTTGTACTTCTTCTAAAAACTCATTAAAAAGTTTTAAACTCGCATAATAATGATAAATAATCTGAAATAAAATACGCCCAAAATTTACAGAATTCGCTGCGCAAAGCTCATAATTTAAAGCTTTAATTTCGTTTTGAAAATCTTTTGAAAAAAGCAATTCTTTTAAAGTGCGTTGCGCTGCGTCAAAATCCTCATCTATAGCAAAAACTTTCAAATTATCCTTATCTAAAGCTCGCATTTGCAACTCTTGAACTCCACTTGTGCCACCTTTTGGATACATACAAGCTACTTTAACATTTTTTGCATTTTCAAAGCTTTTTAGGGTTGCAGGTCCTGTATCGCCGCTTGTAGCACAAATAATTAAAATATTTTTATCCTTTGAAAATTCACTTAAAAGCACGCCAAAAGGCTGTAAAGCCATATCTTTAAAAGCTCTTGTAGGTCCATGCCAAAGCTCGTTAATATAGGTTTTTTCAGAGATTTTTTGCAAAGAAATAGGTGTATTTTTATCATCAAAGCTTTCGTAACTTTTCAAAGCCTTTTTAAAAAGCTCTTCTTCGCCAAAACCAAAACTTTCTATAAGCTTTAAAGCAAAATCTTTATAAGACAAATTGGCATATTTTTCTCCTTCAAAAATAGGTAAATTTAAAGGTGAGTAAAGCCCTCCTTCTGGGGCGTTTGGGTTAATCAAAGCTTCCTTAAAACTTGATACATTGTTTACATTTCTACTCTCGACCAATTTCACTGTTCAAACTCCTTGATATAAGTTTTTATTTTTTCTCTTAATGAATCTTTTAATTCTATATTTAATTCTATAATTTGACATTTAAAACCAAAATCTTTAACTTTAACAAAATCCTTAAAAGTAAGCATTAGTGTATCGCAATTATGTTTTTTTAGCAAATTTTCTAATTCTTCTTTTTTAAACTCATAATGATCTTTAAAAAAATAACAAGCCCTTGCTTTGATAAAATGCTCATACAATCTAAAAGGTTTAGCAATAGCAGTTACCAAAACAGCCTTTGGATTTTCTTTTACAAAAGAATAACGCACAAAATCCCTGCCTTCTAATGCAATAAAATCAGCCCTTTTTTCATAAAATTTCGGCAAACGATAAGCTCCACTTGGCAAGGTAAAATTAAAATAAGGTTTGATTTTGCTTTCAAGTAAAATATCAAATTTTTTAATATGAAATTTAGAAAAAGCATCATCAAGTACAACGATTTTAGCTCCCAACTCAAAAGCTTTTTCAATACCTTTTACTCTATCTTCGCTCACAATCACACCTTTGATATTTTCTTCAAAAGCATACTCCATAGCTTCATCGCCACTTTGCGTTAAGGTGCATAAAATTTCATTTTGATTTTTAACAACAAACAAACCTTTAGACTTTCTTTTATAGCCCCTAAGCACTATAAAAACGCCATCAAATTCCCTTGCTATAGCTTTACAAAGCGGGGTTTTTCCATTACCTCCAAAACTTAAATTACCAACGCTAATAACAGGCTTTTTAAAAACTATTTTTTTACGAAAAAAAGTATTTAAAATCGCAAAAAAAGCATAAAACACACTTAAAGGTAAAAGTATAAAAGCAAGGCATTTTTGCCAAAAATTAGGCTTAAAAAAATAATTATCAAGCCAAAGTTCATAATTTTTTTCTTCACTCATTGTTTAAATTTCCAAAATTTCAGGCATTTTTCCCTTAAAAGTATTTTTTTGCATGCGATTTTTTAGCATGGCAATCAAAGAAGGATCAAGCGTTCTTAAAAGTTTTTCATCATTAGTTTCTAAGGCTTTTAAACCTTCATCGATTTTTGCATAAGAAAAACCCAAATCCGCCTCATCGCTTTGATTTTCCCAAAGATCCGCACTTGGAGCTTTTTTGATAAAATTTTCATGCAAGTTAAGGTATTTTGCTAAGGTATAAATTTCACTTTTATAAAGCGATCCTATAGGATTAAAAGCACAAGCTAAATCTCCATAAATCGTACCATAACCCAAAAGTAATTCGCTTTTATTAGAAGTGCCTATGACTAAAGAATTTTTCAAAGCAGAATAATCATAAAGCAAACTCATTCTAATACGCGCTGCAAAATTTCCCAAAGATACTAGAGTGGTATTTTCACTTTGCTTTATAAAAGCATCCAAAATGCTTTGAATTTCTATGATTTTATATTCAAGATTTAAATCCGCACAAAGCCTTAAAGCGTCTTCAAGATTGGCTTTATTTGAAATTTGAGTTGGCATTAAAAGAGCAAAAACATTCTCTTTTAAAGCTCTTTTGCAAAGCGTTGCTACTAAAGCAGAATCAATCCCGCCACTAAGCCCCAAAACAACACCTTGACTTTGAGAATTTTTCACTTTTTCTTGTATAAAATCACACATTTTTTCCGTAATCTTTTGCCAATCCATAAAGCTTGCCTTTTAAAAATTTAATGTATAATTATATTTATTTAAGGCAAATTTTTTATTAAAGAGGTAAAAAATGCAAATTATCAAACAAGCTTGTGGAGCTTATGAGACAAATTGTTATATTTTATTTAGTGAGCATGGAGAAATTATCATTGATCCTGGTTTTGATGCACTAAATTTCATCAAAAAACATGTAAAAAATCCTTTAGCGATTTTAAACACTCACGGACATTACGATCATGTTTGGGATAATGAAAAAGTAAAACAAGCCTATCAAATCCCCATTTATATTCATAAAAATGATGCTTTTATGCTTGAAGATCCTTTTAATCAAGGTTTTATGCCTAGCAAAGCGGATTATTTGATTGATGATGAAAATATCATTTCTATAGGCGGACTTGACTTTAAATTTCACTTTTTACCAGGACACACACCAGGTTGCACTATGATAGAAATTGTAGGTAAAAATATCATGTTTAGTGGAGATTTTTTATTTTATAGAAGCATAGGAAGATGGGATTTTCCTTATTCAGATGCAAATTTAATGAAACAAAGCTTAGAAAAAGTTATGACTTACAAAGAAGATTTTAAACTTTTACCAGGACATGGACAAGAGACTACTTTAAAAGAAGAGCAAGTCCATCTACCCTCTTGGCTTAGATACTTTTAAGGTATATTTAAAATGGAATTAGATCAAATTTTATTATATGCTTTTATTTTTTTAAATCTTTTTGCCTTTTTTGGTTTATTTTTGGGAAATAAAAAGAAAAATCAATTTAACGATAAAAAATTTTACAAAATCTGCCCATGTAAAAAAATGGCAGAAAATGGATCTTTAAGTACGATTTGTATTTATTCAGCTGTGGGGGGATTTTTTTACAGCGTATTATCTATAGGTTTTGTAGGTTTTGGTAATTGGACTTTAAATTTTATTTTTTTACTTGCATTATTAAGCGTTTTTTTAGGGTGGAAATTAAAACTTGATTGAAAAATATTTTTAAGAAAAATCCATTGATTTTTCTTAATTTTTATTTAAAAGTTGTACCACCATCAACGATGAAAGTATGTCCTGTCACCCAACTTGCCTTACTTGAACAAAGAAAAAGACATGCTCCAGCCAAATCTTCAGACTGCCCCATACGATTTAAAGGGCTTAAATTTATAGTAGCCTGTTTTACTTCTTCATAATTTGTAAAAGCTCTTAAAGCATCAGTTTCAATAGGCCCACCACTTACGACATTTACACGGATATTTTTTTCTCCAAGTTCAGTAGCCGCATATCTTGCCATAGCTTCTACGGCAGCTTTTGCTGTGCCATGACCTGAATAATTTTCTATATACACTAAATTTCCTGTAGATGAGATAGAAATAATGCTTCCACCCCCTACTTTTTCCATCCTTTTAGCTGCTTCTTGTGCGCCCACAACAAAAGCATTTACTGTGGCTGTAAAAATGTTATTAATTCCCTTTGGTTTTAACTTCATAAATTTAGTATAGCCGCCTACAACCGCACGTCCTGAAATGATAGCATTTGAGATAAAATAATCCACCCTATCAAAATCCACATCAATTTTTTCAAAAAGTTCTTTATAAGTTTCAGGTTCTAAAATATTAAACTCATAAGCTCTAGCTTTGATTTTATAATTTTTCTCCAAATCTTGAACCATTTCATCAGCAATTTGTGCATTGGAATTATAAGTAAACGCTATATTTGCACCCACTTTAGCAAATTCATAAACTATAGCTTTGCCTATCCCGCGAGTTCCACCGCTAATCACTAAAGTTTTTCCTTGAAATTCTGTATTCATTAAAATCCTTTGATCTTATATTTTTTCATCACTTCTTCAATTTTAGCAAAATTTTCCTTACTTGGAGAACAAAGAGGAAGTCTAAATTCCAAACTTTCTATCAATCCAGCTATATACATAGCCGTTTTAATAGGAATAGGATTACTTTCGCAAAATAAAATTTTATTGATATTATAAAGCTCATCATTGATTTTTTTAGCTTCTTTATAATTTTCATCTAAAGCAAAATGAGTTAAAGCGCTAATCATATCGGGTAATAAATTTGAAGTTACTGAAATCACTCCCTTTCCACCATTTGAAAGTATAGGATAATTGATCGCATCTTCCCCTGAAATAAGCATCATTCTAGGTTCGTGTGCAAGTAAATCCACACACTTATCGATATTTCCACTCGCTTCTTTTACTCCATAAATATTTTCACAATCTCTAAAAAGCTTGATAATAGTATCCGTTGAAATTTCACAACCTGTTCTTCCTGGAACATTATATAAAAGCACAGGAATATCTACACTTTGCGCAATAGCCTTATAATGCTCGTAAAGTCCTTGTTGCGTAGGTTTATTATAATACGGTGCCACACTTAAAATCCCATCAGCACCATGTTCTTTAGCAAATTTAGCCAAACCCACTGCCTCATGAGTTGCATTACTTCCAGCACCCGCTAAAACCTTAACTTTAGTTCCTTTGCAAGTCTCAACGGCTATTTCTATGCAAGTTCTATGTTCTTCATGGGTTAAAGTTGCACTCTCTCCTGTTGTTCCTACTGGAACTACTGCATCAATGCCATTTTCTATTTGTCTTTTAATCAATCTTGCATAACTTTGCTCATCAACTTTTCCATTTTTAAACGGTGTAATAAGAGCAGTCATCGCCCCAATGATAATATTTTTATCCATTTGAATCCTTTCTTAGAATTACCGTAGTTGAATTTTCTTGAATAAAATATTTTTTAGCACAAGAAATCAAATCTTTTAATTCCAAATTTTGTATATCTTTCTCATAATTTAACAAAGGATCGATATCCCCTCTTGCTAGATATGAACCATAAATATTTGCCACTGCACTAGCATTGTTAAGTGAGAAAATAAAATCACTTTTGACATTATTTTTCACTCTTTGCAAATCTTTTTGAGAAATTTTACCCATTTTAAGTTTATAAATGATTTTTAAAAGTTCTTTTTCTACTTTTTCTGCATTAACATTGGGATTACAATTACAAATAAAAATAAATAAATTTTCATCTATACAATCATTAACATAAGCATAATAATCATTGATTAAATTTAATTTATCAATCAAAATTTCACTCATTAAAGAACTTTTCCCACTTCCTAAAAGCTCGGATAAAGCATTTAAAGCAGGTATATCTTTGTGCTTGAAATTTGGAATTTTATAAGCAAGGGCTAATAATTCAGTATCTGAGTTTTTATGCAAATATATTCTTTTTGCTCCATCTTGCTTAGGCTCTTTTGTGTAAATTTTAGGTATAGTCTTAGTATTTTTAATCTTTTCAAAATGTTTTTTTGAAAGCTCAAAAACTTCTTTACTTTCTATATCGCCACTTACAAGTAAAATCGCATTTTTAGGTTGATAATAAATACTATGAAATTCTTTAATATCCTCAATGCTCCAATTTTCTATATCTTTAAAAAAACCTATAGGAGTCCAATGATAAGGATGATACATAAATGCATGATTAAAAAGCCTAAAATAAAGATATCCCAAAGGATTATTATCTGTTCTCCATCTACGCTCTTCTAAAACCACTGCTCTTTCAGGCTGAAATTCTTCATCTTTTAAATTTAAATTCTCCATAAGTTCTGCAAAAAGTTCCAAAGCTTTATCTAAATTTTTCTTCGCACATTTAATATAATAATGAGTATAGTCAAAACCTGTGCTTGCATTATCCACGCCACCAAAACCCTTAACAATCTCATCAAATTCGCCAGCTTTTAAATTTTTAGTACTTTTAAAATTTAAATGTTCTAGCATATGAGCTATGCCGCTTTTTCCCATGATCTCATTTCTTGAACCCACTTTATAAAAAATATCAACGCTAATCACATCGCTATTTTTATTTACAGGCAAAGCATAAACTTCAAGCTTGTTTTTTAATTGAATTTTTTCATAAGCAATCATTTTAAATTTACCCCAACAGCTTCGCTAATGTGTAAAAAACCATCTTTTCTTAAAAGCTCTATAAGATTTTGATTGATATTTTTTACCAAAGAAGGACCTTTAAAAATCAAAGCTGTATAAACTTGCACCAAATTAGCCCCATTTTTAATACGCTCATAAGCAATATCAGCACTATCAATCCCTCCACTTGCAATAAGCAAAGTTTTGCCAAAAAGAATTTTAGCTACTTCTTTGAAAAAAATACCACTTTTTTCTGTAATCAACCTTCCACTAATACCACCAAAAGTACGATTATTATCTAGTAAGCTATAATCAACACTAGTATTGGCTAATATAAACCCATCTGCACCTTTTTTAATAGCATTTTCACATAAATTTAAAGCATCATCTATTTTCATATCAGGAGCAATTTTTATCAAAATAGGCTTAGAAGTAATTTTTTTGGCTTCTTCAAGCAAGGTATTTAAAAAATCATCATTTTGCAACTCTCTTAAATTTTTAGTATTAGGAGATGAGATATTAACGATAAAATAATCACATAAATCCTTAAAATCTCTAAACAAAGTAAAATAATCCTCCAAGGCTTTATCATTTGGAGTGATTTTATTTTTCCCTATATTTACCCCTAAAGGCAAAACAAAAGGATGGGTTTTTGCAAGTCTTAAAGCAATCTTTTCGGCACCTTCGTTGTTAAAACCCATAGCATTTTGTATACTTTCTTGTTTTACAAGTCTAAATAGGCGTGGCTTTTCATTGCCTTCTTGAGGTTTTGGAGTAAAAGTTCCCACTTCCAAAAAGCCAAATCCTAAAGCACTCAAAGGTCTTATCATAGTAGCATTTTTATCAAAGCCTCCTGCTAAACCTACAGGATTATTAAAATCAAGTCCAAGTAATTTTTGCCTTAAACTCTCATCATCAACTATATATTTGTGTGCTAAAAAACTTAAAGCTCCTGGAAAACTAGCACTTAAAGCCCTTAAGCTACATTCAACCAAAGCATGTGCATGCTCAGGGTTTAACTTAAAAAGTAAAGGTTTTATCATTTCATAAGCCATTTTTTAATCCTTTTTGAAATTCTAACTAAAATTAACTAAAGCTAGGCTTTGTTTTTTCTTTGCTTTTAAATTTTTGATACAAAGAACAAGTTTGCAAAAGCTCTTCATCTTTACCTATTGCCAATACCTTACCCTTATCCAATACTACTATTTTATCTGCATTTTCTATAGTGCTTAAACGATGTGCAACCACTAAAATCAATCTGTCTTGTTTTAAATTTTCTATAGTTTTAACTATTGCTTTTTCACTTTCATTATCCAAAGCTGAAGTTGCTTCATCAAAAATAAGCACATCAGGATTTTTATATAAAGCTCTAGCGATTGCTATTCTTTGTTTTTGTCCTCCACTTAAGTTTTTACCATGTTCTTTCACTTCAGCCCAAATCCCGCCCATTTCCTTAACAAATTCACAAGCATTGGCCAATTTTAAAGCTTGAACGACTTTTTCTTCTTCTAACTCTTCACTATAGGCAATATTTGCAGCAAAACTATCATTAAAAAGATAAATATTTTGCGTTACAAGTCCTATTTTAGCATGTAAGCTTTCTATGGTAAAAGTGCTAATATCTTCTTGATTGAGTAAAATTTTACCTTTTTGTTTTTCATAAAAATACATCAAAAGATTAATAATAGAAGATTTACCACCCCCACTTGTCCCTACAAGAGCAAGCATTTGCCCTTTAACAAAATCAAAATTTACGCCTTTTAAAACATTTTTATGCGGGTTTTCATAAGCAAATTCAACATTTTCAAAGCTAATTTTTTCAATGTTTTTTAATTCTTTGCTTCCACCTTTAATTTGAGGTTCTAAATCCAATAAATAAAAAGTTCTTTCACTTGCCGCAACAGCACCTTGAAGTTTTCCATATAAAGACGAAAGACGCTTTAAAGGAGTATATATCGCAAAAAGTGCCGAAACAAAACTGATAAAACTTCCCACACTCATAGAACCATTGATAACCTCTCTACCCCCTACAATAATCACCACAGCAACCCCAACAGAACCCATCATATCCATTAAAGGACTTGTAAGTGCATCAATACGTGCGGATTTTAGGTTTAATTTACATAAAGTATCATTATGCTTAGCAAATTTATCACTTTCTTTTTTTTCATTATCATTAGCTTTGATCAATTCAATATTTGAAAAAATTTCACCCAAATAAGAAAGTAAATCCGAATTTGTTTCTTGTATATTTCTTGCATATTTTTTAAGTTTTTTAGCAAACCATACCAAAGGAAAAATAGCTAAAGGCAAAATCACTAAAGCAAAAAAAGCCAAAGTAGGACTTTGATACAAGACTACCGCAAGCAGTCCTATAGCAGTTAAAAGCTCTCTAAAAAAATCAGGAATAATGTTTGATACTATGCTTTGAAGTGCATTAATATCATTAGTACAACGACTTACAAGCTCTCCGCTTCTATAGCGTTTAAAAAAATCCATATCCAAGCGTAAAACATTTTTCAAAACCCTAGCACGCAATACTCTTAACATATCTGTTCCTATAAAGGAAACATAAAAACTTTGTAAATAAGTTCCAAGATTTTTAAAAAAATACATCAATACTAGCAAAAAAGGCACTGTATAAAGTAAAGCTTCATTTTTTTCAACGAAAATATAATTTAAAATAGGCTCTAAAGCATAAAAACTTCCAGCAGTTCCTCCGCTTGCTAAAATCATACCGAAAATAGCTATAGCAAATTGTTTCCAATATCTTTTATAAAAGGGCTTAAAGCGTATTAAAACCTCTTTTAAATTCATCTCATTATGCATTTATTTTCTCCCAAATTGTTCCATTTGGAGTATCTAAAAGAGTGATTTTTTTACTACTTAATCGCTCTCTTATTGCATCAGCTGTGTTAAAATCTTTGTTTTTCTTAGCCTCAGTTCTTTCTAAAATTAACTTTTCAATTTCTTCTCGTTCTTCTTTGCTTACACCCCATTGAAAATATAAAGTTGTATCCATAAAACCAAAGCCAAAAATTTTAGCTAGCTCGCTTAAAGCTTCTTTGATATTTTGTTTTAAAATTTTATTTTTGCTTTCTTTATCCAACTCTAAATTTGCACTACTGATAAAATCATCCAAAAGAGCTAAGGTTTTAGAAACGTTTAAATCATCATTTAAAATCTCTAAAATTTGCTTAGCAATTTCGCTTTTTATTTCAATATCATTTAAAACATCAAAATCAGAAATTTCACCTAAATCCAATCTTTTTTTAAGGCGATAAAATTTATCTAAACGTTTTTTAGCATTTTCTAAATCCGATAAAGAATAATTAAAATGAGATCTATAATGAGAACTCAAAAGATAAAATCTTAGAGCCTCGCCCATAAATTCTTTTAAAGCATCTTTTATAAAAAAACTATTATTTAAACTTTTACTCATTTTTTCGCCATCGATTTTTACAAAACCATTGTGAAGCCAAATATTTGCTAATTTTCTCTTACATCCACAACGACATTGCGCAGCTTCATTTTCATGATGAGGAAAAAGCAAATCTATCCCTCCAGCATGTATATCAAGAGTATTTTCAAAAATAGAATCAATCATAGCAACACATTCAGTATGCCAACCTGGACGCCCTTTGCCAAATTCACTTTCGTAAAAATTTTCATCAAATTTCCAAAGCACAAAATCGCTTTCATTTCTTTTTTGCACTTCATTACTTAGACGAGAAATATTTTCTTCTAAATTGCGATTTGATAGGCTTAAATATTTTTCATCTTTACTTGTATCAAAATAAATTCCATCTTCTAGAGTATAAACAAACCCATCCTTAGCAAGCTTTTTAATCAAATCAAGCATAGCTGTTATATAATGCGTTGCACGAGGTTTAAAATCAGGATCTAATACATTTAAAACCCTCATATCCTCTTCATAACTTTTGATATAAAATTCCGTAATTTCCTCTAAAGTTTGACCACTTTGAGCCATTTTTTTCAAAATCTTATCATCAATATCTGTATAATTTCTAGCAAATTTTACCCTATTGCCTTGAGCAAGTAAAACCCTACGCAAAAGATCAAAACAAACACTACTTCTTGCATGTCCTAAATGTGCATCATCATAAACCGTAGGCCCGCATAAATAAATACTAATATCTTTTTTATCAAGTTTTATTTTCTCTTTTGTTACACTATCTAATAATCTCATTAAAAAACTCCTTTAAAACTTGTAAAAATTCCTATAAAAAAACTTAAAATATAAGGTTTAATCAAAATAAGTAAGATCGTAAAAACAATCAAAGCAACTATAACCAATAAGCAAATTTTAATAGATATTAAAGCAAAAAATTTCTTAAAACCAAATTCTTTGATATTAGCTCCAAGCAAATAAAAAGCACTAATAGAGCTTGAAAGTGCTACTGCAATAACCTTTAAACTTTCATCTTTAATCAAAAATATAAAAGCCATAGAACATAAAGCACTGATAATTAAAGATTTTACCGCGATCCAAGCTGCTGTTTTTTGTTTAAATTTTGCATAAAGCCACAAAGAAAAAAGCTTTTGCAAACCAAAAGGTAAAAGCCCTATAAGATAAGCAATCAAAACATAAGCCGTAATCACACTATCTTCGTGAGTGAAATTTCCTCTTTCAAATAAAAGCTTTGAAATTTCCAAAGCAAACACAGAACCTACAATACTAGAAGCAATAAGCAAAATGCTTAAAAGCGCTAATGCTCTTTGCATAAATTTTAAGGCTAAATTTTCTTGATCACTTTTTAAATGTTTTAAAATTTTTGGAAAAGAAACTTGAGTTAAAGCAATAGCAAAAAGTGCCAGGGGGAGTTGGAAGACACGATTTGCATAATAAAGATAAGAAATACTCCCGCTCATTAAAAAACTAGCTATAGTTGTATCAAGCAATGAGCTAAATTGAGTCGCAGAAGAACCTAAAACTCCATGAAAAAAATTGCCATAAAAACCTTGTAATTTCGCCTTGGCTTTTTTAAATTTTATACTTAAAGTCATAGCACGAATTACAGGATTGTTTTTTAAAACAAGCAAATGTAAAATAAGCTGTGCCACCCCACTTAAAACCGTTGCATAAGAAAAATAATAAAGTGTATTTTGCGGTGCATTTTTATCCGCAAAAAAAGCAGCTATAACAATACTTAAGTTAAATAATGCTGCAGAAAAAGAGGTAATGAAAAATTTTTGTCTATAATTTAAAATAGCCCCTAAAAAAGTAACTAAAAAAATAAAAAACAAATACCAAAAATTAATCGCCACCAAAGGAGCCGCTAAAGCTATAGTATCTGCGTTAAACCCAAAAGCAAAAAGCTTGGTAAAAAAAGAGGAGAAAAAACTTACCAAAAGACAAAATAAAAAAACTATAAGGCTAAATTGCATCATTACACTAACGCAAAAAGCTCCTTTTTTTTTCGCTTTTACAAAATTAGGCAAAAAACTTTGTCCAAAAGCCCCTTCTGCAAAAATTCTTCTAAAAAAAGCAGGCATTTTTAAAGCCACAAAAAAAATATCACTATAAAGCCCTGCTCCTAAAAAAAGCGCTATTAAAACATCTCTAGCAAGCCCTAAAATTCTTGAAAATAAAATTCCTAAAGCATTGACAATAAAATTTTTAAATACTAAACTCTTCATTAAATTTTTTCATAAATTTCAAAATATAAAGAGAACTATTTTAACTAAAATTGATTAAAAATTGACTATAATTACATTCTTAATTTTTTACAAGGGGAAAGTTTTGACTTTGGATGAAAAAATTATTGCCTATACAGAAAATCCAGCTCGAGAGCTTTTAAGCGTAGCTTCACAAACAAACCTTAGCTTAAATGAGCTTGATTTTAGTTTATTGGCATTTTCTACACAATATCGTTTTGGAGATTTAGAATGGGAAAAAATCTCTGAAAAAGAATTAACTCTTTTTGATAAAGATGAAATTTTTTTAAAAAATGATCTTCAAATCAAGCAAGAATACAAAATAGAAATTTTCCACGGTATAAACCAAAGCAAAGCATCTCAAGCAGTCAAACTAGTTGCGAATAAAAATTTAACCAAAATAATTGCTCAAATTGATTTTGCAAATTTAGACTTTCATGAAAAACTAGCACTAGAACTTTTGCAAAATATTTATAAAAAGATGTTGAAACTTAAATTTTTAATAGGTATCCGCATTTTTGATTTTAAGAAAAATTTAGTGTCTTTTTGCAACCAACATAAAAACACCCCTTTAAATAAAACTATACAAATCACCGTTGCACAAGGTATTGATCCTATAGAAAGTCAAGATGAATCCCTGATCTTGACTTATAAAGAAAAAACCAAAAACTACACTATCGATGAAAAACGCTCAGGTATTATTGTTGTTGATGAAAATGAAGTTGTTTTAAAACACGTCAAATTTAAACAAGGTAAAGAAGGAAAAGACTTAAATTTACACACCTTAAAAGTTTTAGCCGCAAATGAAAATAAAGTTAAATTTTCTTGTTCTTCGGCTTTTAAACAAGTAGAGCAAGATGGATACACAGAATATATAGCTTTAAAAAAAGGTTATGTAGTACAAGATGGTGAAAAATTTGATATCGCCAATGAACTAGATTTTAATGGGGTAGATTTTAAAAATATAGGGATTATAAGAGCTGGACTAGACAAAAATGTCAAAATCAATATAAAATTTCTTTCAGAAGTAAAAGATGCTGTAAATTCTGGCGTTGGGATAGAATGTGAAGAATTAAATGTAGTCGGAAGCGTAGGAAGCAACACTCAACTTAATGCCGCTAAAATGAAAATTGAAGGCACTACACACTCTAAAGCCAAAATTCAAGCCAAACAAGCCTATATAAAAACTCATAGAGGATTTGCAGAAGCCGAAATTTTAAATATAGATTTGCTCGAAGGTGGAACAGTCAAAGCTAAAGAAGTAAGAATTAAACAAAGCCTAGGTGGAAATATACAAGCTGATAAAATTTATATAGAAAATTTAGAAAGTAATAATTCTTGTGTGTTTTTTGAAAACACCACAATAGAACGCATTAACGGGGATAACAATAAATTTCATGCTAAAATTAAAACTCTTGATAAAAATTATGATGAAGAATTTGCGATTTTAGGAGAGCAAATTTCTAAGTTAAATCATAAAATGAATAAAATAAGACAATACATTTTATCAAGTAAAAATGGAATTTTAAGCGTTGAAAAAAAGATAACAGAACTTAAAAATCAAGGTCAAAATGTTCCTATACAATACGAAAAAGCCCTAAAAGATTTCTCTTTACAAAATCTTGAATTAAATAAACTACAAAATGAAGAAAAAGAACTTCTTGAACGCAAAAAATCTTTACAATTAGAATTAATCAATTTGCAAAAAATGCTTTTTGAAGCAACTTTTATAAATAAAAGTGGCAAATGGACTGATATGAATGAGATCAAATTTTCACTTCTAGAGCCCAAAGAAGATATTTTTTACTCTTCATTTGTTAATGAAAGTGCTAAATTTATAGGCATTAAAAAAGTCATACAAAACAACCAAGAAAGTATAGAAATACATAAAAAATTAGATTATGAAGAAAAGGATATAGCATGGTTGTCGGCATCGAAGGAATAATCACAAAAAAAGAACCTACTTTTATCATTGTTAAATGCACTAGTGGTTTAAGCTATGGGATATTTATTTCGCTTTTTTGTTCTGCTAAAATTCAAACTCAAGAAAAGCATGAGTTTTTTATCACTCAAATCATCAAAGAAGATTCTAATAAATTTTATGGCTTTTTGGATAAAGATGAACAAAAAATGTTTGAAATGCTTTTAAAAGTCAATGGAGTGGGTGCAAATACTGCTATGGCGGTATGCTCTAGTCTTGATGTAAATTCTTTTTACAAAGCGTTAAGTTTAAGCGATGAAAGTGCGCTTAAAAAAGTACCTGGTATAGGTCCAAAAAGTGCAAAACGCATTATAGTAGAACTTTCAGATACAAAAACCAAACTTGAAAATGTGAGTGATGATAAAAGCGAAGCCTTAGCCGCACTTCTTACTCTAGGCTTTAAACAAGAAAAAATCATAAGTGTTTTAGCAAGCGCTCAAGCAACAAGCACAAGCGAACTCATCAAAGAAGCTCTTAAAAAACTAGGATAAAGGAATAAAATGAAATTTGCAATACTTTTTGGCGGAAATTCTTATGAACACGAGATCAGTATAGTAAGTGCTGTGGTACTTAAAAAAGTTATCAATCAAAATTTAGAATTTATTTTTTGCGATGAAGAAAGAAGATTTTATCATATCCCAAGTGAAAAAATGAATTCTAAAACTTTTAGCACCAAAGCTTATAAAAAAGAAAAAGAACTCTTCATTAAACAAGGAGGTTTTTTTAGCAAAGGTTTTTTAAAAGAAAATAAACTAGAGTGCGAATACGTGATCAATCTTATCCATGGTAGAGATGGAGAAGATGGAAAAATTGCGGCTTTATTTGAGTTTTATTCTATTAAATTTATAGGACCTAGACTTGAAGCTAGTGTATTATCTTTTAACAAAGAACTTACCAAACTTTATGCCAAAAGCGTTGGAGTAAAAACTCTTGATTATACCATGGTAAGAAAAGGGCAAAACTCTAAAGAAAAGCTTAATTTTCCTTGCATTATCAAACCTGCAAGACTTGGAAGTAGTATCGGCATTAGCATAGTAAAAGATGAAAAAGATTTAGAATATGCTAAAGATGTAGGTTTTGAATTTGATAATGATCTTGTAGTGGAAGAATTTAAAAACAATATCAAAGAATACAATCTTGCAGGATGTATGATCAATGATGAGTTTGTTTTTTCCATCATAGAAGAGCCAAAGAAAAAAGAATTTTTAGACTTTGAACAAAAATATCTTAGTTTTTCAGGACACAATGAGCTTATAGAAGCAAATTTAAGCGAAGAATTGAAAGAAAAACTCAAAGACAGTTTTAAAAAGATCTACAATCCTTTGTTTAAAGGTGCTTTAATACGCTGCGATTTTTTTATACTGGATAATGAAGTATATTTAAATGAAATCAACCCAAACCCTGGTTCTTTGGCTAATTATCTTTTTAAAGATTTTAGTACCACTTTAAACGCTTTAGCTGATCAAATTTCACTTGAAAAAATGATAAAAATCAGCTACAACTTCCTTCACTCTATCAACGGACAAAAAGGAAAATTATAAGCTTTTAAGTCAAAATACGCTAAATTATACATAAAATTTAGCGTATTTTAGGAAGAAAAATGCTCTCTTTTAAACAAGATGAAATTTACACTGCCACCGAGATGGTAAGAAATTTTAGCCCCATTATGGAAAAACTCAAAAAAAGCGAAAGTGGAAAAATAGTTATTTTAAAAAATAACAAATTTGAAGCTGTAATGCTTAGTATGAAGGAATTTGAACGCTTGCAAAACGCCATGCAACTTTTAGAAAATATCTACAAAAATCAAAAGGCTTAAAATGGCTCAAACACAACTTTCTTATAAAAACAAAACTTATCAAATTTCTTATGAAATTTTAGGTGATCTTACCTTACCGCAAATACTTATCTTACACGGCTGGGGAGCTGATAAAGAACTTATGAAGCAAAGTTTTTATCCTTTTTTGAAAGACTTTTGTCAAATTTATATGGATTTGGCGGGTTTTGGAAATTCAAGTGTGGAAGAAATTTTAAACACTCAAGATTATGCCAATATCACAGAACTTTTTTTAAAACAAAAAAAACTCAATGTCTGTTTTTTCATGGGGCATTCTTTTGGTGGAAAAGTAAGCACCCTACTCGCAAAAGAAAAAGACACCCTAATCTTACTTTCAAGCGCAGGAATTTTAGCTAAAAAATCCCTAAAAGTGCGTTTTAAAATCCGTATTTTTAAAATTTTAAAACTCTTTGGTTTGGGAAAATTTTATCGCTATTTTGCTAGTAAAGATGGAGCAAATCTTAGCCCTATGATGTATGAAACCTTTAAAAATGTTGTTGATGAGGATTTTGGTGAAATTTTTACCAAGCAAAAGGCTAAAAGCTTGGTTTTTTGGGGAAAAAGCGATGAAGCCACGCCTTTGTATTGTGGTGAAAAAATGCATCAACTTTTAAAAAATAGCACTTTTTATCCTTTAGAGGGGGATCATTTTTTCTTTTTAAAACATTCTGCTTTCATAGCTCAAAAAATTAAGGAAATTTAAATGCTTGTCAATACTCTTTATTTTATCAATTCTTTATTTTTTAATTTTTGTATAGCTTTTTATCTTATGAGTGCTTTACAATGGTATTCTTATAAATTTAAACGCGTGTTTTTTCACTATCATAAACCTTTATGGCATTTGTATTTTTTATTTATCCCTTATTTTTTATTCTTAGCTTTTCCTTTATACTCTTTGGCATATTTTGCATTGATCCATACTCCGATTTTGTATTTTTGGAATAAAGGCATAGATAAAAAGCTTGTTTTTACAAGTAAGGTTAAATGGTTTTTTGTTTTTGTTTTTGTTTATAATGCTATTTTTACCATCCTTGCTTTGCGTTTTTCTTTTCTTTTTAATCTTTTTAGTCTTCCTTTTACTTTATTGAGTCTTAAAATTTATGAGTTTTTTACAAATTTATATTATAAAAAACAAGCCAAAGCCAAACTAAGAGCCAATGAAAATTTAAAAATCATACTCATTACCGCAAGTTTTGGAAAAACAAGTATTAAAAATTTTTTATACGAACTTTTAAAAGATGACTTTAAAAGCTACAAAACACCACGCTCTGTCAATACCTTGCTAGGTATAGTTGCTGATATCAATGCTAATTTAAGTCAAGATACTCAAATTTACATAGCTGAAGCAGGCGCTAGACTTAAAGGCGATATCGATGAAATCACTCGTTTTTTACAACCTCAAATCAGCATAGTAGGAGAGATAGGCAATGCACATTTAGAGTATTTTAAAAGTGTTGAAAATATCCGCTCAACCAAACTTGAAGCCTTAAATTCCAAAAGACTAGAAAAGGCTTTTTTACACTCTAGCACCCAAAAAGAAGAAGATAAACTCATCAGCCTTTATGATGATAAATTAAGTCTTATTCATTCAAGTCTTGAAGGTTTAGAATTTAAAGTCGATATAGAAAATAAATCCTATGATTTTAAAAGTCAAATTTTAGGGGATTTTAATGCGCAAAATCTTTGTGTTTGTATACTTTGTGCTCATTATCTTGGCATAAAACTAGAAAAAATTCAAAAGCAAGTTTTAAATATAAATTCCGTAGAACATCGCTTGCAAGTGCTTTCAAGAGAGCCTAAATTTATCATAGATGATGGTTTTAATGGAAATTTTAAAGGTATGAGCACAAGCTATAAACTTTGTAAAAGCTATAAAGGACGCAAAGTTTTAGTAAGTCCTGGTATAGTAGAAGTAAGCGAAGAAGAAAATATAAAACTTGCTAAAATCATCAATGAGTGTTTTGATCTTGCTATCATTAGTGCACAAATCAATGCTGAAATTTTCAAAAAAGAGTTAAAAATAAAAACCATTATACTTGAAGAAAAGAGTCAGCTAGTTCAAACTCTAGCTAAAGAAACAAAACACGGAGATTTGATACTCTTTTCAAACGATGCGCCTAGCTTTATGTGATTTGCATAAGTATTTGCAAATGTCATCATTTTTAATTTGACTTCGTGCAAATACTTCCTAAACCCTAGTCTGTTCTAAAAGACTATTGAGTCTATCCGCTATAGAATCAGCAAAAGAATTTATACTTTCACTGCTTGCTTTCCAACCATTAGCTTTTGCTTGATTAAACTGATTATCAAACCAAGCTCCACCATAACCTATGCTTGTATTTTGCCAAGCAACTCCTTTTTCCATTGCATATATATCTGCATCAAGCCAACCATCTTGTGCATAGCCTTTTAACAAACTTGCAAAATCTACTTTGCCTGTCATAATGTCGTCTAAGGAAATATCAAAAGAGGGATTTGCTTTCATTTCTAGCTCAAGTTTTGCTTCACGAACTTTTGCTTCAGGACTAAAAACAACTTGATTTGGAGATGGAAAAGGCGGATAGGATTTTAAAAAACTCATAAACAAAGCTTCTTTAGAATAACTTCCATCTTCATTTTGTGGATAAACTGACATATCAGGATTAAATTCACCTTCAATTGAAGAATCTTGCTCCATACTTTGTGGAGAAAAGTCAAGTTTCATAAGGTTCATACCCAAATTCATAGTAGAATACTTAATCGCTTGTGCTTCGTGAAATTGTTCCGCATTAAATATATTTTTTACAATTTTTTCTTTGTTTTCATTACGACCATAATTTAGTCCTTTTGGTAATTGCTCTAAATCAGCTTCGCTAAAACTTGTTTTATCATTTGGAAATGCACTTATTACTTGATTAAAACTATTATAATAGGATTTAACAATAGAAGCCATATCAAAACTATTATAATAATTACCACTAGTTTCATCAGCCATACCATGTTGATTAAATCTCTCTATCTCATCCAAAGTAGATTTATGTATCTTAAAATCTTCAGGAAGTCCCGCAGCTTTATTAAAATCACTTCCCATATAACCATCTTTATCTACACTATAACCATAGGCTGTATCAGTGCTTAAATCTACTTGTTTATATTTTAGAGTATAAATAGAGTTTTTAAATTCACTTGATATATCATAATTAGGAGAACTTGTCTTACTACCTATACTAAAATTAGTATTATTGCTAGTATTTGTTGTATTAGTAGAATTTAATACTTCACTTCTTGCTAGAGTTTGTGAATTTGCATTTTGAATTTCATTTAATTTACTAGCATTTTGTTTTAAAAAAGCATTAGCAAAACTTATTTTGGAATTTTCTTTACTTTCTTTATTAGCTTTTGCTTGTGAAAGTATAGAACCATAGTTTGAGTTATCATTGATACTAAAGATACTCATATTAATTCCTTAATTTAGATTTTTCTGCCTTCAATCTAAATATATTAAAATAATATAAGCAAGATCTGTTCCGTTTTGGGGTGAAAAGAAAATATTTATCACGCCAAAGGTAAGGTAAAATAAAAATTCTTAGGATCACTTTGAAAACTTAACTCTCCCTTATGAGCGTTTATGATTTCTTTAGAAAGAGACAAGCCAAGTCCATTGCCTTTAAGTTTTGTTGTTTTAAAAGCTTCAAAAACCAATTTCTCATCTTTTATTTCACAACCATTATCATACACTCTGATGCATATTTTTTCATTATCATAACTTGCTAAAATTTTAATCATAGGCTTTTCACATTCGCTTTCTTCTATCGCATCAATAGCATTATAAATCAAATTTTGCAAAACCAAACCAAGAAGAGCTTTATCAGCACAAATCTGCTTATCCAAAAAAGATATTTCAAAGTCTATTTGAGAAGTGAAATTATAAGAGTTAATGGCACTTTCACACTCTTCTTTTAACTCTAAAAGATTAAAATTTAAAGCATTGATGTGTACACCCTTAGTAAAAAGTAAAGTTGAATTTACGATACGCTCCACTCTAGCAATAGCCTTTTGGATCTCAAGAACTATATGCTTATTTTTAAGCTCACTACGAGCAAAAAGGGTTGAAGCAAGTAAAGATATAGATCCAATAGGATTTCTTATCTCATGTGCCAAATGAGCCGCTACACTACCCATGCTTGCAAGCCTTTCATTGCGTTTTTCATCGCTAATATCTGTAGCTGAAACTATAGTTTTTTCATTATGCGCTATGATTTTTACCGCATAAAACCTACCTTCAAATTCAAGCTCATCACGAATTTTATCAAGACTAATGATACTAAGTAATTTTGGATTTTTCAAGGCTTCTTGATTTTGTAAAATAATATTTTTTTCTTTATCTAAAATCCAAAGCGCACTAGGCAACACCTCTATAATCTCATCAACCATTGCACGTAAGGAGTTATAGTTTTCATTTAAAGTTTTGTATTCATTTTCTATTACATAAGTTTGTTCTATAAGACTTTCTAAGCCTTTTTGTAGGGTTTCTTTTTCATTTGAGTCTAAACTTTTTAAAATACTTTCATTCATTTATCATTCCTCTAATAAAATCTTAAAATCATTCAAATCAAGTAAAAGCAAATTCTGTTCGCATATTTTATCAAATTCCTTGCTAAAACCATTTTTTGAGATTATAATGTAATAATTTGGAGCCAAATTTAAAGACTTTGCTTTTGATTTTAAAAGATTTAAAATATTTTTACAAATTTTTTTATTTTTAAATTTAACTTCTCCGACAAAACACAAATTTTCATCTTGATAATAAAGATCAAGTTCTAAATTCTTATCCCAGTAACTTTGCACTCCATTGATATTGAATTTTTTCTCAAGCAATTCTCTAGAAAGTTGTTCAAAACAAAAACTTTGATAAAGTTCAAATTTTTCTTTAATGCATTCTAAAACTTCTTTATAACGATTTTGCAAAATAAGCTTTTCATTGGGCTTTAAAAAATAAAAAAAGAAACGAGTAAAATGGTTGCTAAATATAATCTTATCTTGGACAACATAAGATCTTAGTTCTTTTTTGATTTTTTGTCTTTTATCTTTTATTTTTTTAGCTTCCTTACTATACTCAAGTTTTATTATACCTGTTTCTAAAAGATATTTAAGTGTAGATAAAGCTTTAAAATGCTGAATTTTTCTATTGATAGAAAAACGCTTACGATTGTTTTTAGCTAGCAAAGTAAGAGCATAAGAACTTGTTTCATCCAAGGCGAAATAACTTTTAATTTTTAGATAATCATCAAGCAACATTCGCTCTATATTTGTAAATACATCGTCTTCAAAATTTAAAATGTTTAATTTTTCAAAACCTTCAAACACACTATAAAAATCAAAAAGCTTACTTAAAGACAAATTCTTATGCAAATCTACAAAGTTCTTAAATTTTATATTTTTCCTTTTATAAAGCATTTTTATAGTATAATTTTAGCAAATTTTTATAAGGATTGTATTTGCAAATTTCAGATTTAAAAAAAGAATTGATCTTAAAAAAAGGTATTTTGCATTTTGACTTCACAGCAAGTGCTTTAGCTCTAAAATGTGTAGAAAAAGAAATTTCAAAAATTCTCCCAACCTATGCAAATACACATTCTGATAGCTCTTTAAATTCTTTTAAAACTCAACAAATTTACGAACAAGCAAGAAAAGATATAAAAAAAAGTTTATCATTGGATGAAAATTTTGCCCTTATAGCTTGCGGAACAGGATCAAGCAGTGCTATTAAAAAATTTCAAGAATTGATCGGCATTTACATTCCTCCTCTTGTAAAAGAAAGATATTTTACGCAAATTGATAAAAATACTTTACCTTTAGTTATTGTAGGGCCTTATGAGCATCATTCTAATGAACTTTCATTTCGAGAAGGCTTGTGCGAATGTATTAGAATTCCCTTAGATAAAAATGGAGAAATTGATTTTGATTTTCTAGAAAAAACTTTACAAAAAAATAAAAAAAGAAAAATAATCGCTAGCTTTTCTTTGGCTTCAAATGTTACTGGGATATTAAGTGATTACAAACGCATTTCTGAAATGGTTCGTAAATTTAAAGGGATAGTTGCTTTTGATGCATCTAGTTTCATTCCTTATAAAAACATATCTTGTCAATACTATGATGCGTTGTTTATAAGTTCTCATAAATTAATCGGTGGCATTGGCGGTTCTGGACTTTTAGCCATCAAAAAAGATCTTTGTGGAAACAAGCCTAGCTTTGCAGCAGGTGGAACTGTGGGCTATGTTTCTCGCACTTCACAATGCTACCTTTGCAATGAAGAAGCTTTAGAAGAAGGAGGAACACCTGGAATTTTACAACTCATTCGTGCTAGCTTAGCTTTTAAAATCAAAGATTCTATAGGGATTAAAAATATAGAAAAAAAAGAAGAAATTCTAAAAGATTATTTTTTTAAAAAACTAAAAACTATACCTAATTTAATTTTATACGCAAAGAATTTAAAAACCCGATTGCCTATTTTTGCTTTCAATATCAAAGGAATTTCTCCTTTTGATATCGCTTATGAACTTAGTAAAAAATACCACATAGAAACACGCGCTGGATGTGCTTGTGCTGGGCCTTATGGTCATGATTTACTAGGCTTAAAAGACAATCAAAAACTTAAAACAAAACCAGGCTGGTTAAGAATAAGCTTGCATTATACGCATGAAAAAGAGGATATTGATTATTTTTTTAATGCTTTAAATAAAACTATAATAAAATTATCGCATTAAAATATTATAGTTTTATTATTATATATAAAAATTCTATCTTCAAAAGCCAAATCAAGTGCTTTTGAAAGAACATCTTTTTCTATATTTCTACCTGCTTGCTGCATATCTTGCCAAGTAAATTCATGGTTTACAGGCGAAACAGCTTGAGTGATAATAGGACCTTCATCAAGATTATTATTTACAAAATGTGCCGTAGCTCCAATTATTTTAACCCCTCTTTCAAAGGCTTGTTTATAAGGATTTGCTCCTATAAATGCAGGTAAAAAAGAATGGTGAATATTTATAATCTTGCCTTCAAAATGCCTAACAAAATCAGGAGATAAAATTCGCATATATTTTGCTAAAACCAAATAATCAAATTTATATTGTTTAAGACATTTTAAAATCTGATTTTCTTGCTCTTTACGATCTAAATTTTCAGCGCTGATAAAATGATAAGGAATTTCAAATTTCTCAACTAAATCCTTTAAAGAGTTGTGATTTGAAATCACAGCTTTGATATTTGCTTCAAGTTCGTTACTATAATGCTTTATTAGCAAATCTCCCAAACAATGACTTTCTTTAGTAGCAAAAACAACAATATCTTTTTTTCTCTTCTCGCAAAGCTCTATCAAGGCTTCTTGTCCAAGCATAGCCTCAAGCGTTCCTATAAAAGCTGCTTTATCAAACTCACCTTCTAAAAGAGCACGAAAAAAAAACATTCCTTCGCCTACAAATTCATCGTTTTTCACTATATTGATATGATATTTAAAAATAACATCAGAAATTCTATAGATTAAACCTTTTTGATCTTTGGTGCAAATTTTTAATACAGAAATCATTTAGCTAAACCTTTTATATATTCTTTTAATTCATTCTCTCTTGCTTCTTGAAGCTTTAGGCCAAGAATTTTACCACAAAATCCAGCATTTATGAAATCTTTTGCTAAAATTTTACTTTCAAACTTATTCTCATAAAGCCCTAATCTTTTAGCTTGCTCAATACGCTTTTTACTCCAAAGCCCAAGCCATTCCTTCAAAGGCATTTCAAAAGCAATTTTTGCTAGCTCAAAATCACTTATATCATCAAGATAAAAAGCTTGATTTGCGTATTTTAGGTATTCTTTTTTAAGTTTAGTTCTTTTAAAAAATATATCTTTTTCTAAATTAAAAAAATTCAAATACAAATACAAGAATAAAGCATCGCTTTTTACAAATTCTCTACTTTGTCTGAGCAAATTTTGAAATTCCAAACTCTTAAAAATACTCTCAAAGCCGAAAATCTGTTTTTCTAAGTCAAGTTCTTGCAAATATCTATAGCCAATATCAAGTCTAGGGCTTTTAAAGAATTTATAAAGCTCCGCATTGATCCTATCTTTGCTAAGATCAGTTATATCCATACTTTGCATCAATTTCAAGCTTTCGCTAGCTATCTTAAAGTTAAACCTTGAAGCAAATACTACTGCTCTTAACACTCTTAAACTATCCTCTTGAAAGCTTTGTTTATCAATATGCCTTAAAAAGCCTACTCCTAGATCTTTTAATCCTCCATAAAAATCTAAAAACTCATCGTTAAAAAGATTAATCATCATAGAATTTATGGTAAAATCGCGTCTTTTGGCGCCAAGTTTTTCATCATTGCAAATTTGAACTTCAAAACCTTTATGTCCATGGCTTATTTTGTTTTCGGTTCTAGCAAGAGCTAAATCATAATTTTTAAACTTATACACAAAAAAACTTCTTCCAAAGCCTTGTGCACCTAATTTTTGCATAATCTTTTCAAAATCTTTAGGTTTTATATCATAAAGCTCTATATCATAGTCGCAAATTTTTAAACCTAAAAACAAATCCCTAACGCTGCCTCCAACCAAATACGCTCGTTTGGTATAAGGCTTTAAAAACTCAGCAATAAACTGTAAATCAGGATTATTTTTTAAGCTTATCTTCGATATTTGCAAGCAAAAACTCTAAAAAATTTATGGTCAAGTTTAACCTATTTTCAAGATCATCTTTTTTTATACTATTTAAACCTTCAAAAAGAACTAAAATTCTCTCTCTAAGATGTTTTAAAAAAATATCCTCATTAAGCGTTTGAACCTCTGTCATAACACTAGGATTTAAAATTTCACTTTGTAAAAAAGGCTCTCCTTTTTTAAACTCTTCATTTTCCTGAGTAGAAATTTCAATATTATTTTGTATTTTTTGCTCTTCTTCAAATTTTGCCATAGAAATTTTATCTTCTAAGTCTTGCGGAGTATCAAGCTCTTCGCATACAAACTCCATAGGCGGTAATTCATCTTTTATTTCAGTTTTTCTATTTAATTCTTGTTCTTTTAAAATTTCATTTTGTCTTCTTTGCTCTTCCATGATAGAGCTAACTTCGCTAATGGTTTTTTTAGCTAAATCTTCCAAATTCATATTTTTATCAACCACCTTTTAAATTCATTAATTTCTTCATCGCTTTTCATATTAATAAAAAAATCCAACATTTGAGTGTTTAAATCTTTATGCTTGGATCTAAAACCACTAAGACGACGAACCGCATCGATAGCGTTTTGGTTATCTGGATCTTCTTTTAAGATATTTTTATAAATTTCTAAAGCTTCGTCTTTTAACCCTTGAGCCTCATAGATAGAAGCTTCAGTGACTGTATTTTTCATCACTGTTTCCTAAAATTTTTCTTTAATTCTAGCAAAAAGCTTTTTAATTTATCTTTAAGAAAATAAGATGATTTTTAATGTCTATTTTGTTTTAAACAATTTTTCTATATATTCTTTTTTTTCTTTCTCTAAGCTAGAATTTAATTCTTTTTGTTCTTTTTTAACTTGCACTTTTAAATCTTGATTTTTAAAATACACATAATCAATTCCAAAAATAACACCAATTATAATAAGCAATGGGATTAAAAATACCATATACTTTACACTTTAAGAAAATTGATTAAATACACTACCATAGTAGCGAATATTCTCAGCATTTTCATTTTTTTCTATCGTTTCTATTGCACCACTATTGATTGCTTTTTGGATATCATCATTTAAATCTTGATAAGAAAAAACCATATTAATACTGATAATATTTGGCAATTTCTCAAGCATTTTATAAGAGTTTAATTCATCTTCTAAATTTTCACTTTCAATCACAACTATAATCTTTTCATTTTCACAAAGTTCTACAGAACAAAAAGGAATTTCAGATATAGCCTTTTTTAAATCATTTATATATTCTTCTTTTGCTAAAATCAAAACACTGGAAAGATTATTCATCAATACTCCTAAACATTATACTATCACCAAAGCCTGAAACGATAAAATCTTTATTGTTTAAAAAAATAATAAACTCACTCATCAAATTTTCATTATTAAAAGTTTTAACAGGCTTAAAATCACTTGTGCTAAAAACTTCACTAACTCCAGCTTCATTATCGCTATAAACAGCCAATTCTCCATTAGGACTTAAAGCACAAGTATATATCAAAAAATCTTTTTGTAAAAAATTTTGTTCTTCATTTTTTACAACTCCTATACGCCTATCCGTTCCACAACTTAAAATAACATTATTTTTAAAATCTACTTGATAGATATTATCTTTATGCATTTTATCATAGTTTTTCAACATCTTCCAATTTTTCAAATCAAAAAGTTCTACTTCGCCACTCTCAAAACCTGCAACTAGTCTACTCTTATCTTCGTTTAAAGCTGCATCATTAAGACTAGAATGGGAAAAATTAAATTTTTTTATATTCTTTAAGCTTTTATCAATCAATTCTATTTCAGAACCGATAGAAATCAAAAGATAAGTACTTTCATTGATAAAAAATGCTTTTATTATGCTATTTTCTTCGAGCTTTTTGATTTGTAAATTTTCCTTATAAAAACTTAAATTTTTAGCACCAAAATCACCCTCGCTAAGTATTAAAAGTGTATGTTTAAAAATATCAATGTTGTAAATTTTAGCAAAATCATCACCATAATAATTTTTAATCTTTGGCAAAGATAAAAGTTCTTTTAAACTTTTATCTTTAATGCTATATTGCAAAATTTCACCTTTATCAGTGCCTATATATAAGTTTTGCTTATCAAGCTTTAAAGCTGTTATATTGGCATTTAATTTCAGCTCATAAGCATAAGACAAAACACAAAAAAGACTCAAAATAAAAAGAAATTTTTTCATTTATTTACTTTACACCCTCATTAATCACATCAATTAAATTTGAACGACTTTTTAATTGTTCATTTTTAAATTCAGGTTTAAAGCTATTTCCCACTAAAGGTTTTGCATCACTTTGTGGAACATGACACTGAGTGCAATTAAAACGACTATCGCTAATCACATCTCCTGTGGTTTTATTGTGTCTAAAATCATAATAATGACTAGCAGGAAGTGGAGTTGCACCAGCATCTGCTGCTATAGCCTTATCATGGCAGCTTAAGCACATATTGTTATCTTTAGTTATAGGTAACAAATCTTCAATAGCATGCGGAATTAATGGTGGTGCATTTTCATAAGAACGCTCAAAACGAGTAGATTCCCCAGGTTGTAAAGTTGTGAAATTTGCTTCCACTAAATTTACTTTATTTTCATTTTCTAAACTTGCTTTTCTAAGTCCAATTTGTTCCGAACTTACCCCACTATTCATTGCACAAGCGGCAAAAAATACCACTGCAGCACTTCCTAATAAAACCAATTTCTTCTTCATTATTTATTCCTTAAATCAAAAATATTAAAATTCAAAGCATCATCGTTACAAACTTCTATACATCTTGCACACCTTATACACTCTCCTGATTTCACGCTAGTACTTTCTTTTCCAACCATCCACAAAACCTGTTTTTCAGGACAAATACGGATACATTCATAACATTTAGTGCATTTATCACTATCATGCTTTATTTTAAGCAAAGCAAAACGAGAAATAAAAGCATAAAAAGCTCCCAGTGGACAAAAATGTGAACAAATTGCCCTAGGGCTTAAAAAAGTATCGATGCAAAAAAGTATAAAGGCTACAAAAATCCAAGAACTTGTAGCAAAAATAATCCCTCTATGTATCATTCCTATATAAGAAAAACTTTCAAACACAGGCAATGAAAATACAAAAGAAAGGACTAAAACCAAGACCAATACAAAATAGCGTAAATTTTTAGGCAAAATTAAAAATTTATTACTAAGGGTTAATTTATTTCGCACAAAAGCAGCAAAATCTGTGATTAAATTAACAGGACAAACCCAAGAGCAAAAAACCCTTCCTAAAAACAAACCATAGATAAAAAATATAATCAAAGCTCCTATTAAAGCCACTAAATCTATACTCCAGCTTGCTAGAATGATTTGCAAAACCGCAAAAGGATCGCTTAAAGGTATGGTATTAAAAAGTCTAGAAGAACTTAAATTTCCCTGCAAGATAAAATCTGTAGCTTTAAAACTAAAAAGCGCTAAAATTCCAAGCTGAACGATGCGTCTAGCAATTAAATACTTCATCACAGTTCTCCATCATTTAAATAATTGGTTGCTTTTTTAGCATCAAAATGTTTTGAAGTATCTGCATTTTTTATACGACCTTCATCTTTTTCATCCCAGCCTTTTACATAATGAGATCCTGCTTTTCCCAATACATACTCCCTTGGCAAAACACGAATGGCCGGTTTTTCAGTAATACAAGCAAGTTCACAAAGCCCGCAACCTACACACACTTCATGATCCACACTAGGTAGTAAAAAAGCGTGCTTGGCGGTGCGTTCATTGCGTTTAAGCTCAAGTTTTAAAGCCCTATCTATCAAAGGACAAGCTCTATAACAAGCATCGCATTGAATTCCCCAGTGTGCCACACAAGAAGCACTATCAACAATAGCAATACCCATTTTCAAAGATTCTATACCCTGCTCTAAATGCTTTTTATCTAAAGCATCAGTTGGACATTCTCTAATGCAAGGAATATCCTTACAAAGATAGCAAGGAATTTCTCTTGCCTTAAAAAAAGGCGTGCCATTTTTTGGACTATCTAACAAGCTAGCAAGCTTTAAAGTATCATAAGGACAGGCTTTTACACAAAGCCCACAACGAATACATTTGCTTAAAAATCTAGCTTCATCTTCAGCCCCAGGAGGACGCAAGGCATAATTATCATCGGCTTTTAAAGCCAAATTAGCCAAAAATCCACCTCCTGTACATAAACATGCAGCCTTAAAAGCACTAACAAAAAATTCTCTTCTACCTTTCATTTAATCAAAATCCTAAATTAAGCCTTATAAATTTTTACAGCGCATTTTTTAAAGTCAGTTTGTTTTGAAAGTGGACAAGTCGCATCCAAAGTAACTTTATTGATATATACATTCTCATCAAACCACGGCACATACACAAGTCCTACAGGCGGTTTGTTTCTTCCGCGCATATCTACTCTTGCTTTTACTTTACCGCGACGAGATTCCACCCAAACCAAATCACCTTGATTTAAGCCTAATTTCTCTCCATCTTTCTCACTCATATAGCAAAGTGCTTCAGGCACAGCGCGATAAAGCTCAGGCACACGCATAGTCATAGTTCCACTATGCCAATGCTCTAAAACCCTTCCTGTTGCAAGCCAGAATGGATACTCTTTACTTGGTCTTTCAGGTGCTTTCATAAATGGCCTAAAGAAAATTTTAGCCTTATTTTTAATACTGTGCTCTTTTTCATCTTTAGGAGCTATTAAATCCCCATTTGTAAGCATTTTGTTAAAATCACCATAAAAAGCAAAATCTGAATTTGGAGCCGCTTTTTTAGCATAATAATCAAATTTAGTATTAAATCTCCACTGTGTTTCCTTGCCATTAACCACAGGCCATCTTAAACCTCTTACTTTATGATAGGTATCAAAATCCGCTAAATCATGTCCGTGTCCTAAGCCAAATTTACGATATTCTTCCCAAAGATATTTTTGAACGAAAAAGCCATAGCCTGTAAATTCTTTTCCATCACTGCCTTGAATTTTTCTCTCATCACCTTTAACATCGGTATTATCAAAGCCTTTTGCGATGGCATCGTTTGGATTAAAGCTTTTTGCTTCTTTATTGGCAAATAGCACATCAAAAAGTGTATCATCTTCGCTATACCCCATAGCTTTTGCCTCTTCTAAAACGCTTGGCAAGGTAAGCTTATTATCCACTTTTTGCTCTTTCCAAACTTCTTTAAGCTTAAAGCGTTTTGCAAATTCTAAAATTTGCCAAGTATCACTCATGGCAGCACCTACAGGTAAGACTTGTTGTTTCCAATGTTGAGTTCTTCTTTCAGCATTACCATAAGCACCCCATTTTTCATAAATCATAGCGCTTGGTAAAATAAGATCAGCTACTTTTGCTGAAATTCCAGGATAACAATCGCTTACAACAATAAAATTATCCATTTCTCTTGCTGCTGCAATCCAGTGATTTGCATTTGCAGTGTTTTGCCATGGATTATTCACTTGCACCCATGCAAATTTAATTTTTCCATCTTCTAAATCTCTCATGATATTAAGATAAGGAGAGCCTGGTTTTGGGTTGATAGTCTTTGCAGGAACTTTCCAAATTTTTTCAGAAATTTCTCTGTGTTTTGGATTGGCTACAACCATATCTGCAGGCAAACGATGTGAGAAAGTTCCTACTTCCCTAGCTGTTCCACAGGCACTTGGCTGTCCTGTTAAAGAAAAGGCTCCACTACCTGGTTTAGCTTGCTTTCCTAGCAAAAAATGTACCATATAAGCTTGTTCATTTACCCAAGAACCTCTTGTGTGTTGATTAAAGCCCATAGTCCAAAAACTTACGACTTTGCGATTTTTCTCTATGTAAAGATTAGCTAATTCTTGAAGTTTTTTCTTAAAATCTTCCAAAGACTCATTATCATCACCTTTGGCTACTTTTGCAGTGTATTCTAAAGTATAAGGGGCTAAACCTTTTTTAAATTCGTCAAAAGAAATTTCCCAGTTTTTATCAGCCACACCTTGATGTTTCATTTCAAATTTATCACCCGCTTTAACGCCAAGATAAGATAAAGAAGTAGCCTCTTCATCGTCTAAAGTGATTACATTTTCTTTTTCAACCGTATCTTTTTCACTTTCTTTAAATTTTGGATGATTTGGATTATTTCTCATACCATAACCAATATCAGCATAACCAGTTGCAAATACGCAGTGATCTTTGATAAATTTCATATCCATAGCCTCTGGATGATTATAAACAATCTCTCTTGCTATGTAGTTCCAAATAGCCAAATCTGTATTTGGTTTAAAAATAATTTCAATATCAGCAATATTTGAAGTACGGTTAGAAAAAGTGCTTAGATTAACAACTTTAACCTTATCAAGATTACTTAGTTTTCTATCACTTACTCTTGACCAAAGGATTGGGTGCATTTCAGCCATATTAGCTCCCCAAGTGATAATAGTATCTGTAAGCTCTATATCATCATAACAGCCTGATGGCTCATCTACACCAAAAGTTTGCATAAAACCAACCACTGCAGAGGCCATACAATGTCTTGCATTTGGATCGATATTATTTGTTCTAAAGCCCGCTTTTGCAAGCTTTAAAGCAGCATAACCTTCTTGGATAGTGTATTGCCCGCTACCAAAAATCCCTATACCTGTAACGCCGAGTTCATTGTAGGCTTTTTTAAATTGTTTTTCCATTTCGTCAAAGGCTCTTTGCCAAGAAACTTGTTGAAATTTGCCTTTTTTGTCAAATTCGCCTTTTTCATTCATACGAAGCAAGGGCATAACAAGGCGATCTTCACCATACATGATCTTAGCATTAAAATAACCTTTGATACAATTAAGTCCGCGATTTACGGGTGCTGCAGGATCACCTTTTGTTGCTACGATTTTGCCATCTTTTCTAGCTATCATAATCCCACAGCCAGTTCCACAAAATCTACAAACAGCTTTATCCCATTTCCACTCTTCTTCTTGCGCACCAAGCATAGAGCTTGGAACACTAAGTCCTGCAACACTAGCAGCACTTGCAATAGCGGTATTTTTAATAAAATCCCTTCTATTCATCCTTATTCCTCCAAAATAAAAAAATCATCTTATTATAAAAAATGGAGTATAAAAATCTCTTGAAATTTTAATAAAAATAATAATTTTAAAGCTCTATTTTATAGGAGTTTTATTGTCCTTTTTATATTATTCTTACACAAAATAAATATTAAAAATAATCAACTTAACAATTAAAATATAATCAACTTAAAATAATAAAAAAATGAAGATGTAAAAATTAAGCCCTAAGAATGGGCTTAATCAAAATTAATGGCAACCACAACCACCGCAGCAGCTAGAACCACCAAAAAATGCATCAAGTTTTGCAATATCTGGCATTTCTGTGATTTCATTTACAAGTTCTTTATATGCCACTTTACCCTCTTTAATCACAAATACGGCACGAGCTAAAAGCCCCTCTAAAGCACCTTCATTTATCAAAACACCATATTTTTCACCAAATTCTTTTGCCACAAAATCACTTGCAACACTTAAATTTTCAATACCTTCTGTACTGCAAAATCTTCCCATAGCAAAAGGCAAGTCCATACTTACTATAATTACTTCAGCACCATTGTAACTGGCTACTTTTTTATTAAATTCTCTAGCCTCTGTAGCACAAACTGGTGTATCTAAGCTTGGAACACTTAAAATGATTTGAGTTTTGCCTACTGCACCGATTTCAATCGCGCTTAAATCTTTAGCTTTAAGATTTACCTTAGGAGCATCTGCTCCAACTTCTACTGAATTTCCTTTAAGTTTTACAGGATTTCCTTTAAAATTTACTGTACTCATTTAATTTCCTTTTTTTGATATTTTAAACATTATTGCAATTAATGTTTTAGGAGTAATTATATCCTATAAATATTAATTATTTTTAATTTCACTCAAAATTATTTTACTTCTTTCCAAGTATATTTTTTCCATACTTTTTGAGCTTCCTTGCTCTTAATAAAATCTACAAATTCTAAAGCTTTTTTGTTTTCTAAACCTTTTTTTGTAGGAGCTATTTCAGCTGCACGATAAATCACTGCTTTTTTATCTTTGATAAATAAAGCTTTATCATCGCCTAAAGCCTTTGCCCAATGAGACCAAATGATTAAAGCATCAATATTTGGATTATTATTCCACTCATCTACGGCAGCTTTAGAATTTTTAGCATAAATTTTTATATTTTTACGTAATTTTACCAAATTTTCTCTTTTTGCACTTTTTAAAGCCATATCTTCATAAAGCCCAACTTGTCCTGCACCATCAACTACCATAACATTTACACCATCTTTTAAAATGTCTTCAAAATTTTTAATATTTTTGGGATTATTTGGACGCACGATAATACCTGATGGACGCATATTTAAAACGCTTAAATTTTCCAAACTTAAACTTGGAATTTTTTTAGCAAAATCATCCATCATTGAAGTATTGCCTGAAAAAATCAAATCCGCATTTTCTTTTGCTTTATCTATCCAAGCTGGAGTTGGACCTGCGGTTATAATCACCTTTTCTTTTGTTTTTTCTTCAAATTTTAAAGCAAGCTCTTTTAGTACAGGAGCAGGACCACCTGGACCATAAACTAAAATTTCAGCATTTAAAAAACTTGCTGCTGCTAAACTTAAAATTAATATTTTTTTCATAAAATAAACCTTTCTTTACAGTATAAATTACTTGAAAGGAAATTTTATCAATTTATAGTTAACTCTCCCTTGCAAAGCCCTGCTTCTATAAGAAAACGAGAAGGAGCAAAAGAAGTTTTTTTGTTTTTATCATATTTAGCATAGCTTAAATAAAGTATATTTTTTGCCCTAGTTACTGCAACATAAAAAAGTCTTCTTTCTTCTTCTAAGCTTCCACCCATTCCCATAAGCTTTTGATTAGGAAAGCGACCTTGTGCAAGATCAATCACAAAAACAAGATCAAATTCCAAGCCCTTACTTGCATGCACACTAAGCAAATTAACTCCTTTGCCACTACTCATTTCGCTTGCACCTAAAGTTAGAAAATTATAATACTTATAAATATCGCTATAATTTTTTGTAAGCTCTTTTAAGACATTGAATTTTGTTTCTATTTTTTCTAAATTTTCACTCTTTCTTAATAAATCCACCTGTCCTGCTTTATTTGTTGCTCTTTTGATTGCAAGTTCTTCACAAATTTCTCTATAAAAAGAATTTTCACAAATTAAATTTACCAAAGTCAAAGAATGTTTTATTTCCATAGCTTTTTTTAAAAAAATATAAATTTTTTCTAAATTTCTAGCACATAAATCATTGATTTTTGAAAGTTTTAAAATAGGATGTGCATCAAATTCACTCTCAAATTTAAAACGAGTTTCGCTGGCTAATTCTTCTAAATCCGCAAAAAGCCCAAGTTGATAATTTCTTTTTTGATGATTTTGCAAATTTACATTTTTATCAGGATCTAAAAAACCTTTTATTAAATTTCCATGCCCTAATTTTAAAAGTGCGTCAAAAATTTCTTTTGCTAAAACTCCACCCACACCTTTGGTATATTGAACCAAATGAATAAAAGCCATAATATCTTTAGGGTTTACCACAAGTGCAAGCATAGCACTAAAAGCTTTAACTTCCAAACTTTCAAAAAAACTTCCACTTCCTTTTCTCACACTTGCAATGCCCTGCTCCCTTAAAGCTACTTCAACCCCATCAGCACTTGAGTTGTTGCGAAAAATCACGGCAATTTCTTCCAAACTTACTCCGCTTGTAAGTATCATTTTGGCTATATTTTGATACTGATCAAATAATTCTTCAAAAGTAAGCAAAGATGGGGCTTTAAACTCATCATTTCTTGTAACAATAAGTTCTTTTGGATATAATCTTTCGTTATTTAAAATTACTTTATTAGCCAAAGCTAAAATACTTCTTGATGAACGATAATTTTTATTTAAAGAAAAAATTTTTGCATCTTTAAAACGATCTTTAAACCCACCTATGATATTAATATCCGCTCCATTAAAAGCATAAATACTTTGATCATAATCCCCCACGCAAAACAAACTTTTACTATGAAAAGCCTCTATTAAGGAGCTTTGCAAAGTGTTTGTGTCTTGATATTCATCTACTAAAATTTCATCAAATTCATATTTTTCTTCTTTTAAAAGCTCTTTTAGATTGATAAGTAAGTCATTAAAATCCACATAATTAAAACGCTTTTTTTCATTATCATATTCTTTTAAAATATCTTCATAAATTTCAGCATAAATACTTTGATCTTCATAGTTTTGACAAAACCAAGTATAAAAATCTTGATTGTGTGCTTTGTTTTGAAACAAAGAATAAAGATCATATAAATAACTTGATTGATAAGGTTTTATATCACTTAAATGCCTAAAAGTTCTTTTTTCATAGACACTTTTAAGTAGAGTTTTTAACTCGCTTGCTTGCTTTAAGGCTATATTTTTATCCGCATTTCTAAGTAAGGTATAAGCCGTACTATGAAAAGTTCCTGCAAGTATTTTACTGGTAATATTTTTATCAAAAAATTTCCCTAAACGCCCTATCATTTCTTTGCTAGCTTTGTTTGTGAAAGTTAAAAGCATGATTTTTTGAGGTGCCACTCCCTTGCTTAAAAGATAAGAAATTCTTGCAACAATAGTAGAAGTTTTTCCCGTACCTGCACTTGCAATAACAAGATTGTGTCCAAAATCAGCAGTAGCGGCAAGATATTGTTCATTATTTAATTTTGAAAGTGGCATTATTTTCCTTATAAAAGTTAAAATTATAAAAAAAAATTACTTAAAAATATAAAAATTTAAAATTACTTTATATTAGATTATAGTACAATGCTAAAATTATTTAACTTTCTATTTTTAAGGGATAGCAAATGAATTTGAAAATTTTTTCTATTATTGTTGGCATATTAATTGCTGTTATTGTAATATTAGGTGGAACCTATTATTATCTTTTTGAATATTCAAAACCAAAGAATTACACCTTAAATACCAACACTTACACCGAACAAAAATCGTATACCAATAACTACGATAATCCCTATTCACCCTCGATCCAAACCAACAATAGTTCATCAAATGTAAATACTAATAACAATACCATCCAAAAGCAAGAAACAAACCCATTATTAGATGAAAATCAAAGCTTAAATAACGATACATTTAATACATCAATAAGCGAAAACAATCAAAGCTTAAATAATGACACCAATACAAGCAATAATATTAATACAAATGAAAATAAGCAAATTTTAGATACGGATAAAGGAAAATTAAAACAAGAAAATAAACAAGCCAAAATAGAAGCTCTTAAAAAAGAAATCAGTAAACAACAAAAGATCTTAGAAAGAGAAAGAGCTGTAAAAAAAGAACTTCAATCAAACAAATCAAACAAAAATAAATATCTAAATACCGCTAGAGAGTATCTAAACATAGGAAAAAACAGTCGTTTAGAACCTGAGCTTAGCACAGAAAATATGAAAGTTTATATTTTAGATGGAAAATTTTTAAGCCAATACAGGATCAATCTGTTAAAAGATATGCTAAGCGTTATACAAGATAATGCAAAAGATTACTATCTAAGTGTTTTTGTTAAAATGCTACCAAAAGGGGAAATGAAATTAACTATCTATAACAAAGAAATTATCTTTTCAGATATGAAAAAAGCTTATAAATATATTAGTTTAGATAGATTAAGCCCATATTTAAACAATCCAAAAGAATTAAATGAACATGTAGCACGTGAAGAAATTTTAGAAAGACTTAAACTTCAAATTAAAAAAGATGGCAAAGGAAGTGATTTTTCTAAACATATCAAAAGTTTGAAAACTGGACTTAATACAGCACAATATTTCTTCCCGTTTTGTGAAATTATAGAAATTAGCTCTATTAAATAAGCTAAAACAATAAAGGCAAATAATGTATGATAAAAATTTAGAAAAAGAGTATTATCAAATTTGCGAAGAACGCGGATATTTTGAAATCGATGGCAATAAAACCATACAAGAAAAAGATAAAAATTTCTGCATTATGATGCCTCCTCCTAATGTCACCGGAGTTTTACACATAGGACATGCTTTAACTTTTACTCTACAAGACATTATGACGCGTTACAAAAGAATGGACGGTTATAAGGTACTTTATCAACCAGGGCTTGATCACGCAGGTATTGCCACTCAAAATGTTGTAGAAAAACAACTCCTTGCTCAAGGCATTAAAAAAGAAGAACTAGGTAGAGAAAAATTTATAGAAAAAGTCTGGGAGTGGAAAGAGCAAAGCGGTGGAAAAATTTTAGACCAAATGAGAACACTAGGCATCACTCCTGCATGGAGTCGTTTGCGTTTTACTATGGATGAAGGTTTAGCCAATGCAGTGAAAAAAGCCTTTGTAGAACTTTACGATAAAAGACTTATTGTACGTGGAAACTACATGATAAATTGGTGTACTCACGACGGTGCTTTAAGTGATATAGAAGTTGAATACAAAGAAAACAAAGGAAAACTCTATCATATTAAATACTTTTTAAAAGATAGCGATGAATTTTTAGTAGTAGCCACAACGCGTCCTGAAACTTTTTTTGGCGATACTGCAGTTATGGTGCATCCTGATGATGAACGCTATACTAAATTTGTGGGCAAAGAAGTGATTTTGCCTATAAGTAAAAAAGCCATTAAAATCATAGCTGATGAACATGTAGAAAAAGAATTTGGAACAGGGGTTGTAAAAGTTACTCCCGCTCATGACATGAATGACTATGAAGTAGGACTTAGACATAATTTAGAATTTATAAGTGTTTTTGATGAAAAAGGAATTTTAAACGAACATTGTTTAGAGTTTCAAGGTTTAGAACGCTTAGAAGCAAGAGAAAAAATCGTAGCCAAACTTGAAAGTCTTGGCTTTATAGAAAAAATAGAAGAACATAACAATCAGGTAGGATATTGTTATCGTTGTAACAATGTAGTTGAACCTTATATCTCCAAGCAATGGTTTGTAAAAAAAGAAATCGCTCAAGAAAGTATAGAAAAAGTTGCACTTGGCGAAAGCAAATTTTATCCAAATCACTGGATAAATAGCTTTAATGCTTGGATGAAAGATTTAAGAGATTGGTGCATTTCAAGACAACTTTGGTGGGGGCATCAAATTCCTGTATATTATTGTGAATGCTCTCATGAATGGGCAAGCCAACATACGCCTAAAACTTGCCCAAAATGCCAAAGTCAAAATTTCAAACAAGATGAAGATGTGCTTGATACTTGGTTTTCTTCGGGGCTTTGGGCTATGAGTACTCTAGGCTGGGGAAATGAAAATTGGGGCAAAGATAAAATTTGGTCTGAAAATGATTTAAAAGATTTTTACCCTAATTCTTTACTCATTACAGGTTTTGATATTTTATTTTTCTGGGTGGCTAGAATGATGTTTCAAAGCACTAATGCCTTACATCAACTTCCTTTTAAAGATATTTATTTACACGCTCTTGTGAAAGATGAGCAAGGTAGAAAAATGAGCAAAAGCCTTGGAAATGTTATCGACCCAAATGAAAGCATTAAAGAATATAGTGCTGATATTTTACGCTTTACTTTAGCGCTTCTTGCTATACAAGGACGCGATATTAAACTTAGCAATGATAAACTTTTGCAAGTTAGGAATTTTACAAATAAAATTTATAATGCTACAAATTATCTGCTTTTAAATGAAAGCAAATTTGAAGATTTGGAAAATATCACACTTCATTCAGAATTAGCAAAATATATCTATACCAAATTTCAAACTTGTGTTAAAGATGTAAGAGAAAATTTAGACAATTATCGCTTTAATGATGCAGCTAATACTCTATATAAATTCTTTTGGGATGATTTTTGCGATTGGGGTATAGAGCTTAGCAAAGCCGAAAAATCAAGCGTTAAAGAACTTGGTAGTATTTTCAAAGAAGCTTTAAAACTTTTAAATCCTTTCATGCCTTTTATCAGCGAGTATTTATACCACAAACTAAGCGATACAGAACTTAAAACAAGCCCTTCTATTATGATAAGCAAATATCCAAAATTTAAAGAACAAGATAAAAATATAGAAAAAATCTTTTCTTTGCTCATAGAAAGCATAGTTGGTATCCGCCGTGCTAAAAGTTTAATCGATCTTGGAAATTCTAAAATAGAAAAAGCTTATATCAAATTTAACGATAAAAAAATCAAAGATGAAATCAAAGCTTATATGAATTTTATCATGATGCTCGCAAAGTGCGAGCAAATAGAATTTAGTGAAGAAAAATTACCAAAGGCAATATGTGATGTTAGCGAGAATTTAGAAATTTTTATTACGCTTGAAAATGTTGATTTAAGTGGTATTTTAACAAGACTTGAAAATCAAAAAAATAAGCTTGAAAAAGAAAGTTTCAAGCTTAATTCCATGCTTTCAAATGAAAAATTCATCGCTAACGCACCTAAAGAGGTGGTTGAGCAAAATAAAGAAGCTCTAGAAAATTTAAAAATTCAACTTGAAAAAATATCAGTTGAACTTCAAAATCTAAGAGGTTAAAAATTTGATAAAAATAAAAAATTTAAAAAAATATTATGGCAAGGAACTCGTGATAAACGATGTTTCTTTGGAGATTAAAAAGGGTGAAATTTACGCCATAGTAGGTCATAGTGGAGCTGGAAAATCCACTCTTTTAAGATGTATTAATGGACTTGAGAATTATCAAGAAGGAAGTTTAAAAGTCTTTGATCAAGAAATTAAAGATTTAAGTCAAAAAAAATCAAAAGAGCTAAGAGTGCTTAGAAAAGATATAGGGATGATCTTTCAAAATTTTGCCCTAATGGAACGCAAAAATGTATTTGAAAATGTTGCTATGCCTTTAAGAACACACTATACTCAGTGTAAATTTCATGCCAAGCTTTTTAATAAAGAATACATGAGCGAAAAAGAAATTGCCCAAAAAGTCAATTCCTTACTTGAAATCGTAGGGCTTGATCATAAAAATAAATCCTATCCAAGAGAACTGAGCGGGGGGCAAAAACAACGCGTTGCTATTGCTAGAGCCTTAGCTTTAAACCCAAAAATTTTACTTAGTGATGAAGCTACTTCGGCTCTTGATCCAAACACTACAAAAAATATTTTAGAGCTTATATCTAAAATCAATGCTGAATTTGGGATTACTGTTGTTTTAGTAACTCACGAAATGGATGTAGTAAAAGACATAGCTCAAAAAGCTTTATTACTTGAACATGGACAAATCATAGGAAGTGGAGCAATTGATGAGCTTTTTTTAAGGCCTAATGCCAAAATGAAAGAATTTTTAGGAGAAAGCGACTTCTTGCCTGAGCACGGACTTAATATCAAACTTTACTTTCCAAAAGAAGTTGCCCAAAATAGTGTCATCACTCATATGGCAAGAACTCTAAATATAGACTTTAACATAGTTTGGGGTAAAATAGAAAAACTTAATGGAAAAGCCTTGGGAAATTTAGTTATAAATATAAATGAAAAGGATAAAGACAAGGTTCTTAATTATATAGAAAAAAGTGGAGTATTATGGGAGGTGGCATCATGAATGAAGAAAACATCTCTATCATCAGTGCTTTTTTTAGTAGAATTTCTCAATTTTTTAATGAATTTTCTTGGCAGGATATTAAAGAAGTGAGTTTAAGTTCTATTACAAGTTTCAGTGAAAATTATGAAAACATTTTAAAACCTGCGCTTAATGAAACAATTTATATGAGTTTAATGGCTGTACTATTTGGATTTTTATTGGCTATCATTCCTGGAATTTTACTTGCTATTTGGGATAAAAACGGAATTAAAGAAAATAAAATCGCTTATAGCATTTTAGATTTTATTACAAATATACTGCGTGCCTTTCCATTTTTAATTCTTATAGTTGTTCTTTTACCACTTTCTAAAATCATAGTAGGCACAAGCATAGGTACAAATGCTGCCATAGTTCCTTTAGCTATCGGAATAGCTCCTTATTTGGCAAAGATGCTTGAAAGCGCTTTTAAAGAAATAGACAAAGGAATCATAGAAGCAGCAAAAAGTTATGGTGCTAGCAATATTCAAATTATCTTCAAGGTTATCTTTAGTGAGGCCCTTCCTGCTATAATTAGCGGAATTACTCTAACTTTGATCTTTACCATTGGTTTTTCTGCTCTTGCTGGAACTGTCGGTGGTGGAGGTTTGGGAGATGTCGCTATTCGCTATGGTTATGAAAGATTTAACAAAGAAGTTATGATTCAAACTGTAGTTATTTTACTTATATTAGTTCAGTTAGTTCAAATTCTAGGTAATTTATTTTATACTTGGGCCAAAAATAGTAAAACTACATATATCATCGCCACTCTATTGATTTTACTTGGATTTAGCATAGTTATCAATATAAAAAATGATGAAAATTTCTTTTGGCAAGTAATTGTTTTTATCTTATTTTTAGGAAGTTTGCTTTATAAAGGTTTCAAAAAATAAGGAGATTATATCTCCTCTTAAGATAAATATAAGTTTTTTTAAGTAAAATTTAAAAAAAATTAAAGGAATTAAAATGATGTATCAGATGCATTAATCTGACTATCAACAAGTTTTATATGCTTCTTCCTGATAGTCAGAGTGAATTTATTAAGATTAAAGCAAGCACAAAATGACTAAAAAGGAAAAAAATGAAAATCAAATCTTTATTTATAGCAAGTATTTTAACATTAAGTCTTAATGCAAATGCATTAGAAACCATCACAGTTGCAGCAACTCCCGTCCCTCATGCTGAAATCCTAGAACAAGTAAAACCTGATTTAGAAAAACAAGGCTATAAGCTTGAAATTAAAGAATTTACAGATTATGTTTTGCCTAATCTAGCTGTTGATAACGGAGAAGCCGATGCAAATTTTTTCCAACATACTCCTTATTTAGAAGAATTTAATAAAAACAAAGGCACCAAACTTATCAAAGTAGCTGCCATACACATAGAACCTATGGCTGTTTACTCCAAGAAATATAAAAGTCTAGATGATATTAAAGAAGGGGTTAAAATCGCCATTCCAAATGATCCAACCAATGAAAGTAGAGCTTTAGATATTATTGCAAAAAAAGGTTTGGTAAAATTTAAAGATAAGGCTTTAAAAACACCTCTTGATATTATAGATAATCCTAAAAAAATTAAATTTGTAGAATTAAAGCCAGCACAACTTCCAAGAGCTTTAGATGATGTTGATTTTGCTGTAATTAATTCCAACTACGCTCTCTCTGCAAATCTAAATCCTGCAAAAGATAGCGTATTTATCGAAGATAAAGAAAGCCCGTATGCAAACATTCTTGTTGTAAGAGTGGGACATGAAAACGATCCAAAAATCAAAGCCTTAGTCCAAGCTCTACAAAGTGATAAAATCAAACAATTTATCATAGAAAAATACAACGGATCTGTTTTACCTGCTTTTTAATTTTGTCCCTTACCTAGGGACTTTTTTCTTAAATACAAAGGAGTTTTTATGAATTTATTTAAAATTATTATACTCGCTTGCATTCTAAATTTATCTAGTCTATTTGCACAAAACATTACTATAGGAGCCACTCCAAATCCTTTTGGTAGCTTACTAGAACTAATGAAAGATGATTTTAAAAACAAAGGGTATGAGCTTAAAATAGTAGAATTTTCAGACTATATTTTGCCCAATCGTGCACTAGAGGAAAAAGAACTTGATGCAAATTTATATCAACACAAACCTTTTTTAGAAGAATACAACCTAAAGAAAGGTTCAAATTTAATTGCAACAACGCCTGTACTTATAGCTCCAGTAGGAGTTTATAGTAAAAAAATCAAAAATTTAGAAAATCTTAAAGAAGGTGCTAGAGTTGCTATACCTAATGATGCCACCAATGAAAGCAGAGCTTTAGAGCTTTTAGAGAAAGCAAAATTAATAGAGCTTAACAAAAATACTCTAAAAACTCCATTGGACATAAACAAAAATCCAAAAAAACTTAAATTTATAGAACTTAAAGCTGCACAACTTCCAAGGGCTTTAGATGATGTTGATATTGCTATAATTAATTCTAATTTCGCACTTGGAGCCGGTCTAAATCCAAGTAAAGATACTATTTTTAGGGAAGATAAAAATAGCCCTTATGTAAATTATGTTGTGGTACACTCAGAAGATAAAAATAGCGAAAAAACCAAAGTAATTGATGAAATTTTAAGAAGCAATAAATTTAAAGCCATCATTAATGAACATTATAAAGATATATTAATCCCGGCTTTTTAGGAGTATAGATGAATATTAAAAAAATATTTTTAAGTGTTTTATTTACAATTAGTCTTAGTTTTGGAGCAGATAAAACCATAATCATAGGTGCAACACCAACACCTTATGCCGAAATTTTAAATTTCTCCAAACCCTTATTTCAAGAAAAAGGTTGGAAGTTAATAGTTAAAGAATTTAATGACTATAATATACCTAATATCGCTTTAAATGAGAAAGATTTGGATGCAAATTTATATCAGCATAAACCTTTTTTAGATGATTTTAATATCCATAAAGGAACAAATTTAAGTTCTTTAGGTGCTATTGTTTTAGTTCCTATGGCTATATATTCTAACTCCATAAAAGATATAAAAGACATTCCTAATGGTGCTAAAATCGCTATACCTAATGATGCTACTAATGAAAGCAGAGCTCTTGATTTGCTAGCTAAAGCAAATTTAATAGAGTTTAAAAGTCAAAACACCCTTAAAACCCCTATTGACATAAGTAAAAATCCAAAAAATCTTAAATTTATAGAGCTTAAAGCCGCACAACTTCCAAGGGCCCTAAATGATACTGATTTGGCTATTATTACCACAAACTATGCTCTTGGAGCAGGTTTAAACCCTTTAAAAGATGGTATTTTTATAGAAGATAAAGATAGTTTATATGCTATTGTTTTAGCTGCAAGAAGAGGCGAAGAAACAAGTCAAAAAAGTCTTGTTATCAAGGAAATTTTAACAAGCGATAAAATTAAAAATTTTATCATAGAAAAATACAAAGGCTCTGTTATCCCTGCTTTTTAACTCTATACAAAGCCTTCTAAAGGCTTTGTTAAACTTATAAAAGCTAAAATACTATTTATTGCATTATAAATTCTTAGGATAAAAATGAAAATTATTTTTTTAACTTTTTTTATTGTGATAAATTATATCCAAGCAGCTAGTTTAGAAGAAATCAAAACAGCACTAGCTAAAGAATTTAGAAATAATTTCCCTAAAATTATAATTTCTCAAATTGATTTAAAAATAACATCACTGCCTAAAGATTTTGATCAATATGAATTTCTAAGAATCGCTAATGGACGTTTTAATCAAGCACAAGGCTTTTTAAGGGCTGAATTTAAAACTCCGCAAAATATACAAAAAAATGTATTTTTTAGATATTTCATTCAAGCAAATTTAGAAGTTTTAAAAAGCGAACGCGCTATAAAAAGAGGAGATAAACTTGGAGCTTTTGACTATAAAAGCGTATTAATTGATTTTGATAAAGTTCCTTTAAATGCCTTAACCTTAGATGATGTGGATAATCTTGTAGCTAAAAGCAACATTAACAAAAATACCATTTTGAGAGCAAATATGTTTAAAACCACAGCTTTAATACGCCGAAATGATCCTATAATCGGGGTTTTAAGCGAAGCAAATGTTGATGTTTTAATCGAACTTGTGGCTTTGCAAAGTGCAAATATGGGCGAAAGGATTCGCGCAAAAAACAAAGAAGGTAAAGTTATACAAGGCATCGTAGTGGGTAAAAATAGGATAATTATACAATGAAGGTTTTATTGGGAATTTCTGGTTCAAGCAGTGTCAATTTAGGCTTAAAATTATTAAAAAATTTAGAAAATCAATGCGAACTTTATTGTATTTTAACCCAAGGTGCAAAACTTAGCTTCAAAGCTGAAAATCAAGCAAATTTAGAAGAAATTTGTCAAGAAAATTTTAAATACACTCATTTTTTAGATGATAAAAATTTAAGTCTAAATGTAGCAAGTGGATCTTTTGGAATAGAAAAAACCATCATTGCTCCTTGTTCGATTTCAAGTTTAGCAAAAATTCACGCTGGTTTTGCAGACACTCTTTTAATGCGTGCTGCAGCAGTAGCCCTAAAAGAAAGAAAAAAACTCATCTTAGGGGTACGTGAAATGCCTTTTTCTACTTTAAATTTAGAACATATGTTAAAACTTAGCCAAATGGGAGTTATCATCGCCCCTCCTATTATCGCAAGCTATTCTAAAGCAAACAATCTAGAACAAATGGAAAATTTTATCGCAGGTAAATGGTTAGATCTTTTAGAAATAAAACACAATTTATATGAAAAATGGCAAAATTTTTAGTTTAAATTTGTTATATTTTTAAAAAAAATTGGAGCAAAAATGACTTGTTTATATCCTGGGACTTTTGATCCTATTACCAACGGGCATTTAGATGTTATAAAACGGGCTTTAAAAATTTTTGATGAAGTCATCGTTGCCATAGCAAAAAGTGAACATAAAAAACCTTGCTATGATTTAGAAAAACGCAAAGAACTAGCCCTGCTCGCAACACAAAATTTAAAAAATGTTAAAATCATTGCTTTTGATAATTTACTTGTAGATTTAGCCAAAGAATTAAAAGTTAATACTATAATCCGTGGACTTAGAGCGGTGAGTGATTTTGAATACGAATTGCAAATTGGCTATGCAAATCACGCACTTTGGGAAGATATGGAAACCATTTATCTTATGCCAAGTCTAAAACATGCTTTTATTTCAAGTTCTATTGTTCGCTCTATAGTAGCACATGGGGGTGATGTAAGCTCTCTTGTTCCAAAAGAAATTCTACCTTTTTTAAAGGATCAATCTTGTATGTAGTTTTTGAAGGTATTGACTGCGTAGGAAAAAGTACGCAAATTTCACTTTTAAAAGAAATTTACAAAGATGCCATTTTCACACTCGAACCTGGCGGAACAGAACTTGGAAAACATTTAAGAGAAATTTTACTTAATAAAACTCATCCTATTAACAAAAGAGCTGAACTCTTGCTTTTTTTAGCTGATCGTGCTCAACATTTTGAAGAAATCTTAAAAACCCATCAAAACAAACTCATTATTAGCGATAGAAGCTTTATTTCAGGTATGGCTTATGCCAAAGATTTTGAAAACGATTTGCTTTTTGCTTTAAATAGTTTTGCTTTAGAAAATTTTTTTCCACAAAAAATTATCTTTTTAAAAGGAGATGCAAACCTTATCCAAGAACGCCTCAGTCAAAAAGAACTAGATAGTATAGAAAAACGTGGCATTGAGTATTTTTTAAGTGTACAGGACAAACTCGAAAAAGTGCTTCATTTTTTAAAAGAAAAAATTTCTGTAGAAATTTTAACACTTGACGCAAAAGAAAGTAAAGAAAAATTACACCAACAAATAAAGGAATTTTTACAATGATTAACGCTTTAAAAGGAATGAAAGATTTATTAGATAAAGATGCATATTATTATGAAAAAGTGATTAAAACCTGCGAAGAAGTAGCTAAAAACTATGGCTTTACTTTTATCAATACACCGCATTTAGAACTTTGCACCCTTTTTAAAAGAAGCGTAGGAGAAAGTTCTGATATAGTAGGTAAAGAAATGTATGAATTTATCGATAAAGGTGAAAATCATGTTTGCATGCGTCCTGAAGGAACTGCTGGGGTGGTGCGTGCCTATATAGAAAAAAAACTCGATAAAAACACTAGTGTGAAAAGATGGTTTTATCATGGTTCTATGTTTCGTTATGAAAGACCTCAAAAGGGTCGCTTAAGAGAATTTCATCAATTTGGAGTTGAAAGCCTTGGCATACCTAATGTTTATGAAGATGCAAGCATTATTTTAATGCTAGTAGAAATTTTCTCACGCCTTGGTATTGATTTTAAACTTCAACTTAATTCTTTAGGCTGCTCACAATGCTTGCCAAAATACCGCGATAGGCTCGTTGAATTCTTAGATTCCAAAGAAGGTTTTTGTGAAGATTGTTTGCGTAGAAAAAATTTAAATCCTATTCGTGTCTTAGATTGTAAAAATGAGCATTGTCAAAATTTGCTTGAAAATGCTCCACTTTTAATCAATAATTTATGCACCTCTTGCCAAAAAGATTTTGAAACACTGCAACAAATTTTAAAGGATAATGGAGTTAAATTTGAGTTAGATTCAAAACTTGTGAGGGGTTTGGATTATTATTCTAAAACGGCTTTTGAATTTATAAGCGATGAAATAGGAGCAAAGGCTGCTATCGCAGGTGGAGGACGCTACGATAGACTTATAGAGTATTTAGGTGGAAAAAGTGGCTATGGTATAGGTTTTGCCATGGGTATAGAAAGAATTATAACTATTTTAGAACAAAAAGAAGAAAAGATTCAAAGAGAAGGAATTTATCTTTGTGCTATGGATGAAATTTATATCCAAAAACTTTTGCATATCGCTACAAATTTAAGAAAAGAATATAAAGTGCTTTTAAGCTATGAAGCAAGAAAACTAGCTAAACATCTTGAAAACGCGGATAAAAATAATACTGAAATTTTTCTTTGCATGGGAGAAAATGAAGCACAAAATGAAAGTTTGTTTTATAAAAATTTAACAAAAAAAGAAGAAAAAATGATTAAAATTGCAGACTTAAAGAAGGTTTTATGATGGATTATGGTATTGATATTTGGGGAAATGAAAATTTCATTATCAAAAATGGTAAAGTTTGTATCAATTACGAGAAAAAACCTGCTATTATTGATATAGTTAAAGAATTAAGAGATGATGGATACAAGGGGCCTTTACTTTTAAGATTTCCCCATCTTATCCAAAAACAAATTGAAAATATTTACGGAAATTTCAATAAAGCAAGAAAGGAATTTGGCTATAAAGGAGGATTTAACGCTGTTTATCCTTTAAAGGTCAATCAATACCCTGGTTTTGTAAAAAATCTTGTAAAACTTGGAAAAGACTATAACTATGGACTTGAAGCAGGTTCTAAGGCAGAGCTTTTACTCGCTATGGCTTATAATAACGAAGGCGCACCTATTACCGTAAATGGCTTTAAAGATAGAGAACTTATCAACATAGGCTTTATCGCAGCTGAAATGGGACATAATATCACTTTAACCATAGAAGGACTTAATGAACTTGAAGCTATCATAGACATAGCTAAAGAACGCTTTAAACCTAAACCAAATATAGGCTTACGTGTGCGTTTGCATTCTGCTGGAGTTGGAATTTGGGCAAAAAGCGGTGGGATTAATTCTAAATTTGGACTTACATCCACTGAACTCATAGAAGCGGTAAACTTACTCAAAGAAAACAAACTTTTAGAACAATTCACCATGATTCACTTTCATCTAGGCTCACAAATTACTGAAATTCATCCTTTAAAAAAAGCCTTAAACGAAGCAGGAAATATTTACACAGAACTTAGAAAAATGGGGGCTAAAAATTTAAAAGCTATCAATCTTGGTGGTGGTTTGGCTGTAGAATACTCACAATTTAAAAATGAAAAAAGTAGAAATTATACCCTAAGAGAATATGCTAACGATGTAGTTTTTATCCTAAAAAACATAGCCGAACAAAAAAAAGATTTAGAGCCTGATATTTTCATAGAAAGTGGGCGTTTTGTAGCAGCCAATCACGCTGTTTTAATCGCTCCTGTATTAGAACTTTTTTCTCAAGAATACGCAGAAAACAAACTCATACTTAAAAAACAAAATCCAAAACTTATCGATGAGCTTTATGATCTTTATAAAAGCATAAAACCTTCCAATGCTTTAGAATACTTGCATGATAGCATAGATCATTTAGAAAGTATTTTAACTCTTTTTGATTTGGGCTATGTGGATTTACAAGATCGTTCCAATGCTGAAATTTTAACTCATTTGATTACAAAAAAAGCCATCTTGCTTTTAGGTGATAAGCAAAATCCTGCGGATTTACTTGCTATACAAGATGAAGTACAAGAAAGGTATTTGGTAAATTTTTCACTCTTTCAAAGCATACCCGATTTTTGGGGCTTAGAACAAAATTTCCCTATCATGCCACTTGATCGCTTAGATGAAGAACCGACTCGAAGTGCAAGTATTTGGGATATAACCTGCGATAGCGATGGAGAAATTTCATACTCTAAAGATAAACCTTTATTTTTACACGATGTAGATGTAGAAAAAGAAAATTATTTTCTAGGGTTTTTTCTTGTAGGTGCCTATCAAGAAGTACTTGGAATGAAACACAATCTTTTTACTCATCCCACTGAAGCTATTATAAGTATCAATGAAAAAGGCTATGAAGTTGAGGGGATTATAGAAGCACAATCCATACTTGATACCTTAGAAGATTTAGACTATGATATACACGCTATCATGGATATACTTAATGAACGCATAAGTAATTCTAAGCTTGTAAATGACAAGCAAAAAAAGCATATTTTAGGGGAACTTTATCTTTTCTTAAATGATAATGGTTATTTAAAAAGCATAGGAGTTTAGATGAATTTTTGGGGTATTATAAAAGAAGATTTTTCTCAGCCAAAGGCACAAGATCCAGCTTTTAATTCTTGTATAGAACTTTTTTTTAATTACCCTGGAGTGTGGGCTGTAGTAAATTACCGCTTTGCACATTTTTTTTATATAAGAAATTTTAAACGTATTGCAAGAATGATTAGTGGAATTTCGCAATTTCTAACTGGAGTAGATTTGCACCCTGGAGCAGAACTTGGAAGGCGTATTTTTATAGATCATGCCAATGGAGTGGTTATAGGTCAAACAGCAATTATAGAAGATGATGTTTTAATTTATCAAGGCGTTACTTTAGGTGGAACAAGCCTTGAAAAAGGTACTAAACGCCATCCAACCATAAAAAAAGGAGTGATCATAGGCTCAGGCGCAAAAGTGCTTGGCAATATCACCATAGGAGAAAATGCCAAAATAGGCTCAAATGCTGTAGTGGTTAAGAATGTAGGTGCAAATTTAACTGCCGTTGGAATTCCTGCTTATATTATCGAAGAGCGTAAAAATAAAAATATTAGAGCTATAGATGCAAATTGCGATGACAAACTAGAAAAGCTAGAAAAGAAAATTTTAGAACTTGAAAATCTTATATTAAAACAACTTGAATCACAAAAATAATAATTTTCTATAATACATAAAATTATACGTATTATTATGCGTATTAATTTTTCCTAAAAATTAATACAAATTTTCACATTTATTGAAATTTACAACTCATTTTTAAATTAAATTTATTGTAAAAATGCAATTTTCTGCTAAAATTAAACAAAAATTATCAAGGATTGAAAAATGCTTACAAAAAGATCTCAAGTTTTAGAAGAATCTATCACTTTAGCCATCACTGCACTTGCCAATGAACTTAAAGCCAAAGGCGAAGATATCATTAGTTTTTCAGCAGGCGAACCTGATTTTGACACACCACAAACTATCAAAAATGCCGCTATAAGTGCTATTGAAAAAGGATGTGGAAAATACACTGCCGTTGCGGGAATTCCTGAAGTATTAAAAGCTATTCAAATCAAATTTAAAAAAGATAATAATCTTGATTATGAAACAAGCGAAATTATCACCAATGTAGGTGCAAAACACTCTCTTTTTGAATGTATAGAATGTTTAGTAGAAAAAGATGATGAAGTGATTATCCCTAGTCCTTACTGGGTAAGCTATCCTGAAATGGTAAAATTTGCAGGTGGAAAACCTGTATTTGTAAAAGGCTTAGAAGAAAATGGCTTTAAAATTACCGCTGAACAATTAAAAAAAGCTATCACAGCTAAAACCAAGGTTTTGATGTTAAATTCTCCTTCAAATCCTGTGGGATCGATTTATTCTAAAGAAGAATTAACTCAAATTGCTAAAGTTTTAGAAGGAACGCAAATCACTGTTTTAAGTGATGAAATGTATGAAAAACTTCGCTATGATGGTTTTGATTTTGTAGCTTTTGCAAGTGTAAGCGAAGATGCTTTAAAACGCACTACGACCATTAACGGACTTAGTAAATGTGGAGCTATGCCAGGATGGCGTTTTGGCTATATGGCAAGCAAAAATAAAGCCCTAATTTCGGCCGTTAAAAGACTTCAAGGACAAAGCACTTCAAATATTTGCTCCATTACTCAACATGCGGCCATTCCTGCTTTAAATGGAGAATGTGATAAAGATATAGAAAAAATGCGTCAAGCCTTTGAAAAACGCCGTAACTTAGCCTTAGATATGCTTAAACAAATCCCAAATATCAGTGTTTATAAACCAGAAGGTGCTTTTTATCTTTTTGTAAATATACAAAAAATAGAAAAAGATTCTATGAAATTTTGCCAAAAATTGCTTGAACAAGAAAAAGTTGCCGTTGTTCCAGGTATAGGTTTTGGAATGGATGGATATTTTAGGCTTTCTTATGCCACAAGCGATGAGCTTATCAAAAAAGGTTTAGAAAGAATAGCAAATTTCATTGCTTCTTATTAAGCCCTAAAGCCTTAAAATTACTTTAAGGCTTTTTAAGCACAGCATTTACTCTTTGAATACTATCTGATTTATTTAAACTCAATCTTATTATAGAATTTTCTAATCCACCTAAAGAATGCGCTACATTTGCCTCTAGGCTTATCATATCTAAAGCATTTAATTCAAATTTTTCCTTTTCCACTTCAAACCAAATTTTACCACTTAAAACTTGAACATGTATAGCAAAAGGAGCTTTATGCTCTTTCATCACACTATCTTTAGCTAATAAAATTTGAATTTCTTTACCTTTTTCATTGTCAATTAAAACATTGATTTTCACTTCTTTTGGGCTAAATTCCGCCCTATTCCATTGAATGATTTTCACAAAATCTCCTTTTTTAGTTTTATAAAACTATAACAAAAACCAAAATATAAATTATAAACTTGTGTTAATTTATCCTTCTTTCCACCAAAAATCCTGTTTAAACTTAACCCCTATTTCATAAGCCTCACCCATTTTTGGTGTGATAAGGGGTAAATCTAAATTTTCATAAAGAAATTTTACCACTTCATTCCACGCATGAGTTCCTGCTAAAAATCTCCCCCAATGTATAGGCATGACAGCTTTTGCATTAAGATCTTTCGCTTCTTTTAAAATTTGATCAGGAAAAGAATGTGAATATGGCCAAGCGATATTAAATTGTCCGCTTTCAAGACAAGCTAGGTCAAAACCTCCAAAATACTCACCTATTTTTTTAAAATGTGTAAAATACCCTCCATCTGCACTAAAAAACACTCTTTTATCTACACTTAAAAATTCCATCACAAAAGAAGCCCAAAGAGTTTTGTTTTTACCATCTCCCCTACTTGAACTGTGCTGTGCAGGTGTTGCAATGATTTTTAAATCATCAAATTCTATTCCATTCCACCAATCAAGCTCTATGATTTTTTTCTCACTCACCCCATAGCTTTTTAGATAATTTCCCACTTTTAAAGGAGTGATAAAAAATTTAGCCTTATCTTTTAAAACTTTTACACTCTTAGCATCTAAATGATCAAAATGCGAATGCGTAATAATCACAGCAAAAATTTCATTAAAATCATTTACATTATAAACAGGAGCATTTTTAAAAGCCTTATTGATAAAAGAAATAGGCGAAGCATGAGTGTTAAAAACAGGATCGATCAAAATTTTATATTCTTTAAAACTTATAAAAAGCGAAGAATGTCCAAGCCAAGTAATATGTGGGGTGCTAAAATCACTCAAATCAGGCTTAAAAAAAGGTAATTTAAAAGAAGGAATGGCATTTTTTGGGTAAAGATAATAATATCTCAAAATTTCTTTAAAAGACACTTTAGGAGTTATAAGACTTTGCTCATTTTCATTAAGAAAAATTTCATATTTTTTACCCTGCACTTTTTTAGCTTTTGATCGTTGTGCATTAGAAATATCAAAGGTTTTAAAAAAATCTACACTCACAAACATTTATCCTTTTTTTTGACAACTTTATACTTTAAAAATCATTACAAACCATATTAAACATGGTATTTGCTATCTTGTCTTTAAATTCTATATTTTGATTAAATTGTTTAAAAAGTTCTAAATTTAACTCCAAGATATCTTGAATTTTATCTTTTAAAAGTGCATCGAACTCGATACGAGAATTTTGCATATCGGATTTGCTAAAAGTTTCACGTATTCTTTCATTTTTTGCTATATCATCTTTTATATCGTATAAGATTTTAGCGATTCTATCGCTTTCATTAAAGTCTATATTTGTGTATTTGTTATTAAAATCTTTGATGATGTTTAAAAGTTCTTCTAATTCAGCTTCAACACTTTTGCTCGAACCATCTGCAAATGAAGGCTTTAGCTCTCCATTTCCTTGCAAAATGATATCTTGTGTTTTATCAAGTTGTAAGCGATAACTATCAAAATCCACATTATCTAAAATTCCTTTGGCTAAATCCTCTGATTTAGGCAAGATGATCTTACTAGCAAGTTTTTTAAGCAATATATAGAGTTTTTCAAGCTCTATGTCTTCATAAGGCAATATTTGAGCTAAAAAAGAATACTCTTTAAGATAAGTTTTTGCTTTATTATAAAAATCCAATTTTTCATCATCACTTTTTTGATTAAATCTATCTAGCATTATGTCCAATTTTGCATGAATGATATTTTCTTTTTCTTTTCTTAAAATAGCATTTGTAAAATCATCTATTTCTTCTTGGGTATAAATTTCATACTCATTTAGATTTGCCTTTAAATCAAAAATTCTATTATCATCTGTGGCTTCACTTAAATAAGTTTGCTCATAAAACACACTAAAAGATTTTGCTATATCTTCATGAGTATTTACAAAATCTAGCACAAAAGTGTTTTCTTTGTTTTTGCAAGTTCGGTTTAGTCTTGATAGAGTTTGTACTGCACTTACCCCACTTAATGCTTTATCCACATACATAGTATGTAATAATGGCTCATCAAATCCGGTTTGGTATTTTTCCGCAACGATTAAAAAACGATACTCATCTTTTTTAAACTCATCTTTTAAAACATTTTCCGCAAAACCATTTAAAGCACTTTCGCTATAAATTTCACCTTCTAAATTTACTTCACCTGAAAAAGCTACAATGGCTTTAAAATGTGGATAATTTTTTCTTAAATATTCCCTAAAAACAAGATAATATTTCACGGCATTTTCTCTTGAGCTTGTTACAATCATAGCTTTTGCTTTACCATTTATCTTTTTAAAGCTATTTTGAAAAAAATGCTCACACATGATTTGTGATTTTTGTTCGATTGTTTTGATATTGTTTTGTACATAAGCTTTTAGTTTTGCGCTTGCTCTTTTTTTATCGTATTTTGGATTATCATTTGTACAAGATATGATTTTATAGTAACTTTTATAGGTTGCATAACCTTTTAGTACATCAAGTATAAATCCTTCTTCTATGGCTTGTTTCATCGAGTAAAGATGAAAAGGGATAAACCTTTGTTCTCCATTAACATCACAAGGCATACCAAACATTTCTAAGGTTTTTGGCTTAGGCGTAGCGGTAAATGCAAAATAAGAAGCATTACTTTGGAGTTTTTTATTTTTTATGATTTCTAAAATTTCATCATCTAAATTTTGACTTTCATCGCCGCTTTTATCCCTTATGGCTTCTGCCATTTTTTGAGCATTGCTTCCGCTTTGACTTGAATGAGCTTCATCGATAATGATAGCAAAAGTTTTGCTTTTTAAAGTTTTGATTTCATCTAAAATAAAAGGAAATTTTTGTATGGTTGTGATGATGATTTTCTTACCTTCTTCTAAAGCATTTTTAAGCTGTTTGCTTCCATGAGTGATAGCTTCTACTAAATTTTTTGTCTGCGAAAAGGATTTTACATTTTCTCTTATTTGACTATCAAGCACTTTTCTATCGGTTACTACGATGATAGAATCAAAGATATTTTTTTCAAGTCTATGCAAGCTTACGAGATTATGTGCAAGCCAAGATATAGAATTACTCTTGCCACTTCCTGCACTATGCTGGATCAAGTAGCGTTGCCCTGTGCCGTTTTCTTTTGCATGGGCGAGTAGCTTTTCTACTACATCGAATTGATGGTATCTAGGAAATATGATGATTTCTTCATTTTTCTTTTTTACAACTTGCACAAAATTAAAAAATAAATTTAGCAAAGTATCTTTTTTAAAGATTTTCTCCCACAAATAAGCTGTTTTTATACCATCACTTGGTGGATTACCTGCTCCATTTGCTAGGCCTATTTTGCCACTACCATTATTTAAACCAAGGTTAAAAGGTAAAAATGTAGTCGCATCTTGATCTAATTTCGTACTCATGTAACAAAGATCATGATCTAGCGCAAAATGCACTATCGTATAGTTAAATATAGCTTCTTTTGGGTTTCTATCTTTTTTGTATTGCTCTATAGCATGAAAGACATTTTGTCCGGTGAAATGGTTTTTAAGCTCTATGGTGATAAGAGGTAAGCCATTTAAAAAGATCACCATATCAAGGGAGTTTTTATTTTGCGTGCTATAGTAAAGCTGGCGTATGATAGAAAGGGTGTTTTGCTCGTATTTTTTCACACTTTCTTCGTTTGCATTGGTATTTGGCTTGGCAAAGGCTAGGTAAATTTTGATACCTTTGATCTCTACATAGCCTTGCAAGGCTTTGACTATGCCTTTAGTTTTGATCTGTGAGAAAATACGATCAAAAAGTTCTTTTTTATAGTTTTGCCCACAACGCTTTTTAAGCTCTTCAAGTGCTACACTTTGCGTAGCTTGTAAAAAATTTTCAAAAAGCTCTACATCTAAACATAAATTTTTATCGTAATTTTCATTTGTTCTTTTGATATAGGCATGGTTTTCTAACAAATATGATTCTATGAAATCTTCAAGCCTCTTTTCTGTGTAGTTAGTCATTGTTTTTTCCAAAAATAATATTTTCTAATTCTTTATAAATTTTAGTATCTTCTGTAATATATTTACATAATGTCGATTTTAAAAAACCATCAGCATTACTTCCAATATAATAGGTTTTACCTTCTGATTTAAATTGATTCTTTAAAGCATTAAAAATTTCTCCTCGTACTTTTTTAAGATCATGTATATCATTTTGTTTTATTTGTTTTATTTGTTCAAGTACTTTTAAATAATCAGTAAAATTATTTTGACAAAAAAGTTCTAAAATTTCATCATCTAATAAATATGTTTCCAAATTTGCTTTGTTCAAAACGATTATATTTTGATTATTAAGATCTTTAATTTCTTCATCTGTATGTGTATCTCTATCAATTAATTTAATAATTTTAGTTTTTGGCAGTATGTATTCTAGTAGTTTTACACTTTGATTATCATCTTTTTTCAAATCTTCACAATTACCACCAGCTATAAAAGTAACTTTTGGATATTTTTTATTAAAAATATTATTATAAATTTCAGCGTCAAAATTTTTTCTTTTTTCACCACATAAATTTCCTTCGCAAAAAATTATAATTTCTGGTGCTATAAAATTTGATAAATTTCCAATAGTAAAAGATAAAAATTTTTCCCAAATTATATTGTCAATATTACAAGGTTCTAATACTATTTCTTCATCAAAATTTTGTTCCGAAAAATCAATAATAGATATATCTTGATTTTTGCATGCAATTAATTCTTTTATTTTTTGCAATATTCCTAAAGAATGTGTTGTAATCCATAGCTGATTATTATCTGGAATAATATTATAAATTTCTTCAATTAGTTTTGACTGTAATGAAGTGTGCATATGAGTTTCTGGTTCATCAATGAAAATAATCCCATCTTCAAAATATTCTATTTTTAAAACCAAATCTAATAATAAATCAAAAGCTGATTTTTCTCCTGATGATAAATTTTTATAATGAAATTTTTCTACTTTTCCTTTTTTAAAATAAAAACTACCATTTTCAAAAGGATTTGTTATTCCTTCTAGAATCAAATCATCAAAAATATTTTTCATAGATTTTCTTAATTTACCCAATAATCTTTCTTTTAAATCTTTTACTAATATTTCAGAGTTCTCATTATTATATAAATCAGATACCGTCATTCCAACTAATCTTTTAAAATTATCAGAAACAGAAGTATCATTATCTATAATTTTTCTGAGTTTTAAACTTTCATAGGGTTTGCTCATTTTTGAAAATTGCTCAACTGTAAAATCTGCTTCATTTCTATGAGCACTTCTAAAATGCATTAGCTTTTGATAATTATAATCATGAGGTAAATCTTGATTAAAAATTATATCAATTTGATGACCTATATTCAAATATTTATTATGATACGTTGTATCTATAATATTCCATCTTTTACTTTTTTGCCATGTGTTGCAAGCTTCCAAGATTGATGATTTTCCACTTCCATTAGGACCGACTAACGCAACTAATTTAGATTGTTCAGTGCCTTTAATAATCAAATTATCAAATCTTTTAAAATTTTTAATTTGAATTTCTTTAATTCTCATCTTTTCTCCTTTTATAAACTAATCCTACCGCATACGGCTTGGTTTATGAGTATGGTTTTGTATTCTTTTATGAGTTCTATTTGTTTTTTGATTTTTTCTATGATTTTATCTATTTTAGAAATTTCAGAATCTAAAAAATTTGCAATTTGCTCTTGCTCTTTTAGTGGTGGAAGTGGAATTTTAAGATTCAGTAAATCTTCTTTTGATATTGTATTTCTTAAACCTCTATATAAAAATTTAAGATTTTTTCTGTTATCAAGGTCAATAAAGAAATATTCTAAAAATCGTTTTTCTTGATTTTTAATCTCAAATATAGTATAAGCACTAGTAATCATTCCATTTAATTTTGATAATCCTATAATTCTAGGGGTTTCTGCTACATCAAAAAGACAAAAAATTAAATCGCCTTCTTTAACTATCTGATAAGTAGAAAAATCACTTGGAAATTTTCCTTCCGGATTATTAATATCTCTTTCTATAACTCCATTTAAAGTTAATGATAGTAATTTTGTTTTATTCCACAAATCACCTATAGGTATACTCTTTAAAACAAAAAAATTTTTACACTTAATCAACTTCCAATGCTCCGGAATTTCCCCAAGCCATTCTATGTCACTATCTTTGAAATTTTTCATTGCATGATCTCTTTTAAAAGATCTTGCACTTCTTTTTCTAGATTTTCTAATTCGCTGTTTATTTCTTCTAGTTTTCTTGGTGGAGTATAGATATAAAAGTATTTGTTAAAAAGTATTTCATAGCCCACACTTGCACTCTCCCACGCTATCCAAGAGTTTGCTACATAAGGCTTTACTTCTGTGTCATAGTAGTTTTGTATGTCTGTTTTGAGTGGAATTTTTTCAGTATTGTTAGTTTTATCGCTATCAATGATGAGATTTTCTTCGCTTTTTTTAAGCTTTACACCTAAAAATTTGATAAATTCTTCTCTGTTTTTAAAGTCTTGTAGATTTTGTTCTAATTGTTCTAATTTTTCTAAAATTTTATCTTTGTCTTTGAGTTTTGCAAATTTTTCATCATCTTTTAAAGCTTCTATGCTTTTTGGTTTTTCTATGATGATTTTAGTATAGCCAAAGTCTTCATTATCCAAAATCTTGCAATCTTTGTTGCTTGCATTTTCTAAAAATAATTTAGTGATTTTTTCTATATGTTCTTTAGTCATTTCATTTTGTTTAGAGCCTAAAGACTTTTTCATTTTTGAAAAATACTCTTCATTTGTAGCGTTTATAAGCTGGACTTTGCCTTTTTTGTGTTCTGGCTTTTTGTTGGTGATGATCCATATAAAAGTAGGAATACCGGTGTTATAAAACATATTAGTAGGTAGGGCGACTATAGCTTCAAGATAGTCGTTTTCTATGATATGCTTTCTTATAGCTACCATACCGCTATCTGAGTTAAAAAGCGAGCTTCCATTATGCACGCTTGCGATACGAGAACCCAAAGGGGTGTCAAACTTCATCTTGCTAAGCATATTGAGTAAAAACATCATTTGCCCATCGCTTTTGCTTGTGATACCTACGCTAAATCTTGGGTCATTGCAAGTTGAATTTGAGCCTTTCTTTTCTACGCCTAAAATTTTTTGATCATTTTCCCAAGACTTACCATAAGGCGGATTGCTAAGCATGAAATCAAATTGTAAGTTTTGTTGATCATTGCTTAAGGTAGAACCAAATTTTATATGATCTGGATCTTCGCCCTTTATTAACATATCTGCTTTGCATATAGCATAAGTTTCAGGGTTGATTTCTTGTCCGTAAAGATAAATATTTGCCTTTGACTGTATAAGTCCTTCAGGATCTGTGATGAATTCTTTTGATTCTGTTAGCATACCACCACTTCCACAAGCATTATCATAAATAAGCCATGTTCCTTGTTTGATCTGCTCTTTTACAGGCAAAAATACAAGATGAGTCATAAGCTCTATAATCTCTCTTGGGGTAAAGTGCTCTCCGGCTTCTTCATTATTTTCTTCGTTAAATTTACGGATAAGCTCTTCAAAAACATACCCCATGCCAAGATTACTCAAGCCTTTATGGATAACATTACCTTTTTCATCTAAAATATCTTCTATACCGAAATTTACCTTAGGTGAGCAAAATCTTTCTATAACACCAAAAAGTATATTGGATTCTTCTAGGGTATCGAGTTGGTTTTTGAATTTAAATTTTAAAATGATATCTTTGATATTTTCACTAAAACAATCAAGATAATTTTCGAAATTTATTCTTATGTTTTTTGGATCGTTTAGAAGGGTTTGTAGGTTAAATTTAGAATAATTAGAAAAGCCTAGGTTGTTTCCTTGTTTTCCACCTAGTATAAAATCTAAATTTTCAAATTTATCTTTATAAGTGTCGTAAGTTTCGAGAACTTTATCTTTTGTAGGCTCTAAAACCGCATCAATTCTTCTTATGATTGTCATGGGTAAGATAACATCGCGGTATTTGCCCTTCACATAAACTTCACGAAGCAAATCATCTGCCACACTCCATATAAAGTTGACAATGGGCTGGAATTGGCTTTGTTCCATGATGTGTTCCTTATATTTTTATTAATAATATATTATATAAAATCACTACTAAAAAATTTTTAAAAATTAAATAAGATAAAATAGAATTGAGTTCAAGCCTTTTAAAAAGGCTTGAATGGAGATTTTGGAAGATTACTCAACTTCAGCGTCGATTACATCGTCATCTTTTTTCTTTTTATCGTTCGCTGCATTTGGCTCATCTTTTTTATACATGTTTTCAGCTAATTTATGAGAAACTTCGCTTAAAGCTTTCATTTTGCTTTCAATCTCTTCTTTGCTTGCATTTTGATTTTTCAAAGTCTCGCGCAAATCATCAAGAGCTTTTTGGATATTTTCTTTATCAGCAGCAGCAACTTTTTCACCCAACTCACTTAAAGATTTTTCTACTTGATGAGCCAAGCTATCAGCTGCATTTCTAGCATCTACAGCTTCTTTGCGTTTTTTATCTTCTTCTTTGTGAAGTTCAGCATCTTTTACCATGTTGTTAATTTCTTCTTCGCTAAGTCCGCTTGAACCTGTGATTTTGATCTCTTGAGCCTTACCTGTTGCTTTATCTTTTGCACTAACAGTTAAAATACCATTTGCATCAATATCAAAAGTAACTTCGATTTGCGGCATACCGCGTGGTGCTGGTGGAATTCCTTCAAGATTAAAATTTCCTAAAGATTTATTATCACGACTAAATTCTCTTTCCCCTTGTAAAACATTGATAGTTACAGCACTTTGATTATCTTCAGCGGTTGAGAAAACTTGCTCTTTTTTAGTTGGGATAGTTGTGCCTTTTTCGATAATCTTAGTCATTACCCCGCCTAGAGTTTCTATACCCAAAGAGAGCGGAGTAACATCAAGTAAAAGCACATCTTTTACATCACCTTTTATAACCGCACCTTGAATCGCCGCACCAATAGCCACAACTTCATCAGGATTTACAGACTTATTAAGATCTTTATTAAAAGCTTTTTTCACTTCTTCTTGCACTAAAGGAACACGAGTAGAACCCCCTACCATAACAATTTCTTTGATCTCATCTTTTTTAAGCCCTGCATCGCTTACTACTTCATTGATTTTAGTGATGGTTTCAGCTACTAAAGAATCAATCATACCTTCAAATTTAGCTCTAGTAAGTTTTTTAACCAAATGTTTTGGCCCACTTGCATCTGCTGTGATAAATGGTAAATTAATTTCAGTTTCATTAGCTGAACTTAATTCTTTTTTAGCGTTTTCTGCTGCTTCTTTCAAGCGTTGTAAAGCCATAACATCATTTTTAAGATCTATGCCTGTTTCATCTTTAAATTCATTAGCTAGAAAATCTATAAGTTTATTATCAAAATCATCACCCCCTAAGAAAGCATTACCACCTGTTGCTAAAACTTCTACTACATTATCGCCAGTTTCAAGCACAGTAACGTCAAAAGTTCCCCCACCTAAATCATAAACCACGATTTTTTCACTATCTTTTTTATCAAGTCCATAAGCTAGAGCTGCTGAAGTAGGTTCATTGATAATTCTTAATACATTAAGTCCTGCTATCGTTCCTGCTTCTTTTGTCGCTTTTCTTTGTGCATCGTTAAAATATGCAGGTACAGTAATAACCGCATCTACAACACTCTCGCCTAAGAAAGCTTCAGCATCTTCTTTTAGTTTCATTAAAACTTTTGCTGAAATTTCTTGCGGAGTATAAATTTTACCTGCGATTTCAATCGCACAAGCACCATTTCTTTCAGTGATATGATAAGGAAGTCTGTTTTTAGCTTCTTTAGCCGCGTCTTCATTGATCATCAAACCCATAATTCTTTTAATAGAATAAATAGTTTTTTCAGGGTTAGTTACCGCTTGGCGTTTTGCACTATCTCCTACTAAAACCTCGCCTTTATCTGTAAAAGCTACCACAGAAGGAGTTGTATTTTTACCTTCTTTGTTTGGGATTACTTTACTTTCGCCGCGTTCATACACAGCAACACAAGAATTGGTTGTTCCTAAATCTATACCTATAACTTTACTCATTTTTTATCCTTTTTATTAAAATTTATTTTGCTACACTAACTTTGGTTGGGCGGATTACGCGATCGGCTATTTTATAGCCTTTTTGAAGCACGGTAACCACTTCACCACTTTGATGATTTTCACTATCTACATGAAACATTGCCTCATGTAAATTTGGATCGAACTCTTTTTCTTCTTTAATAAGAGCCACTCCATGCTTTTCAAGTTTTTTAAGAAACAAATCTAAAGTGTTTTGCACTCCTTCTTTGATTTTTAAGCTAATTTCATCATGGCATTCGACATTGATAGCTGCTTCTAAAGCATCTAAAACATCAAGTAAATCCTTTGCAAAGCTTTCATTTGCATAAGCCATAGCACTTAGCTTTTCTTTTTCCATTCTTTTTTTAATATTTTCAAATTCAGCGTTTGCACGCATATATTTGTCTTTTAATTCATCATAGTCTTTTTGCAATCTGTTTTGCTCAACATCTTCGATATTTTGCAAATTCTCATCTTGCAAATGTTCAGAATTTTCTGCGTTTTCATTTTCAAATTCTTGCTTTTGCTCGCTCACGCCGCCTCCTTTATGTATTGTAATATTTTTTTATAATCCGTATAAACACTACCTGCTAAGATAATATTTACATCTTCGCCCAAAAACTGCGCATCCACCTTAAGCCCCATAAAACCTTCTTTAAATAAAGGTTCAAATTCAAGACTTTCTTTAAAATAACGATGAACTCCACAATCTAAGAGCTTAACAAATTCATCATTTTGATAAATTTGATAAGCTCTTTCTTCATTGCTTCTATAGCAAATCAAATTTTGTCTTAAGCTAGCTATTTTTTCTACAAGATCTATAAAATGAACTCTCAAAGCTATTTTTTCTATACTAAAAAGATCCAATCCTATAAGACTTTGTAAAAAATTCCATGCTTCTTTTTCATATTTTAAAACGAGCTCTTCTTCTTTAAAATCAAGTACTATAAACTTAGCATTTAGATCAAGTACTTCTTTAAGTACTAAGCTTCTACCACCATAAACAAGACAATAAATTTCAAATTCTTTACTCAACTCTTTTAAAAAATTCTCACTTTTGATATTGATATCTTGATCTTGTTCTTTTTTCCAAAAACTTTGCCAGTAATTTTGCATTGTCAAAATAGTAGGAATTCTACCACTACTTATATGAAGCTGAGTGATCAAACCCTCGTCGCTAAGCCTTTTAAGATAGACGCGTATAGTTGAAGCAGGGATACAAAGATTTAAATTCAATTCATTTGAACCAATAGGAACATTATCTAAAAGATAAGTTTGAATGATAGAATCTAAAATCAAATCCTTTTTATCTCGGCTTTTCATAGCTCTTTCCTTAAATTTTTAGCACTCTATTTTTTGATTGCTAGAAGTATTATACAACATTGAGTGTTATTTTGTCAAGTATAAATATAAAAAAATATACTTAATTTTATTTAGTCTATATGGCTAAACTTTTATTAGTTACTTTTTTATAAGAATACAATATATCAAAATAAAAAAAACAATACACTTTATAAGATAATTATAAAAACTAAGCCCAAATTTTAATTAAATCAGCTATTTTTCCATAACTCATAGAATTTATATCAAAATAAGTTTGCTTCATTTCGTTGATAATTTCACCAAGATTGTCATAATTAAGTTTAGTTGCATCTTTAGGTTTTAAACCTAGCATTTTTGCACTTCTTTGTTTAAATAAATCCACAAAACCTTCATAGAAAATTTTAAATTTATCCGGATTAAAAACAAGTTTTTTATTCCCAGTTTCTTTATCTTCAACTTCATCAAAAATTTTATCAGATAATTGCATTTTAAGTAGAGATTTTTCATCTTCACTTAAATCATCATTTTTACGCCTTTACATAATTTATCTAAGATATCTTTAATTTCTATTGTATTAGCTTGATCAAATTTAGTTAAAGTTAATATACCTACACTTTCAGTCCATCCAGAATTTGGAGCTTTGGTTTTTACTGCTTGCATGCCAGTTTCGCTAAAACTAAGCTCTCCATTAAAATCTCCATCTTTTCTTATCATTTTATCAAGCTCTAAACCTATAGTTCTACCAGCATAATCTGTATCTTTAGTATCATCTGGACGCATTTCTCTAAAATCTTTTTCAAAACCAAATAGAGTATCTACACTACCATTTAATTGTGTATAAGATTGCACAAAAAGTCCTAAATTTGTTTCCTGTGCTACAAAACCACTTTTCGTATCTTCAAGCTCACAATCTTCTAAATATCCATCATTATTTCTATCGCTAGCTACTATATCAGCATACCATCCAGCCACGAAATTTTCAACTTTTCCACTTAATATATATGATCCATCAAGTCTTTTAGTCATATCTTCTTTGTCAAATTCAATCTCCAACTTATTAATAGCTGTTGAACTTAAAGCACTACGAACGAGTTTATTTGTAATAGAACCTCTAAAATATATAGTAGTCATACCTCTTTCAGCTTTTTTACTTTATCACTTACCTTTTGATTGAAAAATTTTTCATCTTCTAATCTTTGAAGCATAGTTTGAGCTACATCTGTTTTTTGCTCTTGAAATGAAGAGGAATTTTCGTCTTTTTCATTAAGAGTCTTTGGTTTTAAATTCAACTTAAAAGATTTATATACACTAGCTTGCTGAGAAGATTTAGATATGGGTTGAAAATGATTAAGAAATTTTATAAAATCCATTTTGATGCCTTCAAATTTTCGACATCTTTTCAAAAATATTGCTAATATATTCTGCGTAATTTTAACTTAGAAAATTTTAAATTTTATCCTTCTAGTATTTCCAAACCCCTAAAAACACCCTATTCTCTCTAAAAACCCTAACCAGTAACAAACTCTTTTTTAAACACGATTCTA